>DJBM01000023.1 GCA_002430405.1 Actinobacteria bacterium UBA5976
AATGATCCAAATGTTTTGGCTATTAAACAAACGCTCTACCGAACTTCAGGCGACTCTCCAATTGTTGATGCCCTTATTAATGCGGCACAGATGGGGAAGCAAGTTTTAGCAGTCGTCGAAATTAAAGCTCGCTTTGATGAGCAAAATAACATCGACTGGTCTCGCAAGCTTGAAGAGGCAGGTGTTCATGTTGTTTATGGAATCGTTGGACTCAAGACACATGCAAAACTTTGTTTAGTGGTTCGAAACGATAATGGAAAACTTAATCGATACGTTCACATAGGAACTGGAAACTATAATCCAAAAACCGCTCGCCATTACGAAGATTACGGTTTACTAACTACTGATCCAAAGATTGGTGAAGATGTTGCGAGTTTATTTAATCATTTAAGTGGCTATGGCGTTCAAGGTAATTACAATCGCCTGATAGTTGCGCCAAAGGGTTTAAGGGCAGGTCTAGTTGAGCGCATTGAGCGAGAAATCGAACATGTTCAAAATGGTAACCAGGGTTATATTCGATTTAAATGCAATGCCATAGTGGATGAAACCATAATTGATGCGTTGTATCGAGCTTCTCAAGCTGGGGTAAATGTCGATATTTTGGTTCGAGGAATTTGCGCGCTCCGACCTGGAGTTGTTGGGTACTCTGAAAAAATACGGGTTCGCAGCGTCCTTGGTCGATTCTTGGAACATAGTCGCGTTTATGATTTTGCAAACAATGGAGAGCGCGAAACTTGGATGGGCTCTCCAGACTTAATGCATCGAAATTTAGATAGACGCGTTGAGGCGCTGGTTCAAATAAATCCAAGTGCGGCAGAAAGCATTGCGGAAACCATTGATCTTGCAATGTCAGACAACACTGCCTCCTGGCATTTGCAACCATCCGGCAACTGGACGCGACATCATCTTGATGAAAATGGCGAACCACTTATCGACTATCAAGAATTGTTAATTAACCGTCATCCAGTAGCAAGATCGGCTGCAGATGTGCCTACACCGAGACGAATCGACACAATTTTAAACAAGGTTGGACTCTTTGGCAGCCACTGACCGAATTGTTGCCGCTGGAGCAGTCGTTACTAGGGCTGGTAAGAAAGAGATCGAGTTTTTGCTGATCTTTCGTAAGTACCGAGGTGATTGGACATTTCCTAAAGGAAAAGTTGATCCAGGTGAACATTTACTAACAGCAGCCGTGCGAGAAGTTCGTGAGGAAACTGGATTTGCGGTTTCGCTAGGTGTGCCGCTACCGACCCAAACTTACGAAGTGGATGGCCTACGAAAAGATTCACATTATTGGGTTGCCCAAAAACTCGCTGGTGAATTTGTGCCCAATGACGAGGTTGACGAAATCGCCTGGCTTTCATTTGAGCAAGCAAAAGCAAAACTTACTTATAAGCATGACCAAGAGGTGTTAGCTGCGGCTGCAAATTCAATTCCAACTATTCCGTTCATAATTTTGCGCCACACTCAATCGGTGAAACGAGGTGAGTGGTTGCTGAGCAGTGACGCCTTGTCCGAGGCTGATACGAGTAGGCCGCTTACGGCAGTTGGAAGAATGCAAGCTAACTCACTTGTTGGCGCGTTAGCCGCATTCGGTGCAGCCGAACTTCACTCTTCTGATTCTCGAAGGTGTCGAGACACGGTTGGCCCATACGCAACTGGTAGAAGCTTGCCCGTGGTCTTGGAAAAAACTGTAAGTGAAGAGCGGCATAAAGATCATCCAGAACGTGCAATTGCTCGAGTTAAGGAACTTGCAGAAATTCCTCGTGCCCTGGTGTTATGCACACACCGCCCAGTTTTACCTGCCGTGATGGAAGCACTTAGTTCAATCTTCACGGTTGAAAATGAAACCAAAAAAACTTTTGATCCTGCGTTCACACCAGGAACCATGGTGGTCTACCATCGGGACGCTACTAATTTGCGGCGAATTGTTTCAGTGGAACGTCACCAACACTGATAAGTCTGGGTTACGCACCTAGGCTGGCACCTATTTGGACGGTGGGTACTGCTAGATTTTAGTTAGCATTCGCAAGGTTTCTATGATGTGGCTTTTCCCGGCATCCAATAGAAAGTCATAAGCACAGGTTTATTGGTAAATGTCTAAGCACAAAAAAGTTCATGAGAAAAATGCCAAACTGGGCTACTCCCTCTACCTAGTTGCATCTGCTTGCTGGGCTCTTAACGGAACCGTGGCAAAGGTGATCCTCGAGGAAGTTGGAGATCCAGTTCGGATTTCACAATTTCGTGCCACTTTTACCGCACTAATCTTGATCATTTTCGTCGCGCTAACTAATCGTAAAGCTTTTCGTATATCTGGAAAAGAAGCATTACTGCTTGCAGTGTATGGAATTATTGGCGTGGCTATGTGCCAATGGTTTTATTATGAATCCATTTCTCGCATGCCGATAACCATCAGTTTATTAATTGAATTTATGGCGCCAATTTTTGTTGTGCTTTATGCCAGGTTTGTTATGAAACAGTCAGTACGTAATTATGTTTGGCTGGGACTTGCACTTGCACTTGCAGGTCTGGCACTCGTTGCCCAGGTATGGAATGGCTTCACATTAGACAAGCTGGGCGTTTTCTTTGCTGTTTTGTCAATGATGACTTTAATTGTGATGTTCATAGTGGGTGATAAAGCAAGCGCGCGCCGAGATCCAGTTTCGTTGTTGATGTGGGCTTTCACTTTCTCTTCACTCTTTTTTGCAGTCCTTCGACCTTGGAACGACTTTCCTTGGGAATCGCTCCGAGCACAGGTAACACCTTTAGCCGGCAGTACCGCGACATTTCCAATCTGGCCATTTTTCGTATCAATGGTGATTGTCGGGACTTTGATTCCATATATTTTTGTGATCAACTCCATTCGACACATTGGTGGGGCTGGCGCGAGCATCATGGGAATGACAGAGCCGCCGATTGCTGCGATTTTTGCGTGGATTGTTTTAAGCGAAATTCTTTCGCCAATACAGTTACTTGGTGGGGCAGTGATGTTAGTTGGGATCGTAGTTTCCCAGCGCGCCCGCCAGCAAAATCCGCACGAAGTACTGCCCGAATATCAAAGCGCAACTTAAACTGATCCATATGACGGATGCCTTGAATCTAGCTTTGGCAAATGTAGTTCCAAACGTCATTACGGACAAAGATTTAATTGCTTCTTACACCCGCGACTGGACCGGTCGATTTAACGGAAAAGCAGATGTTGTAGTCAGGCCCAAAAATACAAACCAAATCGCCGAGATTGTAATTTTGTGTAAGAAACTTGGCGTCGCAATTCAAATTCAAGGTGGAAATACCGGACTTGTCGGTGGGTCGGTTCCACCGCCCGATTCCGCGCGCCAAATTTGCTTGGTATCCACTTGCGCACTTGATTCAATCATAAATTTTGATGTCGTCACTGGCCACATCACAGTTGGTGCTGGAGTTAGTGTTGCGCAAATTCAAAGCACAGTTCGGGCTAGTGGTTGGGAATTTCCAATTGATCTGGCGTCAAGGGAAAGCGCAACAATTGGTGGCTTGGTTGCAACTAACGCTGGTGGAATCAGGGTGTGCGCATTTGGCATGACAAAGCAAAGCGTTGCTGGCATTGAAATGGTTTTAGCTGATGGGCAAGTAATTAGTAATCTGACGAGTCCACTAAAAGACAACACTGGATATCCAATCCAAGATCTCGCAGTCGGCGCTGAAGGAACTTTGGGGATAATTACCGCAGTGCGGATGAAATTAATTCGCCCAACAGTCTCTTCAACTTTGTTCATCATACCTTGTGATTCATTGCAACTCGCATATGAAACTTTATTGAGTGTGCAAAAAGCTGGACATAACTTGCTTGCTGCTGAATATGTCGATGCAAAATCTATGCACTTGATTATGAACTATTCACAATTGCGGCCATTGTGGGAAAC
>DJBM01000045.1 GCA_002430405.1 Actinobacteria bacterium UBA5976
AAATTGTCACAGAAAAGTTGGCGGATCCCAGGCTGGGAGCAGGAGTTACTGGTTATGTAATTGATGCAAATTCAAATCAAGTTTTAATAGACATAAATTCTGATCAACCAATGATTCCGGCATCGACCTTAAAGTTGTATACCGCTATTGCGGCCTTAGACGTTTTAGGAGGTGATGCAAAATTTGCAACTAAGGTAATGCGCGATCAAACCCAACTAACGCTAGTTGGTGGTGGCGATCCAACTTTGGTTTCGGTAACGCCAAAAGATTGGCGAGGAAAACCACCGGGCATAGCAGCGCCACCTTCCATTCAACAATTAGCTCAACTAACTATGACCGCACTAGGCACAACTAATGAAGTGTTTACGGTTGCCTTTGACGACTCCCTTTTTGCCGGACCGCAGGCGCAAGAAACTTGGCCAGCCATGTATTTAAGTACGGGTGAGGTTGCTCCTGCGCAGGGTTTAACAATGGATTACGGGGTTACCCAATCCAATGGTGTTTTGCCGGATCCTGCGAAAGCGGCAGCACAGTTTTTCGTAGATGAATTAACGGCGAGTGGATTGCAAGTAACGCTGACCGATCGCGCGCCGCCAAGTGCTGGAGCGAGTGAATTAACTCGAATTGAGTCTGCAACAATCACCAACATTGTTGAGCGCATGATTACGACAAGCAACAACACACTGGCTGAGTACTTAGCTCATCACATCGGTGGCACGCAAGGGGACTATTCATACATTGGTGGCGCAAGAGTAACAACACAAACTTTGATTGCTGCAGGAATCGATACAACCAATTTAGAAATAGTTGATGGTTCAGGGTTAAGTAGGGAAAATCGATCGAACGCTAAAGATTTAGTCTCTGCAATGCAATATGCGAATACTTCAAGCGGCAGGTCTTGGGCGGCACTATCTGGTTTACCGGTGGCTGGAATTTCTGGAACATTAGTTGATAGATACGACGTTGCTGAGCCAGGTCGAGGAAGCGTTAGGGCAAAGACCGGAACTCTGTCAAAAGTTGTTTCCTTGACTGGGACGTTAGTGACAGCAAGTGGTGATATTTTGATCTTTAGTTTTATTGCAAATGATGTGCCTAATGGAACTAAGCAGGGTGAAGCGGCAATGGACGATGTTATAAAAGCGTTGGTGCAATGCGGTTGTCGAGTTGCGTAGAGTCAGAACATGATCAACTTGGATTTGCGGCAAGGAATTCTTGCTAGTTTAAGTGATCTTGAGGCGGGGGACTTAGTACTAGTTGGTCTAAGTGGTGGCGCAGACAGTTTGTCACTTTTAAAGTGTGCATTACATGTTGGAGGCGAGCGCACTATTTCCGTAGGCGCAGTAATTATTGATCATCAACTCCAAGCCGAATCAGCCAACACCTCAAATCGAGTCGCGGGAATCGCGCGCGAGCTTGGGGCAGACCCAGTCTTGGTTATCAATGTTGACGTAGCCAAAGGCGCGAGTAGTGGTGGCATGGAGGCAGCAGCTCGAAATGCCCGACGTATTGCTTTCAATAATGTTTTAACCGAGCACAATGCGAAAGCAATTTTGTTAGGTCACACCCTTGAGGATCAGGGCGAAACTGTTTTGCTTGGTTTAGCCCGAGGCTCCGGTGCTCGTTCGCTATCTGGAATGCGCGCAAAAGAAGGAATTTACCGCAGGCCATTTTTAGGAATTACGCGTCAGATAGTTCGTGATGAAGTCGCGGACCTAGATGTTTTTGAAGACCCACATAACCGCGATCCGAAATACTCGCGGGTTCGAGTTCGAAATCTAGTCTTACCAGTTATGGAAACGCAGTTGGGTCCAGGTGTAACTCAAGCCCTAGCTCGCAGCGCAGATTTATTGCGAGATGACGCCGACGCCCTTGACGCCCTAGCTCGATTCGAAATTACTCGGGTGGGTGATGATGTGAATTTACTTGGCGCATTGCCACGAGCAATCCGAACTCGCGTGATTCGCCAACTTGCCATTACGAATGGCTGCCCAATTAATGATTTGACTCGGGATCACGTCCTGGCAGTTGATGCACTATTGACGAATTGGCATGGCCAAGGAGCATTAAATCTGCCAGGCGCTGTAAGTGTGGAAAGACGACATGACAGACTTACGTTCACCAAAGATAAATAAATCAAGGAGAAATATATGGACGCAGCACAAATTGAAAACGATCTAACGAGCATTGTTTTAACCAATGATCAAATCCAAGATCGAATTCTTGAAATTGCTGCCCAAATAGACATCGATTACGCCCATTCAGAGAGACCGTTACTCATGGTCGGCGTACTTAAAGGCGCTGTAATGGTGATGGCCGATTTAGCTCGCGCCGTTTCAATATCAGTGGAATTAGATTTCATGGCAGTTTCGTCCTACGGTTCAGGAACTAAATCCAGTGGAGTCGTGCGCATCATAAAAGACTTAGACATTGACCTAGCTGGTCGTGATGTTTTGATTGTTGAAGATATTTTGGATTCTGGCTTAACACTTTCGTGGTTGATTAAAAACCTAAATTCTCGTCATCCAAGTTCACTCGAAGTCATGACAATGATGCGTAAGCCAGATGCAATAAAAATTGAAGTGCCTGCAAAATACATCGGATTCGATATCCCAAATGAATTCGTGGTTGGTTTTGGCCTTGACTACGCAGAAAAGTATCGCAACCTACGCGAAGTTGGAATTCTTGCCCCACATGTTTATGGTGGGTAATTTCACCGAATAAACATCGCGGGTAATTTAGACCCCTCACGCACCCATTAGAGCCCGCTTATCCTTGCTGCCTTCCGGCCCTGGGGAGGTTCACAGGTTAATGCCACGCGAGGGGCTGGCACTAATACTAGTTTGTAATTACTCTTTGGGTTTTGCCTTTAAATCCGCATTTGTATAAGTGTCTTGTAGTCGGTCATATAAATCGGTGAACCAACCTTGCTCTTGTAACCCGGTGCGGTTTCTAAAATTCAATCCGCCCGGGGTCTCATGCTCGACGGGTAAATGTGGAAGCTCTGCCTGCGTAGCGGCTTGGCCTTCGATTGCCAAACCTTCTAATAAGGATCGAACATATTTTGACGCAGTGTCGGGATTGATGCCATTTGCAATCGTCCAGTCAATGATCGTATTTTGATATGTAAAGTATGTGGACATGGTTGCTGAAGTAACACTAAGAACTCGAATTTTAGTTTCGTCTTCCAAGATAACGATGTCCCCTAACCCTGCAAATTCGCGCTCAACATCAGGATGGGCAGGACAAATAACCAACGGTCCCTTGTGATGAACTATTGCCGGCAGCGGAATTAATTGACTTACTTGCGTTGCAGGAGCGGTTAGTTTTCCTATTCCACTTGGTGGGATACCCGCAATAAAACTTGCAATTATTTGATCAGAGCGAAACGCCAGATTACTTAAAGCATCTTCGACTTGATTTGGCAGCATGCTGATGACGACCATGTCACTGGCATCGATAACTGCTTGATTTGAATCCAACCGAACGCAGTGCTGGTACTTAGCTGCCAATTCAGTAGATCGTTTTTCGCCACGAGGCGACAAAAAAATTGTGTCTTGGTCACCGCCACGCGAGGCCATAGCTTCGATTACTGCCATAGAGACAGTACCTACTCCGAGAAATCCAATTTTCATACTTGATTGTCTCGCGTATTAGAAAATACTTTGGCAACTGGGGTGATGCCATCGCTACTAGTTAAAACTTGGCATCGATTTCTGCGATTAATGCTTCAACTTTTGCGCGTATCTCATCCCGGATTGGACGAACTTCGTCCACGTCTTTACCTGCTGGGTCGTTCAATGGCCAGTCCAGGTAGGTTTTGCCGGGAAAGAACGGGCAAGCGTCGCCGCAACCCATCGTGATTACGTAATCAGAGTCCTTAACCGTTTCATCGCTCAATACCTTAGGAACATTGTTGGCAATGTCTATTCCCTCTTCAGCCATAGCCTCAATCGCCGAGGAATTGACTTGATCCTTTGGCTGGGTTCCAGCTGAGAGAACCTGGATGCGATCGCCGGCGAGCGCTTGAAGATAACCGGCAGCCATTTGAGATCGTCCTGCGTTATGCACGCACACGAATAACACAGTTGCCTTTTTAGCAGACATTATTTTCCCTGTTCTTTTATTAGTGCTTTGACGATTACAACTCCAAGTACAGCCCCAACAAGTTGCGCAATTATGAATGGAATTACAGATCCTGGTTGAATACCCGCAAAGGTGTCTGAAAACATGCGACCAATCGTTACGGCAGGATT
>DJBM01000055.1:0-801 GCA_002430405.1 Actinobacteria bacterium UBA5976
TTCCTCGTGCCACATTCCTTGCAGCTGCGTAATTCAAGAACTTCGCCGCATCGGAACCCGTTACGTTGATTCGGCGCAATGAAGTCATGTCGAAAACACCAGCAATTTCGCGCGTCTTGAGATGTTCGGCGCCAGCTATTGGTGACCAGAACTTGCTTGACCAAGAATCTCGCGCAGGGACACTAAGTTCTGCAAGTAAGCCAGCGTTTGATTCAAACCAACGAGGCCGCTCCCAACCAGAGGTATCAAAAAATGCTGCGCCTAGTTTTTCTTGCTCATCGTAAAACGGGGACAACCGAACTCCACGAGGGCTAGTTGATGGCTCAGCTGGATGATGGATTGCGTAAGTATCGATATAGGCGTTGTCGCAACGCTGTTCATAATCTGCCTGGATCAATTCCGCATCATCAAATCGAGTTAGATCAGCTGGGGCAAAATCAATATCAGGTGCAATGCCACAGATTGCTTGCGCTAACGATCTGGCGGCACCAATTGAATGAGTTGCCCAAAGGCATTCCAAAACCCAAAGTCCATCAACACTGGGTGCTGGTCCCATCAGCGGTAAACCATCGGACGAGTATGGGAAAACTCCGTTGTAAGCCTGCTCGTATTTCAATCCCGATAGCACCGGCATTATCTCCAGCGTTTCAGCCCAAGCTTGATCCCAATCCAATTGAGTGAAAGGCAACTTAGAAGGATCTTCCAGATTTGCAGCATTGCTGACCATGACAGAATCCGTTACTGGAATTGCTCGATGGTTAAACGAACCGACACCTGCTTTATCGCCTTCGTCGCGCACAT
>DJBM01000055.1:862-3962 GCA_002430405.1 Actinobacteria bacterium UBA5976
GCTTTATCGCCTTCATCGCGCACATAAGTGCCAGCCTCATAAATTCGCACAATCGGCACACTGGCATCGCCGTCACGGCCTTTTGCTAATACCGAAACTGGCTCAGTAACTGCGTACTGATGCTCCATCGAAACTAATGGCAGCACGACACCAGCGGTAGCCGCAATGGAATTGCCCCAGCCTCCCGCCGCGATAACAACTAAGTCTGCAGGAATTACGCCTGTGGCCGTTTGCACACCCGTAACTTTTGATCCAGTAGTGGCTATGCCTGTAACCGTTGTATTACCAATAAATACTGCGCCGTTTGATTGCGCCCGCTCGCCTTGTGCTTGCGCGCCACGAAGTGCCTTACCGACGCCTTCACCTGTTGTGTGAAAACCACCAATGAAAGTGCTTGGATCCAACAATGGATTTAAGTTTGCGCATTCTTCTGGTGAGAGCATCTCGGCACTAAATCCCCAAGATGCGGCGAACTCGGTGCGACGAACTAAGTAATTAAGTCTTTCCGGAGTTAGTGCAACTTCGATCGATCCAACAGGATAAAAGCAAGGTGCACCTGAAACTTCCATAGACACAAGTTTTGTAATTGTGTAATCCGCAAACCGGTGCATCATCTTTGAAGCGCTAGTGCGCGTTACCAGTCCAGGGGCATGAGAGGTGGCGCCACCAGTTTTCCAAATTGGACCTTGATCAACCACAGTGACGTCGCGCTGCCCAAGTTGCGTTAACTCATCAGCCAGCCCGGTACCCGCAATTCCAGCGCCAACTATCACGATCTTCTTGGTAGCCAACAAAACTCCTCTGAGACTTAATTCCTTAAAGGGTACCTAACAGCCGAGAAAACTTCCCAGTGAATAGCGTGAAAACGCTACGCAGCATCTGTAACTAAGTTAACTCGCTCAAATCAGGTGGCACGTCAACACTGTGCGCCATTAGATCTTGCGCATTTATGTATTCCAAAGCCGCCTCATTAGTTGCAGCCAAAACTACTCCACAGGCGGCGCCATCTTCGAGTGCTTGTTGCCACCTTGGTGCGCATACTGCCCAGCGATCCCCTGGCTTTAATCCAGCAAATCCAAATTGCGGCGCTGGAGTACTTAGGTCATTGCCAACTGATTTTTGATGCGCTAAGAACTCGGCAGAAACCACCGCGCAAACGGTGTGGCTACCAAAATCGCTTTCGTCGGTAGTCGTAAATCCATCACGAAAGTACCCAGTAACTGGGTCCAGTCCACATAGCTCTAACGGCTCACCAAAGATGTTATTTTGCATGACACTAGGTTCTCACATAGCACTAACATCGGCACTTCTGTAGAAACAATTCACAGGTAGGTTTGCGTCTGCGTTTGATATCGCCAATCGCCCGCTATTTCACTCTTACCCTATAAATACTGTCATGTTCGATCGAAGTCACCCTTATCAGTTCAATTGAGTCCTACCGTTAGATATGAACAGATTGCCACAAGGCACTGAGCTAAAGGTCCTTGTTATAGAGGATGACCCATTCGCTCGTACTTCGATTTCTGGCGCTCTAACTAACGCTGGTTTGAAGGTAGTAGCTGCGGCAGGTGATGCCAGGAGTGCGATTCACGACTTCACGATGCATGACCCACACGTAATAGTTGCAGATTTAGATCTAGGAATTGGACCAACCGGAATCGATCTTGCGCGCAGCTTTAGATTGCGGAATCCAAAACTTGGCATCGTTGTTTTAACCAGTTACACAGATCCTCGTTTGCTGCGAAATGACATTCCAGTATTGCCACCAGGATGTGAGTACTTAGTCAAGCACCATATTTCAGAAATGCAATTCGTAAAAACCTCAGTTACTAAAGCATTCGCAAATGTCAATTCCAATGTCTTAGTATCTGTTGGTACCCGCACACCTGACTGGATTCATGATTTAACTCAGGTTCAAATTGAAACTCTTCGAATGGTTGCCCAAGGTCTAAGCAATGTTGAAATCGCACATCAACGTTTCGTGTCTGAAAAAGCAGTTGAGCAAACTATCTCGAAAATTGCAAAAGCGTTAGGCATACCTGTTGCAACAAATCAAAATCAACGAGTACATATTGCTCGAATCTTTTTTCGACTTGCTGGTCAGTCACACTAATGTGCAATCTGCTCACTGTCTCTAAGTTGTCGTGATGGTCATAACTTCATCTGCTAATTTTCGCCAAATGCGATCGGAATTAATCGCCGATCACATGCGCATTGAAACTCAACGAATGTTTAACGAGAACCTGATTCCGGCGTTAAAGAAGCAGCTATGCCAAAGTGTCTCAAAGAATTTTGCAGACTTGACTAAAGACTTCAGGGAATCCATTGCAGTTCAGCAAGAGCCCATGACAAATTGGCAAGCCATAGGCGACGACTTGCAACACTCAGTTGTCGTTTCAGTTCGCTCAATCAGCCACGATTTATGGGGCCAGAAACCACTGAAATTATTTGTAGATCCAACTCGATTTGAAATAGCTCGAGTTATTTTCTCAACAATTCTTAAACGTAAGGACGTCTTAGTTGAGTTGGAATCCAAAATTGAATTATCAATGATCCAAGCGCTAGCAACCGAACAACTTACCTTGCGCTTTAGTAAAGATATTGCTAAGTATTTACATGGAAATTTGCAATCCCGACTTGTGGCAACTGCATTTGCGATAGCTGCCGCTGGGGCAATTTCAGATAAAGTTGAGTTAGCAGTTCAGTTGGAACTTGCTCGTCAGGCAATAAATAGACCCTTTGATCAATTCTTCGAAATTGCACCAGAATCATTCACTGCAGAGATTTCAAAATTGACACATGTATGGGATGCCATGATTCACACGACTTTAGTTAATTCCAGCAATGACGACCAATTCACGATCAATGAATTGGCGCAAGTGCTTTTATGCATCGAAGAAGGACTTGCTAATGCGCTCCACCACGGACATGCAAATGAAGTGACTATCGGTGTTGCAACGACTCCAGCCGCGCACACTATTTCTTTGATTGATAACGGAATCGGTCCAAAGCCTGGATCGCCTGGACTTGGTTCGGCACTGTTTAACTCGTGTTCGGGATCGCGTTGGTCGCTCGAGCGCGGCCCTGAAGGAATTGGATC
>DJBM01000055.1:4117-7301 GCA_002430405.1 Actinobacteria bacterium UBA5976
AGAGTATTTGAAACTCGCAGCGGCAGATTCAAATGATTGCGAATCAAGTCTGCGATCAATTGATGTCCTAGTGAAGATGGGTGCATTCTGTCGACATGCCAAAAACTTCTTTCATAAACTTCTTTTTGCTCCCATCCTGCAATAAACAGCGCGTTTTCCTGCGCGGTAACGTCCGCCAAGATTTCATTCAAACTTTGCACTCGACGACTGAGAATCTTCTTGACTCGCTTTGGTGCCAAAGCAGTCTTTGAGGGATCAGGTAAACCTAGTAGCACAACAACCGCGCCGACATCGTTTAATTCCTGAATCAAGGTACGGATGGAATCTCGAATTTGAATTGGTGAATAGTTTCCACGCATCACATCGTTCATTCCAACACAAACACAAACTAAGTCAGGGTTAAAAAATGTGGTCGAAACCAATTGAGTACTAACAACTGTGTGAGCTCGAGCACCATTCTTACTTAAATTAATGTATTGGCTAGCCGCTAAATCGTGTGCCAATCGACCAACCCAGCCAGGGCCATCCGGCTTTCCATCGGTAGATGTATCACCAACACCGAACACTGCACTATCGCCAAGTGCCGCAATTCTTACATTACTCATGTGTCGAATTGCAAACAGTTTTTCACTGAGTGACTTTGGCTTCACTTCAATTGTGACTTCTGGCAATTCTTGCTGCTTTACTTTCGCATCACTCTTCATGCTGCCCTCGCGTGTATTTTTAACATGTTCGATGCACATTTATCCCAGCTAAACTCTTCGGCCCGCAATCTTGCTTGACTCGAAACTTGCGCTGGATTCATTTCTAATACGGATGTAATTTCGCGACTCCACAACTTGGCGTCTCTCGCAAGGGCGCTGCCGCAGGTTGGAGAAATCACTTCCGAGATTGCCGAAGAATCACGACACAAGACGTAAGTGCCGCAAGCTAATGACTCCAGCGCGGCTAGTCCAAAAGTCTCAATTGGTCCCACTGCTAAAAAGCAACTGGCGTGAGCCATCAAGTTTGCAAGTTTGGCCTTATCGGAAACGAAGCCCAAGAATTCAATAGGAAGTTGCTCTGTGGCGGCTTGCGACTCTAATCCCGCGCGCAATGGTCCGTCGCCAGCAAGAACTAAGCGGCAGTCTAAGTTTGCAGACTTCATCTCTCTTGCAATGTCTAGCAAGAACTCAGGGTCTTTTTCTTTTGACAATCTGGTGCAAGCAAGAACGTATTGCGATTGCCCATAGTCTTCCTCTGGGGTGGCGGTTGCCGCTACGGATTTAAAGCGAAGTAAGTCCACACCAAGTGGCACCTTAATTAACCGGTTATCAGAATTGGAATCATTAACTAATAGTTCGCGAAACTCGTGAGCTGCAAAATCTGTGGTAGCCACCACGCAATCAACAGAGTTTAAAGTCTTTGAATTCCAGTACTTAATAAGTTTGCTTTGCCAAGGAAGGTTAGGCGCAAATGCGTTGATTACCCCATCAAGGCGTTCGTGAGCAAAAAAGCTAGTTTGAATCCCGCGGTCCCGAGCCCAGCGAGCAATCTTTAACAATGTTGTGCGATCCGATAACTCAAGGACGTCAGGTTTGAATCTAATTAATTCATTTCTTACAAGGCTGCGGCGCACAATCATGCGATAACCACCACTGAATGGAACCACTACTCCTGGCACTGTGATTTGAGTCCAGTTTCCATGGCGAACTGCCAAGTATTTCTTGCCCGGAACCACCGTCAAAACTTGATGACCCAATATTTCGTACTGTGACGCTAATGCATCTACGGTAGTTCGAAGGCCGCCACTTTTAGGCCCATACATGTTCGCAATGTGAGCGATCCGCATAGTTATGCAGCCACGGTAATACTGGAGTTTGCCTGAGAGCTTGCAATTGCGGTTTCATAGTGACCAACAATTGATTGCGTCAGAGATAGCCAAGTTCGGTTTCGCGCCATGCTCTCGCCATTTTGTCCAAACTCAAGAATCTGCTGCGGATTATCAATCAGCGTTTGCACAGCATTTCGAAGGTCATCGAGTGAGCCAGGTTGATACAAGTATCCATTGCATCCCGGTTCTACTAGATCTAGCGGGCCACCAGTAGCAGGTGCTACCACTGGCACCTGGCAAGCCATTGCTTCTTGAATCACCTGGCAGAAAGTTTCTTTTTCGCCAGTACTTACTAAAACGTCAAGGGACGCCATAGCCTGACCCAACTGCTCACCACTTAAGTGTCCCGTGAATCTTGCATACGGAAGATGAGTTGCCAACCGCTCTCGGCTAGGGCCATCGCCGATAATCACTAGTTGCACCTTCTTGCCAGTCTTTGACTCCAAGTTGTGAAGTATGCGCAAATTTTCCACACATTTTTCTGGCGCAAGGCGACCTGCGAATCCAACTACGATCGTGTTTTCATTCGCGCCCCAGCTCTGCCGCAATGCTTCATTTCGATAAGAAATATTGAATTGGCCAGTGTCAACGCCGCGTCCCCAAATTTTAATGTTTTCAATTCCGAGATTTTCCAGATAAGACTTGGAGTGTGTTGATGGAGCAAGATTTAAATCTACGGTTGAATGGATTTTTTTAATGCGTCGTTCCACGAGAGTGCTTATTCTTGATAGGCCGTAGTGGTTCACAAACCCTGCTACGTCTGTTTGAAAAATTGCAACTGAAGGTATCTGGTATTGCTTGGCAACTCGCCTAGCTTGATCTCCCAGCAAAAACGGTGAGGCTAAATGCAATACATCTGGTTTAAATCTATTGATTCGGTTTGCGATTTCCTTGACACGAATTGTTGGGAAGTCCACTTGAGCCAGCGAGTCAACTGCAATCGAGGGGACTCGATCCACGTTTAATCCTTGAATCTCAAATGGTCCTTTACCAGGGGCCAAGATTTGCACCTCGTTGCCCAAGTTTTTTAGGTTAGTACCAACTTTCAGTACTGAGTTGGTGACACCGTTGGAACGCGGCAAAAACGATTCAGTAGCAATAAGAACTCTCACACGTTATTTGTATTGAAGTTAAGTAAGCGTTAAGGGTTTACTTGGGTTAATGTCACCTTAATTGATTGTGACTTAATGGAAACAAATTCCAACGTTGTTAATGCAACATTAACTTGATTTTGTCACGCAATTTTGGATTCATGGGGGAAAATAATGAAGTGAGCAATGAACCTAAGCCGGCTGCGTTTTTTAACCTTGA
>DJBM01000043.1:0-631 GCA_002430405.1 Actinobacteria bacterium UBA5976
GTATCGCGAGCACCTAACCCACAAGGCAGAATTCCAAACTGCGCACCAGCGGATAAAAGTTCATTCCAAAGTGGCACCAGACCCGAGTTCTCGATAACTAATTCATAGCCATGCTCTCCGGTGTAACCAGTTCGACAAATACTGACTGCGAATTCATTCCACCGAGCATCCACAAATTCCATGTATTCATGGTCAGTTGTGAATCCAATAGCTGCTAATAACTCTGCAGACTTTGGTCCCTGAACTGCGATGATGCCTTGGGTTAAGTGATTATTCTCGATCGTTATTCCGGCAGGTGCGAGTTTCTCTAGGTGTGCCACAACTGTGCTGGCATTTCCAGCATTCGGAATAAACCTAATCTCATCTTTGCTGACTAGATAGACAATTAAGTCATCGATTATGCCGCCAGCTTCATTGCAAAGCATCGAGTACTGCGCTTGGCCTGGCTGAATGCGATCAATGTCGTTGGCAAACACGCTGTTGGCGAATTCATATGCACCAGCTCCCAAAATGCGCACCTTACCCATGTGCGAAACATCGAAGAGGCCAACAGCATTTCGAACAGCGGTATGTTCGGCTACTGTTCCTGCGGTGTATTCAATTGGCATATCCCAGCCACCAAATGGGCCCA
>DJBM01000043.1:707-4401 GCA_002430405.1 Actinobacteria bacterium UBA5976
GCCCATTTTGGCCCCGAGTAATAGGTGGGTACCGTGCAAGGTAACTTCAGGCATACTCCAAACGTACTAGTACCGTAGTTATCTGCACCACTTCGACTACGCCCAAATGAAATTCAAACGTTTCAATCAAGGAGAATCTAATGAAACCAGACTTAACTCTTGACTTAGCGCCAATTGTGCCAAGCCTGACTCTGAAGTCCGGAAATCCGCTTACTGCCCCAGTTAATGTCGTAGTCGTTGGATTAACCAGTGATAACAAAGTTTCAATATATGCTGACTCAATTCCAAAAGCTGCCGCAACCAAAATTGTTGCGGCCCTCGTAGCAGTTGGGGCAACTGGAAAGAAAGATGAGGTTACCCGAATCCCTGCTGGCTCTCTAGCAACCGCCGATGTAATTGTCGCAATTGGATTAGGAAGTGAAAAAACTGGATTTACACCGGAGCAACTTCGACGCGCTGCTGGTAGTGCAACGCGCACGCTTGCCGGTTTTAAAAAAGTTGCAATCGCAATAACTGCTGTTGATGCCATCCAATTTGGCGCGATTCTAGAAGGCGCAGCTTTTGGCGCTTACTCTTTCACAGCACATCTCAATGCAACACTTAAAAAAGCAAAGTCGCCCGTATCATCAGTTGCAGTATTTACTTCCGACTCAATTACCGCGGAGTATCGTCAGGCACATTTGCGCGCTCAAGTATTAGCACAAGGCGTTAGCTTTGCGCGCAATCTGATTAATGCATCACCACTACATTTGGCGCCTGCTGATTTGGCGCGTGAAGCAAAAACTTTTCTAGCGGGAACAAAAGTGAAAGTAGAAATTTTGGATGAAGTAGCTCTGGCCACTGGTGGTTACGGCGGCATCCTTGGCGTAGGTCAAGGATCTAGTCGCCCACCTCGCTTAATCCGCATGCAGTACAAGCCGCGTGGAGCCACTAAGCACGTTGCGCTCGTTGGAAAAGGGATCACATTTGATACTGGCGGTATTTCACTAAAGCCACCTGCAAACATGCACCATATGAAAGATGATATGTCGGGCGCTGCGGCGGTCATTTCCACTATTCGGGCAATTGCAGATTTGGAACTCAACGTTGCAGTCACGGCTTACGCAGCGTGCGCGGAAAATATGCCAGGTGGTGGCGCACAGCGTCCAGGCGATGTCATAACCACTTATGGTGGACGCACCATTGAGGTGTTAAATACTGACGCCGAAGGTCGCCTTGTTATGGCAGACGCGCTAGTGCGAGCTGCCGAAGATAAACCGGATGTCGTACTTGATATTGCAACACTTACGGGAGCTGCCGTTGTTGCTCTAGGGCTTCGCACTGCCGGAGTCATGGGTGATCAAGTCGTTCGGGACGCTGTTAAAGCTAGCGCTGATCGGGCTGGTGAGGAATTTTGGACCATGCCATTGCCAGAAGAATTGCGACCAGAGCTCGAGTCGTTAGTGGCTGACATTGCAAATATTGGAAGTCGCGAAGGTGGCATGCTTTCAGCTGGCTGGTTCTTAAAGGACTTTATTGCAGAGGGTTTGCCATGGGCGCACTTGGACATCGCTGGTCCAGCATTCAACCCTTCAGCAGCCTGGGGCTACAACCATAAAGGCGCAGTTGGCTTTGGAATTCGCACGATGGTCGCCTTTATTGAAGACGTCATGGATGGCAACGTCGAACTTTAAGTGGTTGTGCGAGACCCGGTATATCTTCGCGCCTAAAAGCGTGAAAGACTTAGGTTAAATGCACTTACGTATTGCCCAATAACACGGAGGATTAATGCACGATATCGTGATTTTAGGTGGTGGAAGTGGCGGTTATGCATGTGCCCTTCGTGCGTCACAGCTTGGACTTTCTGTCGTACTTATCGAACAAGACAAACTAGGCGGCACTTGCCTGCATCGCGGCTGCATCCCAACCAAAGCGCTACTCCATGCTGGCGAAGTTGCTGACACTGCGCGCGAAGGCGAAAGTATTGGAGTGCAAAGTACTTTTAATGGCATCGACATGACAAAAGTTAATGCCTATAAAGATGGCGTCATTGGTCGCCTTTACAAAGGTCTGCAAGGTTTAGTTAAGAGTCGAGACATTACATATGTCGAAGGAACTGGAAAATTAGTTGCAACAAACGCTGTTGAAGTTAATGGCCAGCGCTATGAGGGCAAAAACATTGTTCTGGCAACGGGATCCTACGCGAAATCTCTGCCCGGCTTAGAAATTGCTGGTCGCATAATGACAAGTGACCAAGCACTACTAATTGATTACGTTCCAAAAAGTGTGATTGTTTTGGGTGGTGGTGTAATTGGTGTGGAATTTGCATCAGTGTGGAAATCATTTGGCGTCGATGTAACGATCATCGAAGGTTTGCCATCATTAGTTCCAGCTGAAGATGCAGCGGTTACCAAAGCTATGGAACGCGCCTATCGCAAACGTGGAATTAACTTCAAAACAGGCGTTCGCTTCCAGTCCGCAACACAAGATGACACAAGCGTCACAATCACATTGGAATCTGGCGAAACCCATACTGCTGACTTATTGCTTGTTGCAGTTGGTCGCGGACCGCGGACGGAGGATCTCGGTTACGAACAACAGGGTGTAAACGTTGATCGTGGATTTGTTCTGACAACTGACCGACTAGCCACAAATATTCCTGGCATTTTTGCTGTTGGCGACATAGTTCCAGGCCTTCAACTGGCACATCGTGGTTTCCAGCAAGGTATTTTTGTGGCTGAAGAAATCGCAGGACTAGCGCCGGCAACTATTGATGAATTAGGCATCCCGCGCGTGACTTATAGCGAACCAGAAATTGCCAGCATTGGACTTACGGAAGCTCAAGCCATCGAAAAGTTTGGCGAAATTGAAGCATACGAATACAACTTAGGTGGAAATGGTAAGAGTCAAATTCTTGGCACTGCTGGATTCATCAAATTGATTCGCAAGAAAAGCGATGGTGTTGTAATTGGTGTACACATGATCGGAACTCGCGTTGGCGAACTAATTGGTGAAGCCCAGTTGATTTACAACTGGGAAGGAACTGCATCTGATGTTGCTCCCTTTGTTCATGCCCACCCAACTCAAAATGAAGCAATGGGAGAAGCGTTCATGGCGTTGGCTGGTAAGCCACTGCATGCGCACGCTTAACCGATAACCTTAAGAAACCTAGAAAAAGGAGTAATGGCAAAGTGACCACTACGGTATCCATGCCCCAATTGGGCGAAAGCGTAACCGAAGGCACAGTCACCCGCTGGCTAAAGGCAGTTGGCGACACTGTTACCGCTGACGAGCCATTACTGGAAGTATCAACTGACAAAGTTGATACCGAAATTCCATCACCAGTATCTGGGGTATTAACCGAAATCGTCGCAGGCGAAGATTCTGTTGTACTTGTTGGTGGCGCACTTGCGATCATTTCTGAAACTGCTGGGGCCAGCGTTCCTGCGCCAGCGCAAGTTGCTGCGCCAGCAGCACAGGTTCAAGCTTCAGCAGAAGTTTCTGCGCCAGAAGTTCCAGTCGAAAGAAATGAACCAGCTCCTGTAGTTGTAGCTGCCCCCGCTACCAATAGTGGGTCTGGACTTGTAACACCTGTTTTACTGCCAGCACTTGGCGAAAGTGTGACCGAAGGTACGGTAACGCGCTGGCTTAAGGCAATTGGTGACACCGTTGCTGCAGATGAAGCCTTACTTGAAGTATCAACTGACAAAGTTGA
>DJBM01000043.1:4583-6122 GCA_002430405.1 Actinobacteria bacterium UBA5976
GGAACCATCGGGGCCATTTCTAATTCCACGTCAGGTGCGGCGCAAGTTGCGCCTCCAGTCTCACCGGCTCCAAGTCCTCCACTGGCTCCAAGTGCTGTGCCAGTATCGATTCCTGCGCCTGTTGCTTCTGCGCCTGTTTCTATTTCAGTGCCAAGTGCAGCGCAGACAGCCGCACCTTCCAACACTGGTGCATACGCAACTCCATTGGTTCGCAAAATAGCTGCCGAACGTGGCGTTGATTTATCAACCGTTACTGGCACTGGCGTTGGTGGTCGGATTCGAAAAGACGACATTTTAAACACCCCGGCGACATTGGCGCCAGTTTCGATTCCAGTAGATCGCCCGGTTGAATCAAAGCCACATGTTGCGCCCACTTCAACTCCAACAACACGAATAGCCCCAATACCGCCAGCTGCTGCTGAACTTCGCGGTCGTACCGAACCTATGTCGAGACTTAGAAAAGTAATAGCGGAACGCATGGTTGAGTCACTACAAGTTTCAGCTCAACTAACATCCGTTGTTGAAGTTGATGTGACGCGAATTTATTCACTTCGCAATCGCTCTAAAGCAGATTTTGAAACGCGAGAGGGTGTAAAGCTTTCCTTCTTACCTTTCTTTGCTAAAGCTTCCTGTGAAGCGTTGAAGCATTTTCCAACGGTCAATGCCACGATCGATCAAGAAGCTGGAATGGTGACTTACTTTGATGCTGAGCACATCGGGATTGCAGTGGACACACCGCGTGGCTTACTTGTTCCGGTAATCAAAGATGCCGGCGACCTAAACATCGGTGGCCTTGCCCGCAAAATCAATGATCTCGCTGAGCGCACCCGAACTAATAAGCTCTCCCCTGATGAATTAAGTGGTGGCACCTTCACCATCACGAACACCGGAAGCCGAGGGGCACTTTTTGACACCCCAATTATCAACCAGCCACAAGTTGCAATTCTTGGGACTGGAGCGGTGGTAAAGCGTCCCGTAGTTACTACCGATAACACCGGCGCCGATGTAATTTCTATTCGCCACATGGTCTATCTAGCATTAACTTACGATCATCGACTTGTCGATGGCGCGGACGCTGCTCGATTCCTGACTGCTATCAAGGCCAGACTTGAAGAAGGCGCATTCGAAGCCGACTTAGGTCTGTAATCTCAACTAGCCCAAGTGGCAAGTTCATAGCAAGGTATAAGTATGAAAATTGTAATTGCTGGCTCTTCCGGGCTCATTGGAACCGAGCTTGTTAAGTCCCTTCGGCAAGATGGACATGAAGTAATCCGACTGGTCCGTCGTAAGCCGGTGGCTAGTACTGAAGTATTTTGGGATCCAGCTAAAGGCGAAATTGATGCAACGTCACTTGCGGGTAGCGAGGTATTTATAAATCTCGCAGGCGCGGGAGTTGGCGATCATCGCTGGACGCGAAAATATAAGCAATTGATCTTGAGTTCCCGAGTAGATTCCACCTCATTACTTGCCCGAACGGCTGCGCAAGTAAAACCTAAAGTTTTTATCGCAGGCAGTGCCATTGGCTGGTACGGCGACACC
>DJBM01000025.1 GCA_002430405.1 Actinobacteria bacterium UBA5976
CGCGATGAGACTCGCCTGAATCAATTGGCTCTGGAATTAGTAACTAATCACAACATAAATGTTGAGGTACTGGCGGCAGATTTATCAGATCGAACTCAACTCGACAAAGTAGCCGCTCGCGCAGCAAAAGAAGACATTGATTTAGTGATCAACAACGCTGGCTTTGCTATAAAGCAGCCATTCGCTGGTGGCACTTTAGCTGCCGAGCAGAATTTGCTAGATGTCTTGGTCACGGCAGTAATGCGCATCACTCACTCCGCTTTGCCGGGAATGCTCGCTCGTAACCGTGGTGGCGTAATTAACGTCAGTTCAATTGCGGGTTGGATGTCCAGTGGTACATACAGTGCCACAAAATCCTGGGTAACAACATTTAGTGAGTCATTGGCGACGTTGCATAAAGATTCAAAAGTCCACGTCATGGCGCTTTGTCCAGGATTTACTCGAACTGAATTCCATAGTCGGGCAAAAATGGAAACTGACACTATTCCAAATTGGATGTGGCTAGACGCTGATTATGTAGTGAAAAAATCACTTTCTGATTTTGCTAAGAGTAAACCGGTATGTGTGCCGGGTGCCCAATACAAGACCTTAAGTTTGATCGCGCAATATCTACCTCGACCAATTGTTCGTAAACTTTCGGTGGCATCCCGTCGTTAAGTAACTGAAACAAATTACAGTGCAGCTAAAACTTCTTGCACAGGCTCTGTTGTAACTTTCCAACCGCGCAACCTAGATTGCAAGGAAGCTTCCTTCGCTAAGTCATTTGCCTGTTCCGTAATAATTACTGTGACTGGAGCATCTGGCCAATCACCATAGTCGCCACCAATGGTTGGCATGACAGGATCAACAAAGACGTATGCAGCAGCTGGCCGGCGCAGTGAGCGACGACTAAAACCAATTGCAGGTGCATGGATGCTCGTCTCTCCATGAAAAACTAAAACCAGAGAATCTGGGGTGTGTGCTAATTCCGCAGCCACGTGAGTAACCCATCGGATTGATTCAGTTGGCACCGAGACCACAAGCGGGACATTCGCTAATTTCACACTTGCCGCAACTGTATTAATACAGTCAACTTCAGGCAGAAAGGCAATGGTCGTCATGGCATAACTCTGCCATGAGGTCAGGCATTAATCGATTTTGCGAGCAATAGCACGAAGCGATGAAGCAATCTTGCCACGCACTGTACCTTTACGATTTTGACCCAGCTTTCCAGCTTTCTCGGCAAAGTATGGCAACAAGAGATCTTCCATTCGATAGAGACCAATATCTTCCTGAGCTACTAAATGCTTGGCCGCAAAGATTGCACCACTTCCAAAAGCTTCTCGAGAAATTGATTCATGTCGCAGGCGCACAGTTTGGGCAGGAAATCCAAACAGAATTTCATGTACACCAATAATTCCACCGGCACGGATGCTGTGGACATTGGCATCTGGCACCCCAAGAGCGCGGCCAAGTCGCAGCGCTGTGCCAGAAACTTCTTGCTTTTTTCGAAAATGTTCTTCGACCACTTCGATGTCAACGTGCGGCGCAATTCGCTGTAGCGTTTGAGCCGCCAACATCATGAAATTGATGCCTACTGTGATGTTTGGAGACCACAGAACTTTGGTGCGAGTGGCCAAGCGTTTGAGATCACGTTGGATGGCATCACTGTAACTAGAAATCGCAGTAACAATTGCTATGTCTCTATGAGCCGCAGCATCGCCATACATTTCGAGACCAGTATCAGATGAAAAATCGATGATTGCATCTACTGGATCATCGTCAAGCAACTGAGCCATGTCAGTGTGGATACGACTATGGATTTTGCCAGGCTCGTCAGATTCAATACCTAGGAACTCTGGAACTGAGCGATGCTCAAGCCGATCTGAATTCCGCACAACCCACCGTAATTGAATGGTCTTATCCAACAGTAAAGCACTTGCTACTTCACGACCAGTTTTTCCAAATCCAATTAATCCAACTTTCATGAATTAAACCTACCAAGCAAAATTTTGAATTTTAGGAAGAGATTTATGAAATTGCTTAATTAGTCAAACGCTCAAAGGAAAATTTAGTGAAAAAGAAAATTTACTTAGGCAATAAATTGCTGGCATACTCAAGACATGGCCTGGGTTTATTTGTTGTTCGCAATTGTTTTTGAATTAGCAGGAACAACTGCTCTGAAGCTTTCAGATGGCTTTACTAAGTTGTATTGGACTCTAGGAATGGCCGTTAGTTATGGCCTTGCCTTCTATTTGCTAGCAATAGTTGTTAAGACAATTCCATTGGGAATTGCTTATGCCGTTTGGGCTGGACTTGGCACATTAGGCGCATTCTTCATATCTATTTACATCTTCAAAACGGAAGCCAGCACTTTGGCTTGGGTTGGTGTAGTCCTTGTGATCTCAGGTGTTGTGCTTCTAAACGCAGGTAGCAATAGCCACTAGAGCGTTATGGGTAATCCATGGCCCCGCATCACGAGTCGTTAAAAGTTGGGTTTTCCCATTCACCTTGTTGAGCCATGATGTCGCGAAGAGTTTGGTCTGCAGTGGTCACAATCTCGTTTATGCGAGAAATTAGTTCAGCAGTAGATTCCGAACTCAGCAAGTCCATTTGATCTAGTTCACCTATGGGAAGAATTCCCGCTAACTGCCAGCAAGCTTCCATCGGGTCATCGCTTAGTTCCGTGCTTGCTCCAAACTGCAAATTAGTGAACTCGCTTGCAAATGCCAGGAGTTGTCGCACTTTGGTTTCGAGTTGGTTTTTGGAATCTAAAAGAGTGTCGTCCCAAACCAAATCTGGAACTAGTTCAATAACTGCCAGCGGATAGGGATCATCCGGCAGCCAACTAGTTACGCGAAATCTTTGCGTGCCAAAAGACTCTAATCCGTAAAACTCTTGCGTGGTGCCGATGTTTATGACAGAAGCGATCGTGCCAAGAGTCATGCGCTTTTCGCCACCACCTACCTCATCGCCACGCTCTATAAGCACCACACCAAATTCTGGGTTCTCGGATCCCATTAAATCCCCAAGCAGTTTTAGATAGCGGGGTTCAAAGATACGAAGTGGAAGTGGCATGGCTGGCATCAGCACTGACCCGAGTGGGAACATCGGCATTACCGTCATAGTGCACCAGATCCCTTCAGTTATTTGACCTGAGTGTACTTAAGGTGCAACAAGAATTCTTTTCATCAGTTGCCGCAAGCGTCAATAACCCCCCCGAGCTAACACCGAAGTTTTGGCTGGTGGAGCGTTCAACTTTGACCCAAAAAACCCTTATTTCTAGGCATCCTGGGGATCTCGATTTGCACTCTAGGGGGGAGAGTGCCAACAATAGTATTAGCACTCAGAGACCTGAGTGATAACCCAAAAACTCTTGGGCTTTGGCCCTAATCGTTTGGTACAAAAGGAAAATACACATGTCGAAGATGATCGCTTTTGATGAGGAAGCCCGTCGCGCACTTGAGCGCGGTATGAACACACTCGCAGACGCAGTCCGCGTAACACTTGGCCCAAAGGGTCGCAACGTAGTTCTAGAAAAGAAGTGGGGCGCACCAACCATCACTAATGATGGCGTCTCCATTGCCAAGGAAATTGATCTAGAAGATCCTTACGAAAAGATCGGTGCGGAACTTGTAAAGGAAGTTGCCAAGAAGACAGACGATGTCGCTGGCGACGGAACTACAACTGCAACCGTACTTGCGCAGGCACTTGTTCGCGAAGGTCTACGTAACGTAGCTGCTGGCGCTAACCCAATGGTGCTAAAGCGTGGTATTGAAAAGGCTGTTGAAGCAATCAGCGCCGAACTTCTTGCTATGGCGCAGCCAGTTAATTCCAAGGAACAGATTGCAGCAACTGCATCTATTTCTGCAGCTGATCCACTAATCGGCGCAATGATCGCGGAAGCAATGGACAAGGTTGGCAAGGAAGGCGTTATCACTGTTGAAGAGAGCAACACATTTGGTTTGGAACTTGAACTGACTGAAGGTATGCGCTTCGACAAGGGTTACATCTCGCCTTACTTCGTAACAGATGCTGAGCGCATGGAAGCCGTTTTGGAAGATCCATACATCTTGATCGTTAACTCAAAGGTTGCTGCGATCAAAGACTTACTTCCAATCTTGGAAAAAGTCATGCAGTCCGGAAAGCCACTTGCAATCATCGCTGAAGATGTTGAAGGCGAAGCACTTTCCACACTTGTTGTAAACAAGATTCGTGGAAACTTCCGTTCCGTAGCTGTCAAGGCTCCAGGCTTTGGCGATCGTCGCAAGGCCATGTTGCAGGACATCGCAATCTTGACTGGCGCCCAGGTGATCAGTGAAGAAGTTGGCCTAAAACTTGAGTCAACTGACATGGAACTTCTTGGTAAGGCACGCAAGATTGTTGTCACAAAAGATGAGACAACAATTGTTGAAGGTTCCGGTGACGCAGACCAGATTGCTGGCCGCGTTAACCAGATCCGCGCCGAAATCGAAAAGTCTGATTCAGATTACGATCGCGAAAAACTACAGGAGCGTCTAGCGAAACTTGCTGGCGGTGTGGCAGTCATCAAGGCTGGCGCAGC
>DJBM01000021.1:0-595 GCA_002430405.1 Actinobacteria bacterium UBA5976
CCTGAGCGCGAAGAGTGCGCCCGAACATATCTCACATCATCGCCAGCACCTTCTACGGTGTTTTCAAGTCGGGCTTCAATAATTCGGTGGTGAATCTTGCTATGTCCCATGAGCCTGCGAAGTAGAGGTCGCACAAAGATATCGAAAGATAAAAGTGAAGCACTTGGGTTGCCTGGCAATACAAAAATTGGAATCGAATCTGGGCCAATGACTCCGTAGCCTTGCGCGCCACCTGGTGTCATGTTTACGCGCGCTATTTCAACTTGACCAAGCTCGCGCAAAACCGTTGTCAACAGATCGTAGTCACCAGAATTCATTCCGCACGCTGTGATAATTACATCGGCCCGAACTAACTGATCTTCGATGGTCGCACGAATTACTTCAGCATCGCTTTTCAATGGACCAACGCGAAACGTCATTGCGCCCGTGGCCGTTGACGCAGCCGTCAACGCAATTCCGTTCACATCTGGAAGTGACTCTTGTGGCGTCCCAGGGTCAGCTAAATCGCTACCTACCGTCACAATCACAACTCGAGGTTTTGGGTGCACCCAGATTTGTCCTATGTTTTCCCCGGCGAGCAACGCAATGTGGCGGG
>DJBM01000021.1:719-1399 GCA_002430405.1 Actinobacteria bacterium UBA5976
CCAGATTTGTCCTATGTTTTCGCCGGCTAGCAACGCAATGTGGCGGGCTCCGATTTCAGTACCTTTTGAAATCAGCGCACTTTCTACGCCGTCTTTGACAGTTGCAACTTCTTGCGCAAGTACGCAACCAACCGAACCAAGTAATCCAACTTCAAGAGATTCAAGTGGGGCAGCTTTTGCTAAAATCGTTTCTAAGTGCTGCGCGACTGTGCGCATTAAATTTCCCCTGCCAAATAAGTTGTCAGCCAAGCTCGAAGATCTGGACCTAGATCTTCTCGATCCAATGCAAGTGAAACAACGCTCTTCAAGTAAGAAAGCTTGTCACCAGTGTCATATCGTTTCCCGCGGAAAATTACAGCGTGAACTCCACCACCAGATTCAACTGGAATATCAATTAGGGCTGCAAGTGCATCTGTTAGTTGGATCTCACCACCACGACCTGGGGCTAAATTCTTCAATAATTCGAATACAGCTGGATTAATTACGTAGCGACCAATCACAGCTAAATTACTTGGGGCAGTTCCTGCCGCTGGTTTTTCAACTAGTTCAGTTACTTGCACGACATCAGGATCATCAGTTGGCAATACTGCCGCGCAGCCATACAGATGGATTTGATCTGGCGAAACTTCCATCAAGGCCAAAATGCTGCCACCATGTTTTTGCGCAGCAGCAAACATTTC
>DJBM01000021.1:1637-3194 GCA_002430405.1 Actinobacteria bacterium UBA5976
TGTTCTTTGGCCATACTGACTGCATGACCAAGTCCCATCGGAACGCCTTGGCGCACGTAATGCATCGCAGCCAAGTCTGCTAGCTGGACGATTTCAGAATGCGCCTTTGTAGCCCCGCGTTCAGCAAGGGTTCGCTCCAGACTGGGCGAACGATCAAAGTGATTTTCTAACGAATCCTTATTACGCCCAGTTACAAATAGCACGTCATGAATTCCAGCCGCCACTGCTTCTTCAACTACATATTGAATGGCAGGTTTATCTACCACTGGCAGCATCTCTTTTGGAGTGGCTTTAGTCGCAGGCAAAAATCGAGTGCCCAACCCAGCTACCGGAATTACGGCTTTTTTAATACTGGCCTGGTTGCTCATAGGTCGAGTTTACTAGCAATACGGTGGAGGTATGGCAAGACATTTAAAGGACGTAATTCGTGCGCAGTCCATTGCAGCGCGCGAGGCGCGAACCGAAAGCGAGATTGCCTCAGCAGGGGCTGCGATCGCTGCGCATGATTGGAATCAGCTCTGCACGGGTGAGTTAGTGACTTGTTTTGTTTCAATGGCCACTGAGCCTCCAACCGAACAACTTCGCAATCAACTGCGCGCGCTCGGGAAATCTGTTGCGTTACCGATAATGAAACCAGGTCGCACCTTAGCGTGGGGCTTCGATGGATTGTCGTTGGAAAAAAACTCCTACGGAATTCTTGAGCCGATAAGTTCTGACATAAATATTGATTCAGCAACCGCAATTATTATTCCTGCACTTCGTGTTGGCTTAGATGGATCTCGGCTTGGCCGCGGCGCAGGTTATTACGATCGCGCTTTAGAAAATCTTGCTTCTTACCAAAACGGTGGACCCAGGCGGATTGCGTTGGTGTTTGACGATGAAATTGATGATTCGCTGCCCTGCGAACCTCATGATGCACTAATTGATTTAATCGTTACGCCTAGCCGAATAATTGAAATTAACTAAAAATAATTCTGCCAATAGTGATTCCGGCACCAGCAGCGCCAAGGCCACCAATCAGCAACGCTGCCGCGTAACTTAACGTCGCTCGATATGCTTTTGAAGTTAACCTACGATGTAGTTGCAAACTAACACCACTAAATGTGGTTAAGGCGCCACAAAATCCAATTCCTAAAATAACTTGCGTTTCACCGGGTAGTGCCAGAACAATTCCCAATAAAAATGCGCCGGCAATGTTTACTATCAGCGTTGCCCTCGGAAAAGCAGATGCGCCAACTGCTGGCAAGTAATACTCCATCGCAAACCGGATGAATCCTCCGAGTGCGGCAACTAAAACAAATCCAAAAATAGTCATCGGCGCGCACTTACCAAAGTTCCGAAATGAGTGGCCATGACTCCAATAGCAAAAGTTGCAACTACATAAGTAATTGAAATTAGTGGGTTAGGTGTCAGTTTCAATGTCTCAACAGCAATTGCCGAGAAGGTTGTAAACCCTCCTAATACTCCAGTTACTACAAAATGTCGGCGGGCTTCGATGTTCATAATTTTTGGCGTACCAGCAACTATGCCAATGCATAATGCGCCAATGACATTGAC
>DJBM01000021.1:3299-3881 GCA_002430405.1 Actinobacteria bacterium UBA5976
GAAACTTGAAGTCGGGCTAAGGATCCAATTGCAGCGCCCAGTGCGGCCAACAATCCGAACTGCAACACGCTAAATTAACTCGCGTTCGGAGAACTTGATTTGGCAGAAGTACTGGGTTTGGTTGGTGCACTCGGCGCAGCAGATGTACTGGGCGCAGCAGGAGAAGTTGCTGACTTTGAAGTCTCGGCAGTAGTGGAAGCAGAACTTGAACTTTCGGTAGTACTCGGTGTTACCGAGCTAGTCGCGCCGCGCGAGTCATTTCGGTAAAAACCAGAACCTTTAAAAACCACTCCAACTGATCCATAAACCTTGCGTAACGCTTCCGCTTTACAAACTGGGCAAGTGGTTAGGGCATCATCGGAAAAGGATTGAACTACCTCAAGTGGCGCGTCGCATTGGCTGCATTGGTATTGATAGGTAGGCATAACATCCTTTCGGTACCGACTCATAGTACCTGTGGACAATTGCGCCCACGAAATCAGTGAATCGCCCTATCGTGGCACAACTATGAGAAACCGCAATTTTGTTCAAAAGGCCTACCCATTAATCGTGCGTTATCGACGTTCAATTGCAGCGACTCTG
>DJBM01000072.1:0-230 GCA_002430405.1 Actinobacteria bacterium UBA5976
AGTTCAAGTGGGCGCTGCCGAATTGGTGTCATGAAAGTGTTGTCGACAGCTAAGTAAGCGCCATAGTGACGTGCCACAGTCGCCGTGGCTTCGATGTCACAAATTTCCATCATTGGATTTGTTGGGGTTTCAATCCACACCCACGAAGCCGGATTGCCATCACCTGCGATCGCCGCTTTAACGGCTGCGTCATCGGTGACATCAACTAATCGCAATTCAATTCGACCAAG
>DJBM01000072.1:346-3631 GCA_002430405.1 Actinobacteria bacterium UBA5976
CAAGGTCATGAAGTTCCTGCAGGCGAACCGCCACTCCGGTGTAGGAGTACTGACTTGCGACAACTGGTTTTCCATTTGGAAATAAATCGAAAATCGCATTGGCCGCAGCCATGCCGCTAGAAAACGTGGTGCACCTGCCGCCTTCAAGTGCGCCGATTGCGACTTCAAGTGATTCCAGGGTCGCATTCCAATCACGCATGTAGCCATAAGGACCGCCGGCGTGCAATGTGCTGGACAGAACGATCGGGGGATTCACGGGACCATCTGGAGTTACTGGCGGACGGCCGGCCTGCACCACGGCAGTTTCTAAATTTGTGAAACTTTTGTGGTTCGGTGACTGATGCTCATTTGAATGATGCGGCGCGCTCATAGGGAAAACACTAGTGCCCAAGGATTCCCCGCGGATTCGGTAGCGTTGTACAGGTGAGTAAGAAAATTCGGGTTGCCGTAATCTTTGGTGGTCGCAGCAGCGAACACTCAATTTCTTGCATCTCGGCGGGAAGCGTGTTGCGCGCGTTAGATCGCTCTAAATATGAAGTTGTTCCGATTGGCATCACAAAATCTGGCAAATGGGTTCTTGAAGCCGACAATGCTGATCGATTAGCGATTCAAAATGGCGTCTTTCCTGAAGTTGATTCAGCAAACCCGGCAGTTCTTTTCACCGCCGACCCGAGCGCCAAAGATTTAGTGGTGCAATCCAATGTGCCTGAGGTATTGCAGCAAGTAGATGTGGCCTTCCCAGTGCTTCATGGACCATGGGGTGAGGATGGCACCATTCAAGGTCTACTAGAACTTGCCGGTATTCCTTATGTTGGCTCCGGAGTGTTCGCCAGCGCCGCCGCAATGGACAAAGCACACCTTAAAGCCATGATGCAATCTGCTGGACTTCCAGTTGGACCTTTCGAAGTTGTGACAAATGCGCAGTGGACTTCTCAGCGCGAAGCCAGCTTGACGCGTATTGCAACGTTAGGGTTTCCAGTATTTGTGAAGCCAAGTCGAGCAGGCTCAAGTGTTGGAATTACGAAAGTGAAATCCCAAGCCGATCTTGTGGCAGCCATTGAGTTTGCTCGCCAACACGATCCAAAAGTAATTGTTGAAGCAAGCATTGAAAATGCCCGCGAAATTGAATGTGGCGTACTAGACAGCGCCACTGGCCCTAAAGCAAGTGTGTGCGCTGAAATTATTGTGCGTGAGGGTCATGAATTTTATGATTTCGAAGCTAAGTATGTGGATGACTCAGTTGAGTTGTCAGTTCCAGCAAAACTTGATCCAGCGCTGCACGAAAAACTTCGCGCTCTGGCAATCGAAGCTTTCCTTGCTATGGCCGGCGAAGGCCTTGCTCGGGTTGACATGTTTGTAACAGGTACAGACGTAGTAATCAACGAGATAAATACCATGCCAGGATTTACTCCGATCTCGATGTATCCACGGATGTGGGCCGAAACAGGTTTGGATTACCCAGCGTTAGTCGATGCCTTAGTACAAGACGCACTTCGCCGTGGCGTTGGCCTGCGCTAATCGCTAACGTGTAATGCATGAGCGAACAAACGGTCGGTGAACTTGGTGAGTTCGCGCTAATTGACGCAATTGCTGCTCGTCTCGAAAAAACTTCAGCAACCGCGGTTCCAGTCGGAATTGGTGATGACTCCGCAGTCGTCTCTGCTAAAGGCGGCAACGTTGTTGCTTGCATGGACTTGCTGGCACAAGGTGTGCATTTCCGCCTCGATTGGTCGCAAGCAAAAGACATTGGTCGCAAAGCTGCAGCCCAAAATCTTGCGGACATTTTTGCCATGGGCGCTAGACCCACTGCCTTGCTCGTCGGACTCGCGCTGCCACAAGAAACTCCAGTGGCATGGGTCATGGGATTGGCCGATGGCTTAAGCGCCGAAGCAGCCGAAGTCGGAGTCACAGTAGTTGGTGGGGACATAGTCCGAAGTGGTTCGATCGTCATAAGTGTTACGGCCTTAGGCGAACTTGGAACTGCCAAGGCTATTTTGCGAAGTGGCGCCAAACCAGGCAACGTATTGGCAATTGCTGGGCGACTCGGATTTGCGCAAGCGGGATTACTAATGCTTTCGCGTGGCTTTAGGTCACCGCAAGTTCTAGTTGCTGCGCATCGCGCGCCAGAGCCGCCTTATGAATTAGCAAAGTTAGCAACTCACGCCACATCAATGATTGATATTAGTGATGGTTTAGTTTCAGATTTGGGACACATCGCGCAAGCTTCTAAAGTCAAAATAAATATCGAATCAGATAAATTTCAAATTCCCGAGGCATTGGCGGCTGCTGCATCGGCATTTAATGGCAATGCCATGGAATGGATATTGTCTGGCGGGGAAGACCACGCCTTTGCCGCAACTTTCGATACCGCTCCAGCTGTCCCGAGAGGCTGGACCATAATTGGCACCGTGAATTCTGGGGATCCTGGAGTTAGCGTTGATGGCGCAGAGTATTTAGTTCCTGGCTGGGATCACTTCTCAACCCACTAAAAATCATATGAATAGCGCTCTAATCCCCTGAAAAGCAACAAAACACAAAAAGAAACGGAGTAATCAGGTTGAAACTCTCTAAATCAAGTACGTTGCAAGTAGAACAAAGTTAGTTTTGAACACTTTGGCTAGTTCTTGGGACTAGCCAAAGGAGATATTTAATATGAGCAAAATTTCTATTCGTATAACAATCCTGATTACCAGCTTTGTCATGGCACTAGCTGGGCTAGTTGCCAGCCCGATTGCAACTGCGAGCGAAAATGGAAATGGGGGCATTTCAGCAACATTTCCATTCGGCTCCTCGGTGCTAACCAAGGCCCAAAAAGCAGCAATCAAAAAAGCATTTGCAAGCAGCGGTTCGGATGCAACTTTTATCGTCACTGGCACAGCAGGTAAATTACCTGGAGTTAGCAACAGCCGAGTTAAGGCACTTGCCAAAGCGCGCGCGAAAGCAATCAAAGCTTATTTAGTATCACTTGGAGTCAGCAAAACAAGTATTACAATTAAAGTGAAGATGACAGAAATTGGAGTAAGACCAAAAAGTACAGGTAGCTATCCAACGCCCGCGGCGACTCCAACAGTTACTGCAGTGGCGACTAATAACGCACCTGCTGCACCTGCTGCAGCTGCTTGCGCTTCTGGCGCAACTTATACAGTGGGCAGTACAGGTCCTTGTGGGGGAATCGTTTACTACGTCGATAGCGGCGCAGGATTTAGTTGTGGTCCAACACTTGCATTAGTTTGCAATTACCTGGAAGTTGCCCGAAGCGGTTGGAGCACTGGTGGCTCTGATCCA
>DJBM01000072.1:3807-4091 GCA_002430405.1 Actinobacteria bacterium UBA5976
AATCGGACTTGGTTATAAAAATTCTGTTGCAATTGTCACTCAAGGCAATGACACCAGCACTGCAGCTGGCGCTGCCCGTGCGTATGCCGGCGGTGGAACGACCGACTGGTACCTGCCCACATCAGCCGAGTTAAACCTACTTTGCCAATGGAATCACGGCTACACTCAAAGTGTCACAACGGATTGCCAAACTTCAGGAGCAGCAAGCGGAACATTAAATACCGGTACAGGCGCAACTACGTCAGGATTTATGGCCGGTAACTACTGGTCCTCGTCTGAGTACG
>DJBM01000072.1:4274-4990 GCA_002430405.1 Actinobacteria bacterium UBA5976
GCTATGTTCGGCCAGTTCGGGCTTTTTAACTATTCATCTATTCATCTATTTAATTTTTTAGTTTTTTATAGTGAATGGATAGGTAATTGTCCATGGCCCACTACCAAGATTTGCCGGTTTTTTTCGATGTTTACACCCTGACCCACAAAGTATTTCTATTTACCCAGGATTATCCCCGCGAGTATAAGTTCACATTGGGTCAGGATATGAAGCGCGATTGTCTAGTTCTTTTGCGCTCGATCTATCGGATCAATAAATCCACTGACAAGGTTGCCCATCTTGAGGCTTTCTTGGAGGATTTTGAACTGCTCAAATTAGAGATTCGTCTTTCGGGGGATCTCAAAATACTTCCTACCAAAAAACATAGCGAGTTAATTGTGTTGATGGATAGCATTGGTAGGCAGATCACAGGCTGGAGAAACTCTAGTCTGAGGGCCAGAATTTCACCGGATACCTCTGGTGAGAGCGAGCAATGATCCGCGTTTGAAAAGCGATAGAGAGACTTTCAAGTAGTGCTGGGATTAATTTCCTAGAGCCAGAGGAAGTTAAGGAGTGCAGCGCCTAGATTCCCAGGAGTTGCCAAAACACCTCTATGAAAATTGCTGTTGGAGGATTTGTGGACAACAACTACTGGTCCTCGTCTGAGTACGACGCGAACAACGCGTGGAACCAGAACTTCAACAATGGCAACCAGAACAACAACAATAAGAACAACA
>DJBM01000019.1 GCA_002430405.1 Actinobacteria bacterium UBA5976
GAACCAACTTTGGATTATGTTGTAGTTAAAATTCCTCGCTTTGCTTTTGAAAAGTTTCCTAATGCCGATAAAACTTTGACGACAACCATGAAATCTGTGGGCGAGGCTATGGCCATTGGTCGTAACTTCACGGAATCACTTCATAAAGCATTGCGCTCCATTGAACGTAAAGAAAACCTTTTCGAATGGTCGCTGGATCCTAAATCCATAGACATTGCAGATCTACTGACCAAGATGAAGATCCCAACTGATGGTCGATTAAACCAAGTTCAACTCGCGCTCTGGGCTGGAGCTAGCGTCGAGCAAGTTTTTGAGGCAACCAAAATAGATCCATGGTTCTTGGATCAAATAGTTTTACTGTGTGAAATTGCGCGAGAATTAAAATCCGCAAGCACTTTAGATCGCCATTCAATAACAGCAGCAAAGCGCCACGGCTTCTCGGATGCCCAAATTGGTTTGATCCGTGGCATCTCTGAATTAGAAGTTCGCGGAATTCGCCACACCTTAGACATTCGCCCGGTTTATAAAACGGTAGATACCTGCGCCGCCGAGTTTGCTGCGCTGACTCCGTATCACTATTCAACTTACGATCAAGAATCTGAAGTAGCCCCGCGCTCTAACCCAGCGGTCATAATTCTGGGCTCTGGACCAAACCGAATTGGCCAAGGTATCGAATTTGATTATTCCTGCGTTCATGCCTCGCTAACTTTGCGCGAAAAAGGTTATGACACCATCATGATCAATTGCAATCCAGAAACAGTCTCCACGGATTATGACACTTCCAGTCGGTTGTACTTCGAGCCATTGACATTAGAAGATGTGCTGGAAGTAATTCACGCCGAAACTATGGCTGGGCCAATCGTGGGTGTAATAACGCAACTTGGTGGCCAAACACCTCTTGGATTGGCGCAGGGTTTGAAAGATGCTGGCGTGACACTACTTGGTACCGCGCCTGAAGCAATTCATCTAGCTGAAGAGCGCGGCGCATTTGGCGAAGTACTTGAGCGAGCCGGGCTGCCTTCGCCAGAACACGGAATGGCAACGTCATTTGAAGATGCTCGCGGGATTGCGGATCGAATTGGTTATCCAGTGCTAGTTCGCCCATCATTTGTTCTGGGCGGGCGAGGTATGGAAATTGTCTATGACGAAACGATGTTGCACGATTACTTAACCCGAGCAGCGCAAGTAAATCCAGAACACCCCGTACTTGTTGACCGCTTTCTAGATGATGCGATTGAAATTGACGTTGACGCACTTTATGACGGCACTGAGCTTTATCTCGGCGGCGTCATGGAACACATTGAAGAAGCAGGTATTCACTCTGGCGACTCGGCTTGTTCACTGCCTCCTTACACGCTCGGGCCAGCACAGATTGAACGGATTCGAACTTCCACACTTGCCATAGCTAAAGGCGTTGGCGTACTTGGCTTACTAAATGTGCAGTACGCACTTGCCAACGGAATTTTGTATGTCTTGGAAGCAAACCCCCGCGCTTCTCGTACCGTGCCATTCGTTTCCAAAGCAACCGGAATTTCCCTCGCTAAAGCTGCAGCTCGGATTGCAGTAGGTGATTCCATCGCTACTTTACGTAAGGAAGGATTCTTGCGCGCTGTTGGTGATGGCGGGGATAGTCCTGTTGGCGGCGCAGTAAGTGTCAAGGAAGCCGTGCTTCCTTTTGGACGCTTCTTAGGTGTGGACATTGTGCTTGGACCAGAAATGAAATCTACTGGCGAAGTTATGGGTATCGACATCGACTTTGGAACTGCTTTTGCTAAATCGCAACTGGCGGCTTACAGCAGTGGTTTACCGACTTCTGGTTCAGTATTTGTCTCCGTTGCAGATCGGGACAAAGCCCAAGTCATTGAGCCAGTTCGTAAACTTATCGAAATGGGTTTTCAGGTAATGGCAACAGATGGCACCGCTGCCAAGTTAGCCGAGCATGGCATGGCCTCCACGCTGGTTGCTAAAGAACACATTGGATCAAGTGATGGTCGCAAAACTACGGTGCAAGCAATTATGGATGGCGATCTTGCACTTGTCGTGAACACACCTTTTGGTACGGGCGCCCGACGTGACGGTTATGAAATTCGCGTTGCTACCGTGCTGGCAAACATTCCGGCAATAACAACAGTGCAAGGCCTTGTTGCTGCAGTTGAAGGTATTGCCTCGCTGCAAGCAGGTCCAATGAAAGTAAAATCAATTCAAGAGCACGTTGCAGATTTGAATGCGTTGTTGGCAGGCAAGTCACCAAAGGCTGGCAAGAAATGAGCGCACAGCAACTTAACTGCACAATCCGGTCAATGACACCTGTTGGTGGATATTTACACATGATTGTGGAGTCACCTGATATTGCCAAAGTACAACCTGGCCACTTTGCTGCCCTTGCAGTTGGTGGGCCGAGTGGCGCGACTTTGCTACGTCGGGCATTTTCAATTCACAAATCAACAACAGGTGAATCCTTAGAATTTATTTTTGCGCCGCATGGTCCAGGTACGCAGTGGTTAGCAACCCAGCGCGCTGGAGATGTAATCGACATCATCGCCCCACTTGGAAAACCATTTATTTTGCCCAAGCAACCAATTTCCTGCGTGCTAGTTGCTGGCGGATATGGAGCCGCTCCGATGGAACTTTTGGCCATAGAACTTCGCGCTCGCAATTGTCGCGTTGATGTGGTTTTAGGCGCGGCAACTCAGGAAAAACTTTTTGGCGTACTGGACCTAAAGGCAGTTTCAGATTCGCTCATTGTGACAACAGATGATGGCACCTCTGGAGTACGCGGACGAGTAACGGATGTACTGGCGGAGGTAATCACTAAGAATAATTCGCAAGCGGTTTACGCCTGTGGTCCGATGCCGATGCTGGCGGCGGTTGCGAAAATGTCTCAAGCAAACGGAGCATTTAGTCAATGCGCAGTTGAGGAATCCATGGCATGTGGCATTGGCGTTTGCATGACTTGCGTGCTGCCAATCATCGGCGATGACGGCGTGACTCGAATGGCTCGCTCTTGTGTTGACGGACCAGTATTTCGAGGTGATCGGGTGCGCTGGGATGACGTGGACACAATTCCAAGTGATGTATTTGGCGCGCCGCAGCCAGGTGGTCATTGATGAGCATTTACCTGCCAAAGGCGGTAACAAATGAGCATTTACCTGCCAAAGGCGGTAACTAATGAGTGTTGATTTAACTACCAGCCTTGGCTCCCTTGAGCTTTCGGCGCCAACTCTGACTGCTTCTGGTTGCGCAGCAGCTGGGCGCGAACTTGCGCAGTTTGGCGATGTTTCAAGTTTGGGCGCAGTCGTAACAAAATCCATAATGATGGAGCCGCGTTCCGGTCGCGCAACTCCGCGGATGGCAGAAACGCCAAGTGGCATGCTTAACTCGATCGGTCTTCAAGGCCCCGGCATCGAAGCGTTTTTAGAAAAAGATTTATCCTGGCTTACGCAAAACAATGTCACGACAATAGTTTCTATTGCCGGAAATAACGTTGATGAATTCGGCGATCTTGCTCGAATCTTGGCAAGAGTTCCTGGTATCGCTGGCTTGGAAGTAAACATTTCGTGTCCGAATGTGGAATCGCGTGGCCAAGTCTTTGCGTGCAACCCAGTTTCAGCAGCGCAAGTTATCAAAACTGTGCGATCCGTTTGGCATAGTGATGTGCCAATATTTGCAAAACTTTCGCCAGACGTAACTGACATTGTCGAAATCGCGCACAGCGTGGTCGAAGCTGGGGTTGCAGGAGTATCAATGATCAATACTTTGCTTGGCATGGTTATTGACGTTGACAAAATGAAGCCTATGCTTGGCGGGCGAACGGGCGGCTTATCTGGGCCAGCGATTAGACCTGTTGCAGTTCGCGCGATTTATCAAGTGCACGCAGCACTACCAAATTTGCCAATTCTTGGAATGGGCGGAATTCGTACCGGTCACGATGCCCTGGAATTTATCGCAGCAGGTGCCAGCGCAGTAAGTATTGGAACCGCAGTCTTTGGCGATCCAAGCGCGCCTTGGCGGATCGCTACTGAACTTGGCCAGGAACTCCAAGCGCGTGGCTATGACTCACTGCGCGAAGTTATTGGCCTTGCACATCGCAATTAATCCGATTCAACCAACTAAGGATTCGCAATGACAAAAGCCCCAATCGCAGTAGCACTTGATGCCCCGGACTTAGCAACTGCAAAACTTTGGGCTAACGCAGTTGGGCCTCATGTCCAGGTCGTCAAAGTTGGACTCGAAGTTTTTTTACGCGACGGTCATGACGCAGTCCACGTCGCGCGCGAAGCCAGTGGTTGTGACATTTTCTTAGACGTAAAACTTCACGA
>DJBM01000132.1:0-2108 GCA_002430405.1 Actinobacteria bacterium UBA5976
AGCATTGAGATTGCCGTTGAAGCAACAGGCACCGCCGCAGATCCGTTTGGAAATACCCGCGCCGGCTTTGAAGGAACAAGCGAGCTTAGTCGCAAGGACTTTGGTCTTACTTGGAACGTTGCATTAGAAACTGGTGGATTCCTAGTTAGCGACAACGTCAAGTTACAGCTAGATATTTCTGCTATCAAGCAATAAATCAAGTCTTGTAAAAAACTAAACAGGACCGGTGCCAATGGCGCCGGTCCTGTTTAGTTTTTGGCTTTGGTTAAAAAGCTTCGCGCAGGCGAGCAATTACACTCTTGCGATTGATCTTGCTGCCTTTTTCCATTTGGTAGGAACGGACAATGTAGGGAACATCTGAATTACGCTGTTCGCCGATTGCGTTATTAATTAGAACTGCATAGTTTGATTCCAATGCAGGGAATCCAACAACGGACTCATTTTCTTTGACACTCATGGTGTTTTTTCCTTTCAGGGAGTGGGGGTATCCCACAGTTAAATTGTCCCAGAGGTTTGTGACCGACGAGTTACGTGAAGGTGTCTTTAGGCTTAAATCCCTTGTGAATCCTGACACATTTTGTTGAATATTGAACTAAATGGTGACCCAGACCACACTGCGCGTACCATTACCAGTTATGAGTGAGTCTGAATTAACGCACATAGACGCGGCCGGCAATGCCCACATGGTTGATGTCGCAAGCCGAGACGTAACCACTCGAACTGCTACCACTGTTGGGCGCGTGCTGCTTTCCGCGCAGGTGGTAGCCCTTCTTCGCGACGGGGCTATTCCAAAGGGTGACGTATTAGCGACCGCGCGCATTGCTGGAATTATGGCGACAAAGCGCACACCAGATTTGATTCCACTTTGCCACCCGATTGCCGTGCACGGAGTAACTGTTGACTTAGTCGTAGTTGATGATGGCGTAAACATAACGGCAATGGTTAAGACCGCAGATCGCACTGGCGTTGAAATGGAAGCTTTGACCGCAGTTGCGGTAGCAGGACTTACCGTGATTGACATGGTCAAGGCTCTTGATCCAAGCGCCACCATAACCGATGTGAAAATGATTCATAAAGATGGCGGACGTAATGGCGAATGGGTTCGCAGCTAAATGAGCGATCGAACTGCCGTAATAATTACTGCCAGTAATCGAGCAAGTGCTGGGGTTTATTCAGATACCAGTGGCGAAATATTATTTGCTGGACTGGCTTCCCTTGGTTACGTGGTGGCGAATCCAATTGTGATCCCGGATGATGTGACTAAAATTCAAGCTGAAATAAAAAAGGCTGTGCAAGACAAAATTGATTTGATTGTGACAACAGGTGGTACTGGAGTTTCCCCGCATGATGTAACACCCGAAGCAACTGCGCCGCTGATTGAAAAGTTGATCCTTGGGATTCCAGAAGCACTTCGCGCGCATTCCCGGGACCGGGTACCAACAACAGACTTATCTCGTGGACTTGCCGGCGTTACTGGGACTTCCTTGATTATTAACTTGCCAGGCTCACCGGGCGGAGTAAAAGACGGGTTAGTCATTATTGAGCGCCTTGCTGGTCACGTCCACGATCAAGTTGCTGGCATAGATCACACGCCTACGATTAAGGCATGAGCCAGGCACTTCGCATCGCAACCAGCGCAAGTGATCGAATTAAGCGCCAACAACTCAGAAGAATGAAATCCGTAGCCACCGGATTATTAGTTATTTCAGCCGTTACGTATTTAATCGCAAAACGCGCAGAAGCTACCGGCGCTCCGATGTGGGTTAGTTTCGTGCGCGCAGCAGCTGAAGCCGCAATGGTTGGCGGCTTGGCTGATTGGTTTGCCGTGACTGCGCTATTTCGTCGCCCGCTGGGCTTACCGATTCCACACACGGCGATCATCTCAAATCGCAAGGATGCAATTGGTGCGAGCCTAGGTGAGTTTGTTGGCGAAAATTTCTTGTCTGAGGCAGTTGTGCGAGACAAAATTCGGTCCGCTCAGATTGCTTCGCGCCTCGGAACTTGGTTGCGTGATCCCGCGAATTCAAAGCAACTAACTGATGAGCTAGCCGGTGTGATTTCTTGGGCAACTTCACGCGGTGATGACGATGACATGGCAGAGGTTATTG
>DJBM01000132.1:2393-3356 GCA_002430405.1 Actinobacteria bacterium UBA5976
TCCTTACCAAGGCGGTGGAAAATGATGCCCACGCTCCGATCGTCGACATGCTGGCACGGGCCATTGAAGATTGGTTAGAAAATGATCCAGCGCGCGCAAAAGGTTGGATTGATAAGCAACTTCCCAGTTGGCTGCCAGGTATTGGCAAAGATCGCGCCGGTGAGTGGTTCTATGAACGCCTCATAGAACTTAGTAAAGAAGTTCAAGTCGATGCGAATCACCCCATTCGCCGCTCGATTGAAAGGTTGCTTCACCGATTTGCGGAACAACTGCAAAGTGATCCAATCATTATTGAGCGAGTCAATGCAGCAAAGATGCGCCTAATAGATACACCTGAAGTTCGCCGCACTATTTCGGATATCTGGATTTCTACTAAAAAGACATTACGCGCAGAAGCTGCCGACCCCAAGAGCGAGTTACGCGCTCGGGTCACAACTTTGCTTGCGAATTTTGGCGCACGCGTAACTGCTGATGCTGATTTGCAATTAACAATCAATGTGGCATTTGAAGATGCGACTGCGCACTTAATTGATCGGTATCGCGATGAGCTAGCAGGAATTATCAGTGACACTGTGCAGCGCTGGGACGCAGGAGACACTTCAAAAAAAATCGAACTTCAAATTGGTCGGGACCTGCAATTCATTCGAGTTAATGGAACTATCGTGGGCGCGCTAGCGGGAATCTTGATTCACGCTGTCGGCGAATTTGTGATTCGGTAGTACTTAGCTAAAAGGCAGCGCGTTCCAAGCGATCAGTGATTGCTTGCGCAAGTCCGGTGCCAAGTGGCGGCACGACGTAAATAGTTTTTAGATTTAAGTCATCACCTGCGCGCAGCGCCGAATAAAGCTCGTGCGCAAAATCCTCCACTGAATTAGGCGCTGCCAACCTATGCACGCCCGCGGGAGTCGAAATTTGGGAAAGAGCTAGCAACCCGGAATTTGCTGATAAAACTTGCGACACGTC
>DJBM01000132.1:3374-4186 GCA_002430405.1 Actinobacteria bacterium UBA5976
TCCACTGAATTAGGCGCTGCCAATCTATGCACGCCCGCGGGAGTTGAAATTTGGGAAAGTGCCAGCAACCCGGAATTTGCTGATAGAACTTGCGATACGTCAGTTACCAAAATGACATCAGCTCGTGGCGCATAATGCGAATCAAGTGCGCCACTAACTCGAGGCACGCCATCAACTGTGTGCAAAACACTCTTCCCAGTAACTTGCTCGATGTCTTGGGCAGTTATCGCTCCAAGGCGCAGGATTATCGGTTGGTCTTTTGTTGCCAGCACAATCGTGGATTCCAAGCCAACTTCGCAAACCCCACCATCCAGAATTAAGTCACCGTGGGCTTCTAGGTATTGCCCAAGATCCACTTCCACATGATTTGCACTAGTAGGGGAAACGTGGCCAAATCGATTTGCGCTTGGCGCCACTAAACCCAAAATTCCTTGCTCAGCGAGTTCCTGTAAAACTTGTTGGGCGACCGGATGACTAGGGATTCGAACTGCCACCGTTTCTTGGCCCCCTGTTATGGCATCACTTGCCAATTTAGTTCGATTGCCAACGAGAGTAAGTGGCCCAGGCCAAGCTTGCGCCGCCAGAGTCTGGGCCCATTCTGGCAAGTCAGTGATCCAGTTTGAAACTTGGTCCAAGTTTGCAACATGAACAATTAGTGGATGATCAAGTGGACGCGTCTTTGCCTGGAACACTCGGGCTACCGCTGTTGCATCATGCGCGCTAGCAGCGAGACCATAAACCGTTTCAGTTGGGATTGCACATAAGCGCCCAGATGCGAGAGCAGCAACCGCCAGTTTCACATCGGTAGTTAC
>DJBM01000144.1 GCA_002430405.1 Actinobacteria bacterium UBA5976
TATAAAGATCCAGGTCGCATATCAAATCCCCATAAAGAAATCATTCCTGAAGCATCAGCACTGTTTTCCGCTATCGAAGTTAAATAAGGTCCAATAAAAAGAGCTATTACGGTTGTCGAAAAAGCGGAGTTAGCCCAGTCATACAAATACCAACTTCGCCTAACACTTTTTTTGGTTAAAAAATCCGATTCGGTCATAACTCGTCTTCCTTACAATTCAATTGATCTCGCTCGTTACCGACAAGAGTATGAGCAAATCTTGAGTTTGGGAAGCATTTTCTGTGGAGTTAGGCAAGGCTTAGTCCAAATCATCTCGAATCCAAAGTAACGGATTACGCCGAGGTGAATACCGTGTGAACAGTGAGAAGTTCAAGAACAACAGGTGCACACAAACCCAGATAATAGGAAACATTTTTGGAAGGCCGGGTCGCGCTCGAACCCCTGCGCCCATCATGCACTCACTGCTTGGTCCACCGTAGAATTGAGATGTGACCAACATCTTGATCATTGCCTATGTGGTAGTCATCGGCATATTTATTTATCTCTATTCGTACTACGCCACGACTAACATCAAAGCTAAATTACCAAGCACTAGAAACTGTCCAAATTGCCAGCGCATAATTCGTAAGGCTGCAAAAAGGTGTAGGCATTGCAGGTCAGATGTGGTTCCCGCTGACTAGATGGCGGGCTAATCTCTCAATCTAATTCTTGCCCTTGAATGCTTCCGCAATTTTCGCAGCGGCTCCGGAGAATTCGGCTGGAATAACCCAGATTTTGCTGGCTTGACCGTTTGCGATTTCTTTTAATTGCTGGATGTACTGATAAGCCAAAACTCGGTCATCCGCGTTTGCCGCATGAATAGCATTGAAGACTTTTTCAATTGCTTCTGCTTCACCCTGAGCTCGCAGGACTGCAGCTTGGGCGTCACCTTCTGCTACCAGGATTTCTGCTTGTCGTGCGCCTTCTGCAGTAAGAATCTGACTTTGCTTCTCGCCTTCTGCAGTAAGAATTGCCGCCCGCTTATCTCGCTCAGCTCGCATTTGTTTTTCCATAGATTCCTGGACACTCGGTGGTGGATCGATTGCTTTCAATTCAACCCGATTGACACGAACACCCCACTTGCCAGTGGCATCATCCAGGACGCCACGTAATGCAGCATTAATTGAATCTCGTGATGTTAATGTTTGCTCTAGATCAAGTCCACCAACAACGTTGCGAAGAGTAGTTACTGTCAATTGCTCAATACCTTGGATGTAATTTTCAATTTCATATGTCGCCGACTTAGGATCAGTGACTTGAAAATAAATGACTGTGTCAATTGAAACTACTAAGTTATCTTCAGTAATCACGGGCTGCGGCGGGAAGGACACTACGCGCTCCCGCATATCAATTAGGGGACGCAAACGATCAATGAATGGAATGAGTATGGTCAATCCAGCGCCTAGTACGCGATTGAATCTGCCCAATCGCTCTACGATGCCAGCACTTGCCTGGGGAACGATTTTGATTGAGCGAATCAAGATCAGACCAAAAATTAACACTATTAGGGCAACACTTAAGTATGAGTACCACATAATTTACGATTCCTTTGCTTTAATTATCCGAGCTGATGCGCCATCTATTGCTACAACAATTACCGCTTCATTTGCGTCGATGTCTTGGCCCAAAGTGTGGGCACTCCAAATTTCACCGCTGAGTTTAATTTGGCCTCCGGCTTGATTGACCGCGCAGGTGGTTACCGCGGACGCACCGACGAGAGCGTCAACATTGGTCGCCTCGTTTGGATTTTGCTTATTTAAATGACGTAAAGCTGTCGGCCTTAAGAACAGCAACGAGACAACCGCAAAGACTGCAAACATGACACCCTGTGACATAAGCGAAAAGCCAAGAACGTTTGCTATGGCAGCAGCAAATGCGGCCATAGCCAAAGAGGCAAATACCAGGTGCACCGTGAGCATCTCGGCAACCAATAAAAGTGCTGCGACCGCAAACCAGATCCAAGGGGACACGTGTACCCCTTTCTTAAACCGCTAGTGTTAGTTTTTTATAATCTTTAGTATTCCACGCTTTGGTACAGTCCAAACACCTTTTTTTGGTTGGTTTTGCCGCAAATCTTCAGACATTCTCAAAACTTTTAACACTCAAATTTTTCACTACCGCTATTCTGATGTCATGATACGACAAAAAATTCCATTTGCAATCTTGGCAGCAACTCTGACGTTAAGCGCCTGTTCTTCACTTTTTTCAACTAGCGATCCATCCGGTGTTACTGACGAGCAAGTAAGAAGGGTTTGTGAATCGACAGACACAAACACTTTGGCAAGTCAAACAGATCGCCGTTGGTACGCCGAAAGTTGCTCTGACTTAGATTAGAGAATTTCTTTGCTAGGCCGAACACACGAAATCGCTATTATCGTAAATTAAAAGAGGAGACATCATGAGACCAGAGACAAAACTTGGAAAGCAACTACAAACCCTGAATCTGTCAGCTGGAGTAACACACCTGGTGCAGGCAATTGCGCTGTTGTTTATTCTGAATGCAGAAACCAAAATACCGGTAATCACTCGGTTCTTCACCCAAACAGCGGATGGAATCCAGCCAGTTAGTGAGACGCTCTTTGAGTTTCCAATCGCGCTGATTGCACCAATTTTTCTCCTGCTATCAGCAGTTGCTCATTTATTTATCTCTTCGCCGTTTTATATTCGCCGCTATGAGCAAAACATTGAAAAAGGAATTAATCCACCACGATGGTGGGAATACGCAATTAGCTCCTCATTGATGCTGGTAGTGCTGTTAATGCTTGGTGGCCTAATTGAGCTATCCAGCATTGTGTTTATTTTCACCCTGAATTTCATCATGAACATGATGGGTCTGATGATGGAGATGCACAATCAGCTCACCCAGAAAACCAGCTGGTTCTCTTTCAACATCGGTGTGCTGGCGGGAATCGTTCCATGGATTATGGGCGGGATCTACTTCGTGGTGTCCACGAACAACATTGCCGATGCCATCCCGGTATATGCCCAGTTCGGATTCCTCCTTACCTTTATCTTCTTCAACACCTTCGCCGTCAACATGTTCTTGCAGTACAAAAAAATCGGAAAATGGAAGGTGTACGCCTTCGGCGAGAGGGCCTACATTGTGTTGAGCCTCACCTCTAAGTCCATCCTTGGATGGGTCATTGTGCTCGGCACGATGCAAGGCGTTTAGTCCAAGCCACCGTTCGTGAGGTTGGCGCCTTCACCGCTATCGGGTGAGGTAAGCAGCGAAAAACAGGGCTTGTGCGTCAACAGACGCGCGATTGGAGGGGCACCTCAGGGCGCTCCTCCCACCGGTACAGCCAACTTTTGCGGCTACGCGATGGCCTTCTTCACCAACCCAGTGATTTTCTTCGCCACCTCGTCGGTGAGGTCAGTAATCGCGAAGGACGTAGGCCAGAAGGCACCATCGTCGAGCTGCGCTGATTCTTGGAAACCGAAAGTGGAATAGCGAGAGTCAAATTTACTGCCGGCTTGGTAAAAGCAGATCACTTTGTCATTCAGGTAGTAAGCCGGCATTCCGTACCAGGTTTTGGTCGTAATCTCTGGCGAGATCCCCATCACCAAGGCATGGATACCGAGGGCAAGATTCTTGTCGTTGCCGGTCATTTCGGCGATCTTGCGTTGCACTTGTTCTTCGCCGGGTAACTTCTTGAACTCGCGTTGTTCCCGTGCACGCTCCCGCATTGCCTCTTTTTCTTTATCGGAAAAGGCAGAACTGGACTTTTCTTTGTCAGCCATCGTGATCGGGTCTCTCTTTGGGGTGTGCGACAAGGGTATAGCTCAGCCACCACACCTGATGACTTTCCCTACAGCGCTACGTCGCCCCCAAGAGCGAGGCCGATTGCCCAGGTCAAGGCAAGCGCGAGCGCGCCCCCAGACATGACCCGAATGATGGGGCGAAGCAGGGGACTGTGTCCCAAGTATGCGCCTATTCCACCGGTGAGCCCCAGGGCTACCAACGACGCCGCAAAGGTCAAGGGGATCCTGATGGATTCCCCGGCAAGAGTGATCGCCAGCATCGGAAGTGCTGCACCGGCAAGAAAAGAGAGGGCTGAAGACACTGCTGCATGCCAGGGGTTGGTGAGCTGGAGCTCATCGATTCCCAGTTCTGCCTCGAGATGGGCGGCGA
>DJBM01000013.1:0-496 GCA_002430405.1 Actinobacteria bacterium UBA5976
CTCATAAAAACGAGGGTTTTTTAGGAAATTGGGGTTGGTGTGGCTGAAATTCAAGCCTCAAATTGGATTGATGGGAAAGCTTCCCTGCCAGGATCAGATCCGACAAAAATCTTTGACCCAGCATCTGGTGAGTTAATTGGCCACTTCCAGGCCTCAGATTCAGCTGAAGTTGCCCGGGCTGTCAAAGCGGCAAAAACCTCGCAGTCTCATTGGTGGGCACTTGGTGCACAGCGTCGAACTGAAATGTTGGGACAAGTAGCTGCAAACTTGCGCAACCTTTCCCAATCGCTTGCCTCCATAGAATCCCGCGAAATGGGTAAGCCACTTGCCATGGCGCAGGAGGATATCGAAGGTTCTGCAGACTTGTTGGAGCATCAAATTTCCGGAGCTAATGATTTCTTTGCTGAGACCAACTCAGATCTTGGTCGCTTAGTGCGCAAGCCATATGGAGTTGCGGCACTCATTACTCCATGGAACTACCCCGTTTGCCAAGTAA
>DJBM01000013.1:589-2539 GCA_002430405.1 Actinobacteria bacterium UBA5976
AACTACCCCGTTTGCCAAGTAACCGATGTAATCGGCGCTCTTCTGTCAGCTGGAAACACCGTTGTCGTGAAGCCGAGTGAAAAGGCGCCGCTTTCAGTAGCGGCACTATCTGAAGTTTTCAGTTGCCTACCGCCAGGCGTGGTAAACATTGTTCTTGGCAATGGATCAACTGGAGCTGCCTTAATCGAGCACCCCGATGTTGACTTAGTGCACTTCACTGGTTCAGTTTCAACTGGAAGAAAAGTTGGCGCAGCTGCTGGCGGTCGACTTATTCCCTGCTTCCTCGAACTTGGTGGTAAAGATCCGCTGGTTATAGATGAAGGTGTCGACATTGAGTGGGCAGCAGAAATGGCAGTACATGGAAGCCTTTTCAATACTGGACAAGTCTGCACTTCTATAGAACGTATTTATGTCCACAAAAAAATCGCTGAGTCATTCATCGCTGAAGTTGTAAATAAGGCTTCCGAGTGGACTGTTGGCCCCGGTAACGACCCTATAAACAAACTTGGCCCGCTAATTGATGCCGATCAAAGAGACTTGATTCATGCACAAGTTTTTGAAGCACAACTCAATGGTGCGCAAGTCCTGATCGGCGGTGAGCCAATTCCAGGCCCTGGCTTCTTCTACCCGCCAACAGTGGTCCTCAATCCACCAGATGATTCTCGTTTGATGACTGAGGAAACTTTTGGGCCAGTCATTACAGTTTGCGTTGTTGAGTCCTTTGAAGAAGGTATCAAGCGAGCAAATGCCAGCAGTTATGGATTAAGCGCGAGCGCCCTCACTAAGAACCCAGAAAACATTGAGGTAGCTAGTCGCCTAAATGCTGGAGCGATAACCATAAATGGTGGAGGTACTGGACCAGAGGATCCTCCATTTGAGCCTGTTAAGGCAAGTGGCTCTGGGCGAATATTTTTTGGACCTAAATCGCTTGAGTCATACACCACTGCGTATGCAGTAAACATCGGAGAAGCAAAATGACAAATGAAATTGAGAACGTGCGAAACGTATTGTGCGAATGGTACGTCGCCATGAAAGACCACGATATGGAAAAGCTGGCAGCAGCATTGAGCGATACATTTTTGCTAATAGAGCACGATGAGTTATTTGATGGAAAGTATCTAATCGAAATGTTGTCCGGTGAAGAAGATTCAACGATGGTAGCCAATCTTCACGATTTCCACATCACAGTCTCCGGGGACACAGCTTGGAGCACTCATCGAAACAGTGAAGTCTTTACTTCACCTAACAAAGAGCCACTTGCATTAGAGTTCCTTGAGACAGTCGTTCTGATCAAAAAAGATGGTAAATGGCTGATGGATCGCTACCACGCAACAAGATTGTCACCAGCTGAAATCTAGAGCGCCAGCTCGTAAGGTTACTTTTTTGGCATTCATTTTCTACCTACCGATATGTCTAATCTATTAAGGAAGTCTTCAACAACTGGATAAAACAAATCTGGTGTTTCAAGATGGGCACTGTGCGAAGCCCCAGGCACTAAGTACCATTCGGCACCTGAAATTCCATTAACAAGAGTGCCCATAACTTCTGGAGTTGCCTCATCAAATTCACCAGAGATACAAAGTGTTGGTGCCGAAATTTCCTTGAGTCTGGGCCTAACGTCCCAATTCTTAAGTGGTGTCATAGCGCCACCACTATCAAACTCAGATCCACCTGCCATTACTTTGTATACCTCGTTGTCACTAGCCAATGCCGCTTCCGCCAATTGAACGCAATCGGGAAGTGGATCAAGGCGGCAAACAAATCTGCGATTGACCTCATGCTCGGCCGTTTTGAATTCCGGAGATTCCGTATCGTTTGTAAGTCGAGCTTTTCTAATCGTTGCTTGAATCTCTTCAGGCAAGGTTGCAACTAATTTTTCAGTTGCAACTGTCCATTCCGCAATGCTTGCCAAAGTTGAATAAAGGATTAGTCCCTTAAGTCCAACAGGCT
>DJBM01000013.1:2677-6051 GCA_002430405.1 Actinobacteria bacterium UBA5976
ACAGGCTGAGTAAGTGCAAACTCAATCGCGAGCATTCCGCCCCAGGAGTGACCAAGTAACACATATTCCTCTAGTTCAAGTTCAGCAACTAGCGCTTCTAGCTCACGAACAAAAAGATCTATTACGAACATTGATGAATCGTGCGGAATGTCCTTAAGGGAGGATTTTCCGCAACCAATTTGGTCATACCTAACAAGTGCACGATTCGATTTCGCTAGTACTTCCATCGGCTCCATGGAAAAGGAAGGATACCCAGGTCCACCGTGCAACAAAATGACTGGAATGCGATTTGACTGCGTACTTCCAGTTACTTGATACCAAGTTGAGAAGCCATTAAACGAAACTCGACCCTCTTTGATAAGCGTGTTGGGTGATTCATGCTGTGACTCATTCATAAATAATCAATTTCTGTCATTCTTAATTAGTCACCTAAAGGCATAGTTAGCTTTGTCGGGGAATCCTTGCTGTGTAGCACTCTCAGGTTGACTTCAGGATGGTCTAGCAGCCCATCTCCGTTAGGGATTATCAGTGCAGACCATGGAGACCTAATGGTTAGACGTAGACGCGACCCTTGCGCAATTGTGCGAGAGCAGAATCTAAAGTCATCCAGCACAATTACATTGCGTTCCTCGACAAGTAAGGATCCTTGTGCAGTGGTGTTAAATCTGCTCAATCTAGCTAATTCGCTCGATAGGAATATTGAGGAACCATCTGGTCGAATCTCGTGAAGTAAAACCGAAAGATCTGCTTCTGGTTGATCGGGAATGATCTCGAGGCTTAGCTTTGGTTTTCCCGCCATTGTCACTGGTGCTTCAAAAGGAGCTGAATGATAAATCAATCCATTGCCATCCACGGTAACGGTAAAGATCTGGTTTGTTGGATCGTTACCACCCTGCGTCATCAGCAAACTGTTGTAAGAAGGAGGAAACAATTGATTATCAATGTTCGCACTGGGGCGAGGAATCAGTTCCAGGTCTAGAGCCCTGGCATCTTTTGGATCTAATGTAAGTAAATATTCTGGGCTATCCACTGCATCGGGAGTCAACCAACCCGAATGAAAAACATCATTCTTGCCAGGTGAGGACTTCAGATTTAAATCCATGAAATCTTTTGTTGCCGCTTGAAACGAAGAATTTGCCCGCCACTCTTCAGCTCCAGCAACGTAATAAACAAAGCGGTCAGACAAGAGCTTTGGTTTTTCTTCCCCAAACAATATGTGGCGAAACCAATCGGCTCGAAGTGCACGCATTGACAACTTTGCTGCTTCTGCAAATTGCAGCTCGCCTACCGAATTTTCACCAGAATCAGTTCCAGCATGATCCCAGGGACCAATTAATAGATGACTCTTAGCCAATGCTGAATTAGATGCTAGTTGCTCAAATCGCTGCCAATGATAAATCGTTCCTGGCATGCAGTCATCATGAGTGCCAGTAATAGTCAAGATCGGAACGTCTAGATCTGTTAACTGCTCATCACTGGCAAAATACTCAGACCAATTTTCTAGTCCTGGCTCTTCTGCAGATTTGCGTAGGTACTCATTTTGTGACACACCGAATGATTCTCCTGCCGTCCAAACTGGGCGACCTTGCTCTATTGCTTGACGAATCTCCTGAGCCCAGAGTCCACCATCAATTCCTGATTGGTGGTAGGCGGCATTCCCCCATACGCATGCTGCCCACTTGTATTCATAGATATTTGGAACCCCGCCTCGAGGAATATCTATTGCAAGTGCAAAAGCGGCCGCTGGTGAGGCAGCGACAACTGCCGGATGCTTTTGTGCAAGGAATGACCACTGATTCATACCTGTATAGGATCCACCAAACAACACGACGCGTCCGTCATTCCAGCTTTGTTGGGTAATCCACTCGGCAAGATCAAAGCCGTCAAATGCATTGATGAGCATATGAGTAAAGTCACCCTCGGAGTCCCCTCGGCCTCGAACGTCCGCTACAACATATGCCAATCCACGCTTGGGGAAAAACTGTCCTTCGCCGTGTGCGTGGTCGATTGTGTAAGGGGTTATTTCCATCACAGCTGGGATTGGGCCGGCAGCGTCTCTTGGCAGATAAACAGCCACATTCAGACAAATCCCATCACGCATAGGTACTCGGGCACGGAATAGGCGAAGGTTATGCGAAGGTCCGTAATCAACATTTGTATCGCTAAACACTGGCATGGAAACTCCCTTTATAGATAGTTATCGTAAGAAACTTTTCTTAGAAGATTAACATAACCCGGCAGTTGTTTTGGCGGAATCCAAAAATCTATTGTTGCTCTTGATTTTTGCGAATTAACAGGTCAATCAGTTTGTCAAAGCTTCAAACTCATCATCCGGCTTAGATAATTGGAATTTCTAACTCTTCAACTATTAATCGCTCTAATCGGGCGACGTGCGCCATGGTATCGGCGCGAATTTCGGATGAAACCTGTCTCGAATAAGCGGCATTCAATGCTTCGTCACTTTCGAACCATTGCTCTGCAACACCGTCCCACTCACAATCAAATGTTGGTTTACCGGCAAAGCTATCTGGACGACCAAAGTTGACGACGTACTTCCGCAAACCTGGTGCGGCACGGGCTATTGGAACATGAGATTCGAGCCACCAATTTTTGAACTGCTCGTCTGTTAGGTGATCCGCTTTTTTGAGAAGCCAGACTATCTTGACCATTTAAAACACCTCACTAGAAATATTCATTCCATTTACTTAAAACGCTTTACACTTTGCGTAATTTTATTATGATAATAGCCGAATACCTATTATGAATCACGGATTGGGGGCTAGGCAGATGCCTATTTCAGGAAATGATCAGCTTGCCGCTGTTAGCGATGAGATTCTAGAAGCCGACTTTGTAGTTATTGGAAGTGGCGCGGCTGGACTTACTGGTGCGATAACCGCACGTCGCCGAGGACTGTCAGTCACTGTACTTGAAGCGCAAGACGTTGTTGGCGGCACAACAGCTAGGAGTGGCACCTGGATCTGGTCCCCCAACAATCGTTGGATGCGAGAAGCAGGATTTACTGACGAGCGTGATGATGCCATTCGATACATGGCGCGATTATCATTTCCAGATCGCTACCAAGGTGAAGCAGAGCGTTTTGGACTAGATGCTCATGAATTTGAAATGTTAAATACTTTCTATTCAACATCAGGATTAGCTCTTGAAGAACTTGCAGAAGCTGGAGCACTTGATCCGGTCGTTAAGGACAATGCTCCTGATTACTTTGCTGACCTTCCGGAAGATAAAGCACCTTATGGACGTGTCATTGTTTCGCGAGGCCGTGCCCGGCCGGATCAATTAACTGGAGCTGAATGGGTTCTTGATTTACGCGATTCTGCCTTGCGTTTAGGTGTTGATATTCGATACGGATATCG
>DJBM01000013.1:6084-7328 GCA_002430405.1 Actinobacteria bacterium UBA5976
ATGTTATTCAAAGCGGTGAACGTGTGACGGGAGTTATTGGTAAAAATAAAAACCGCACCTTCGCTGTTCATTCAAAGCGTGGAGTCCTCTTTGCAACCGGTGGCTTTACGCATAATCCCGAGTTAATGAGTGATCACATGTCTTCCCCAGTGAGAATTGGTGGCGCATCCAAAGGTTCTCGTGGTGACTTCATGCGCATTGGGGCATCGCTAGGAGCAAAGCTACATAACACAGCAGCTGCCTGGCTCGCACCAATTCCACTTGAAGCACTTGTTCGTGATCCCGAATCTGTCACAACAAATATTTTTGCATTACGCGGTGACAGTATGGTTCTCGTTAACAAATATGGTCAGCGTACTGTTAATGAGAAATTGCCTTATCACGAACTTGGACGTTCAATGTTGCGCTGGGATGCCATGGAAGCCGAGCATCCTGATCTACGTATGTACATGATTTTTGATAAATCAGCACGCGTGCACTTCTCTGATGGAACAAGCGGCAATCCAATAAAGCCTCCAAACGAGCATGACCCAAATCTTGTTGAAGGTGAAACTCTGGATGAACTTGCTTCTGCGATAAGACGCCGAATTGAAGATCTTGGTCCGGTTGCAATGGCCAGCTTAGAACTTTCGTCAGATTTTGAAATAGGCCTCAAAGAAACAATTGAAGAATTCAACAAGCATGCTGCAACCGGAACGGATCCAAACTTTAATAGAGGCGAATCCGCAATCGAGCTATTCCGCAACGGACCTGCTCGCCCTGGAAATGATAAGAACCCAGCGCTATTCCCCTTTGATGAAACTGGTCCTTACTACGCTTTGATACTTGCACCTGGAACTTTAGATACCAAAGGTGGTCCAGCCATTGATAGCGAAGCGCGTGTTCTTCGCGCAGTAGATGGCAAACCAATTCCCGGATTATTTGCAGCAGGAAATTGCGCAGGATTTCCTTCAGGTCAGGCTTATTGGGCTGGTGGCGCAACTATTGGACTAGCGGTTACATTCGGATATCTTGCAGCGCTTAATGTTTCAGCAAATTAATTAAGGAGATAGTCACAAGATATGTACGGATTTACGGTAGATCTGTTCGAGGGTCGCTGTGTTGTGGTGACGGGTGCAGCACGTGGCATCGGACGGGCGACCGCTTTGGCATTTGCCGAACATGGCGCGGCGCTCGTGCTGGTAGACCGCGACGCCAACGTACTCGAAGCCACGGCGCGCGAGGTGCTAGCCGCAGGAGCCCCG
>DJBM01000051.1:0-3233 GCA_002430405.1 Actinobacteria bacterium UBA5976
CCAAATGCAATTGAAGCATTCACTGAAACCAAGAACGTATTTATCAGTACGCAAGATTAAGCAGGCAAGTTCACAACTAAACTAGAGACACTCTGTTTAGAAGAATTACGACAGAACCAATTTGAGAGTAGGAAAAAGTGAAGCGACTACAAGATCGAGTTGCAGTTATTACTGGCGGCTCCAGCGGTATCGGCAAGGCTACGGCAATTCGGCTAGCCGAAGAGGGCGCCAAAGTTGTCATTGCTGATCTAGATCCAGTATCAGGGGAAAAAGTTGCGGCTCAAATTGGTGGCATTTTCGTTAAAGCTGATGTGACGAGTGCTGACGACGTCGCGAACATGTACAAAGTAGCTTTTGACACTTATGGTTCCGTTGACATTGCCTTCAATAATGCGGGTATTTCACCACCCGATGATGATTCAATTTTGACCACTGGAATTGATGCCTGGCGCAGAGTTCAAGAAGTTAACTTAACTTCGGTTTACTTGTGCTGCAAGGAAGTTATCCCTTACATGCAACGCCAGGGTAAAGGCGCCATTGTTAACACTGCGTCATTCGTAGCAACTATGGCTGCAGCAACTTCTCAGATTTCTTACACTGCATCTAAAGGTGGCGTGCTAGCAATGACTCGCGAGCTTGGTGTGCAGTTTGCACGGGAAGGTATTCGCATAAATGCACTTTCCCCTGGCCCAGTCAATACCCCTTTACTTCAAGAACTTTTCGCCAAAGATGCAGAACGGGCAGCGCGTCGCTTAGTACACATTCCAATGGGTCGCTTCGGTGAGCCAGAGGAAATGGCAGCAGCCGTGGCATTTCTAGTCAGTGATGATTCCTCATTTATGACAGCGTCAAACTTCCTGGTTGACGGTGGAATCAGCGGAGCCTACGTAACTCCGCTATAACTAGAACTTAACGAACTTTATTTGTAAAAGGATTGAACATGGTTGATGGCATTTGGCGCGGTTTTGCCAGCGATAACTATGCCGGGATCCATCCAGAGATTTTGACTGCTATTTCGCAGATAAATGACGGACACCAAGTTGCGTATGGTGACGATGTTTATTCTGCAAAACTATCTGGCATTATCAAAAATAAGTTTGGTGATAACGCCGAAGTATTCCCAGTTTTCAATGGAACTGGCGCAAATGTTGTCACGTTGCAAGCTATGTGTAAGCCATGGGAAGCGGTAGTTTGTGCGACGAGCGCCCACATTAACGTTGACGAAGGTGGGGCCCCAGAAAAAGTTGCGGGACTGAAATTATTACAAGTTGAAACTCCAGATGGAAAATTAACCCCAGAGTTAGTCGATAAGCAAGCGTGGGGATTTGGTAACGAACATCGGGCGCAGCCAAAAGTTGTTTCCATCACTAACTCAACTGAGTACGGCACTGTTTATACGGCGAGTGAAATAAAGGCGCTGGCAGATCATGCCCACAGCTTAGGAATGTATTTGCATTTGGATGGTGCTCGGATTTCCAACGCAGCAGCTTCCCTTGGCGCGTCTTTGCGCGACTTTACTACTGATGCTGGAGTCGACGCTCTTTCACTTGGTGGTACTAAAAATGGCGCAATGGGCGCGGAAGCAATTGTGATTCTCAATCCAGAGTTAACTCCTGCCATTAAATATCTGCGTAAATCAGGCATGCAACTAGCTAGCAAAATGCGATTCATTTCGATTCAACTTGTGGCGATGTTCGAAGGTGACCTGTGGCTACGAAACGCAAACCACGCAAACTCTATGGCGCAGGCGCTGTATCAAGGAATTAAAGATATTCCGGGAGTTGAAGTTGCGCCGCCGCAAGCTAACGCACTGTTTCCAATCTTGCCGGGTGAGAGTATTGAGCCACTTCAAAATGTTGCTAAATTTTACGTTTGGGATCACACCATTAATCAAGCACGCTGGATGTGCTCTTGGGATACTTCGATAGATGACGTTTCATCATTCATTACTGCAGTGAAAAGCGAATTAGCTAATTAATTATTAGCGCAAGCTTGGACAAAAGCGCGGAATAAATGCTCTGAAATTTGTTCATCATCACTGAACTCAGGGTGCCATTGCACGCCTAAGACAAATGCTTCAGATGTAATTTCGCAGACTTCAATGGTGCCGTCTTCTGCTAGGCCTGTAACCGTTAGATCGCCGGGGGAGTTAACTGCTTGGTGATGGCTGGAATTAACTTTCACATCAGTGGCGCCGACAATTTTTGCGATCAAGCTACCAGGTGTAAAACTTGCGCCATGGAAATTAAAAGTTCCCGGTGCGTCGCGGTGCAAGGTATTTCCAACTACATCGGGTAAATGTTGATGCAGTGAGCCACCGTGTGCAACCGCCATAATCTGAAGGCCACGACAAATGCCAAAAACTGGAATACCTTTTTCGCGCGCCGCTAAATACAAACCGATCTCGCTAGCATCACGTTCAGTGCGCGGCTTATCGGTGCCTTCTTCGTGGGGCGCGCCATACCGTGCAGGTTCAATGTCAGCGCCACCTGCCATCACAAGACCATCAAGGCGAGCTATTGCGTCATGACAATCTGGATCAGGTGGCAAGAGCACAACAGATGCCCCTGCTTGCTGCAACTTATTCACGTAATTCCAGGGAATTAAGGCAGCAGGCAAATCCCAAGACCCCCACTTAGCTGGCTCAAGATAGGTAGTTAAACCAATTACTGGATTTCCCATATTTGAATCCTAATCATTATTAACGTTTAACTATTCTTGGCGAGCTACAAGTCCCAAAACATTGCAAATTATTCGCGCATTGTTTAAGGCGCCGATTTCATCGACATCACTATCTGGCATAAATTCCACTAAATTAAAGCCAGCAATCTTTGCTTTGCCGGAGATACCGTGCAATAGCTCCACGACATTCCAATAACTCAGCCCACCTGGTGCTCGGCCAATTACGCCAGGAACTATGGATGGATCTAAGGCATCGCAATCTAAGTCAATTATTACTTTGGCTCCAACAGGAACTAGGTCGATTACTTGTTGTATGCCATGCGATGCAACTTCGCGCGCTGAGACGAAGTTAACTCCATGAGACTTTGCATCTGCAAAATCTTGTGGACGCGCAGATCCAATTCCGCGTTGGCCGACCTGAATCAAGCCTGTGATGTGCGGCATTTCAAATGCTCGCCGCATAGTGGAAGAGAGTCCAAGTTTTTCCCCACTTACTTCATCTCGATAATCTATGTGGGCATCGATTTGCACAACTGTGTATTCGCCAGTAT
>DJBM01000051.1:3422-6131 GCA_002430405.1 Actinobacteria bacterium UBA5976
GCCCGAATTCGTTCGCGATTGCCAGCGCTGTCAGATTCATCAAATTCCAAGTCGCCTAAATCAACTGCGTGTATTCCGTTTGGAAATATCGGTCCACCTAAATCGAAATCCATATGGGAAATATTTGCTTGGTACATACTTATTGCGCTGCGGATCGCTTGGGGCGCATCTTTGCAATAAGCGCCCACGGATGGATATGGAGTGGCGCAAGGAGCGCCAAAAACCGCTGACCCGCCAGACACATCAGCAAGGGCTCCAGCCGGAATTCCCATAAACGTTCCAGTTGGCTGCGATCCCATCATTGTGCCAATCGACTTACGTGTCATTGCGAACTCCTTGAATTTAGGTGGGGCTTGCTTTGCATTTTACCCAGGGTTCTTGCTTGCGAACTGAGCTACATAGGAAACAATAGGGAAATGAACCAACTTGGATATGCGGTAGTAACGGGTGCGAGCAGTGGAATCGGGGCAGCCACCGCGCGGGCACTGGCCAAAGAGGGCTATCAAGTAATTGCCGCAGCTAGGCGAACTGACATGTTGGCGGATCTGGCAAAATCTCATGATCGAATTCACGCATGGGAATTGGATGTTACGAATCAAAAAAGCGTTGATGCCCTTGCTGGGCACCTAGCAAATAAGCAAGTTAACGTTCTGGTTGCAAATGCTGGTGGCGCTTTTGACGGCACAAGTGTCGCAGATGCTGATGTCGAGAGCTGGATTAAGGCCTATGACGTAAATGTTATTGGCGCATTACGAACTATTAAAGCAATCATTCCAGCATTGATTAAGTCTGGTGAAGCAACGATTGTTTTAATGGGATCTACTGCTGGACGAATTGTTTATGAAAATGGTGGCAGCTACACCGCTGCTAAACATGCTGTTGCGGCGCTGGCGGAAACTTTGCGACTGGAACTAGCAGGTGAACCAGTTCGAGTAGTTGAGTTAGCACCGGGCATGGTTAAGACTGATGAATTTGCAGTTAAGCGATTTGGTGGCGACAAAGATCGCGCGGCAAAAATCTATGAAGGTGTTGCTGAACCTTTGACTGCAGAGGATGTGGCTGAGGCAGTTCGGTGGAGTGTCATGCTGCCGCATCACTTCAACATTGATTTGATGGTTATTAGGCCGTTAGCACAAGCAGCGCAACACAAGGTAATTCGAAAAATATAGAAGTTAGTTCGGACAAGGCTCACGTACTATAACTTCCTGCGGGGTGTTTAACGTTTAACTAAGTAAACTTGCCTTATGCGTGAAAATCCTCTGAAAAGTCTTTCAAGGCTGCCGATTTTGGTAGTTATGGGATTTTTATTGCTTTGCCTCTCATTGACTTTAATAGTCTCACCTCCGGCAAGTGCAAACAGTGCAATCACTGACGCTAGAGCTGAACTGGCGCAAACCATGAAAGCCCTAGAAGAGTCGAAAAGCTTGTTAGTTATCGCTGAAAAAGAATTAGCAACAGCGCGTGATACTTCCAACCAAATCGAGGCGAAGTTGAAAAAAGCTCAGCGTGAACTTGCAGAAATTCAAGCTGAAATGGACACGCTAACTGCAAAGATCGCGAAGGACCAAGAGCAGCTAGATCAAATTGTTAGTACTTTGTATAAATTAGGAATCAGTAAAGAGTGGCTCATAGTTGACATCATTATGAGTCCAGATTCCGATGGGAACATCACCAACAAGTTACAGTCGCTAAATTTTGTATTAGATAACGCGAGTGATGTTCTTGCTACTTTGTTAGCAGAAAAAGTTAAGTTAGATGTAAAAGTACAAGCAAGTGTTGAAATTGCCCAAGACATTAAAGTAACAAGTGATAAAGCAAAAGATTTAGTTGCTGAATTGGCCGTTAAAACCAAGGCTGCGAAAGATAATGTGGCAAAAGTCCAAGCATTAGCGAATGAGAAAGAGGCAATAATTCGTCGCCTTGTTTTTGCGGGACTGCCAACTTCAGGCACCATTCTCGGCGCTGACATCTCCTATGTGCAGCACCCAGGTAATCGAGACATAAATTTTGTGCAAATGTACGACGCCGGAATTAGATTCCTGTACATAAAGGGTTCAAGTGGTGGTGAGGCTCCGAATGCACAGGCAATCAGGTGGACATCCGTTGACTTTCCAAAAGCTCGCGAAGCAGGAATCTTGACTGGGATTTACCATGTGGCTTTGATTTCCGCAGGCAGCACAGTTGAAAGTGCCTACGCGCAAGGAGTTGCCCAAGCCAATCGCGCAGTGAGCAACATGAACGCACTCGGCGGTTACAAACCGGGCGTACTGCCAATCGCATTGGATGTTGAAGGATTCAGTTTGGCGGGGGGGCCAAGCACGCCTTCCGCCGTAGTAACTTCATTTACAAATGGCTTTGTATCAACGGCAACTTCCCAAACTGGACGCCGTCCGGTAATTTACTCGAATTTGAGTTTTCTTGCGACTTACTTAAAGGACCCTGCTTTAAGAAACTATCCACTCTGGGTAGCAAATTTAACATCTAGCAATAATCCAGGAGCGCTTACTAACGGAACTTGCCTGGTGACAGTTTGGACATCAACCGGATGCAAACTTAACTGGGCATTCTGGCAGTACACACACACTGCGCCGGCAAATCAATATGGAATTTACAGTGGCGCATTGGATTTAAATCGCCTGGGTTTGAGTACAAATGCCCTGTTAGGGCTTGCGAATTATTAAGCCTAGTGTGAGGCAAGCAAGGCTTCGA
>DJBM01000051.1:6290-7629 GCA_002430405.1 Actinobacteria bacterium UBA5976
ATTTAACCGATTCTGGATGTCACTTGGTTATTACTTTGGAAAAGTCTTTGCACCAATAGAGATGGCGATCATTTTTTTTCTAATGTTCACTCCGATAGCCCTAGTTATGAGATTGTTCCGCAGAGACGCACTTCTTATTAGGAAAAACAAAGTCAATTCATACTGGAAAGTAAGGGAAACCCCCCACATAAGTGCAGATTCCTTCCGGAATCAGTACTAAAATAAAGAGGATCAAAAGGAAAAGCAATGAATTTTTTTCGTGAACTCGTTCGGTTTCTGCGGAGCCGTGGCAAGCTTTGGCTGCTCCCAATCATTGCTGTGATGTTGTTGCTTGCACTTTTGCTTCTAGCTGCGCAAACGAGTGTATTCGCCCCATTCATTTACACACTTTTCTAAAAAATGACGAAAATCTTAGGTATATCTGCTTTTTATCATGATTCAGCGGCCAGCCTTTTGGTAGATGGTCGGATTGTGGCTGCCGCGCAAGAGGAACGCTTTACCCGCAAAAAACATGATTCGGGTTTCCCGTTAAATGCGATCCAGTTTTGCCTATCTGAAGGTGGAATCAGCGGTAAAGATGTTGATTATGTTGTTTTCTACGAGAAGCCCTTTCCAAAATTTGAAAGACTTTTAGAAACTTATTTAGCCTACGCACCGAGGGGCTTCAGATCTTTCTTGATGGCTATGCCGGTTTGGTTAACGGAAAAAATTTTTCAAAAGAGAAATTTAATTAAATCTCTCGAAACTCACATAGATTCAGATGCAGATTGGCAATCGAAGATACTTTTTAGTGAACATCACTTATCCCACGCTGCAAGTGCTTTCTATCCATCGCCATTCGAATCAGCTGTGGTCCTGACCATGGATGGTGTTGGCGAATGGCCAACAACTTCAATTGCAATTGGATCTGGTAATCAATTGGAAATTGTTAAAGAAATTCATTTCCCACATTCACTGGGTCTTCTATATTCTGCACTTACTTATTTCACAGGATTCAAAGTAAATTCTGGCGAGTACAAAGTTATGGGCCTTGCCCCTTACGGCAAGCCGATCTACACCAAAACAATTATGGATAACTTAATTGATTTGAAGCCAGATGGAAGCTTCCAGCTAAATATGAAATATTTTGATTATCCAGCTGGATTAAAAATGACGAACAAAAAGTTTGCGGAACTTTTTGGTGGACCGGCTCGCGAATCCGAAGCTGATTTAACACAGCGCGAGATGGATCTAGCCGCTTCAATTCAGGAAGTTACTGAGGAAGTTGTGCTGCGGATCGCTCGGTCAATTGCTAAGGAAACTGGAAACCGCAATTTATGTTTAGCAGGCGGTGTCGCAC
>DJBM01000038.1:0-4421 GCA_002430405.1 Actinobacteria bacterium UBA5976
GTTTTCACAATATTGTGAAAACTCGTTATTTCTTGGGTCTTTATGACCTTAGTTACCTACTTACGCGCAGTTACCAAGGCAGTTAAATCTGGGACGACTGAATGTAAGTCGCCAACGACTCCAAAGTCAGCTAAGTCAAAGATTGGTGCGTCAGCATCCTTATTTACAACGACCACAGTTTTGGAAGTCTGCATTCCAGCGCGATGCTGAATTGCGCCTGAGATACCGCTGGCTACATAAAGCTGTGGCGAAACGGTCTTGCCAGTCTGACCAACCTGGAATTGGTGTGGGTACCAGCCTGCATCGGTCGCTGCGCGCGAGGCACCAACTGCTGCGCCCAGTGCATCTGCAAGTGGCTCAATAATTTTGGTGAAACCTTCATCACTGCCAACACCGCGGCCACCAGAAACTACGATCGCTGCTTCGGAAAGATCTGGTCGCCCACTCTTGGCTACCGATACTCGGTTAACAACTTTCGTTGCGCTCGCACTTGCACTTATTTCGGCAGCAACATCAACGCGCGTTGCAGACCCACCTGATTGCACTGGCGCAATGGAGTTAGTGCGAACTGTGATGATTGGGGTGCCTTTAGAAACTTTGGAGTGCACAATTGTCGCGCCACCAAAAACATTTTGAGTCGCAACGACATCAGATGAAACTGCAACGGCGTCAGTAATAACACCTGAGTCCACAGCGATTGCCAGTCGGCCAGCGATCTCTTTGCCATCTGCTGAGGAAGGAATCAAAACAGCCGCTGGAGACTTCTCGGCGACTAGTTTTGCTAAGACATCAACTTTTGGAATTACTACGTGATCCAGCATCGCTTGACCATCAGCTACGTAAACAGTCTTTGCGCCGTGATCGCCTAATGTGGCAATCGCGGCATCTGCGCCAGGACCAATGAATACCGCACTTGGATCGCCAATGCCAGCTGCCATCGCGAGCAATTCAAGGGAAACTTTTTTAATTGCGCCATCAGCGTGATCAATGAGAACTAATACTTCAGCCATGACTTCTCCTAAATGAATTTCTGAGTGACGAGGAATTCTTCAATTTTTTCAGCGCCATTGCCATCGTCTGTGATGATTGTGCCTTTGGCTTTCGCTGCGCGCTCCGCAAAATCATTAACTTGGCTCCACGCATTTGCAAGTCCTACCGTGCTGGCATCTAAACCGATATCGGCAAGGCTGAGGGTTTCCATTGGGGCCTTTTTCGCAGCCATAATGTTTTTGAAGGATGGGTACCGTGGTTCATTTGTTTTCTCAACCACTGAAACTACTGCTGGCAAGGTCGATTGAACTTCATCATATCCATAATCGGTAACACGATGAATTGTTAAGCTCCCACCAGATAATTCAACTTTGTTTGCAAATGTCATTTGCGGTAACCCAAGTCGCGCAGCAACCATTGCAGGCACAACACTCATACGCGCATCTGTTGATTCTGAGCCAAAGATAATTAAGTCGAAACCGCGACCTTCAATCGCCTTGGCAAGTACTAATGAAGTTGCTAGCGCATCCGAACCATGAAGCGCAGGGTCGCTGATGTGAATTCCGGCGTGGGCTCCCATTGAAATCGCTTTGCGCACGCTGTCCGCTGCTTCATCAGGTCCCATCGACAAAATGGTGACTTCACCTTCGCCAGCTTCAATAATTCGCAATGCCTCTTCGACGGCGTACTCGTCTAATTCATTTACAACGCGATCGGCGCTCGCGCGATCCAATGTGCTATCGCCCGCAGATAACTTCTTTTCTGCCCAGCTATCTGGAACTTGCTTAACGCAAACACAAATTTTCACTTGCACTCCTTAGGTACTTAGGAAAGAGCCTCGCATTGGCTACCATTTCACGCAATCGAATCTGCTGTGAGATTGGATACAATCCGCTTGACCCAGCCTAATACCTATTTCAGTTGCTGCCAGTTGGGGGCAACCTTGCCCAACAGGCAGGGTGGTTAGGAGAAGTCCGCCTTGCCTGGACCGTTTTCAACGAAGGATTTCATGCCAACTTTTTGATCTTTAGTGTCGAATTGGCCGGCAAATAGCTCTTGCTCCATCACTAACCCACTTGCAAGCAACTGTTCGCCGCCCTTATCAATGGCTCGCTTGGCAGCCTTTATTGCGGTGAGCGGACCAGATGCAAAAAGGTTCGCGCGTTCCATAGCTCGCTTTAGAACATCACTTGAGTCCACTACTTCATTTACTAAGCCAAGCGTCAGGGCCTCGTCTGCATCAACGCGACGACCTGTGAAAATTAAGTCTTTTGCTCGCGATGGACCAATCAAGCGAGCTAGCCGCTGGGTACCGCCGCCGCCAGGAATAATTCCCAGCAAAATTTCTGGCTGACCCATTACGGAGTTCGATGCTGCAATTCGAAAGTCGCAACTCAGTGCCAACTCAAGGCCGCCACCAAGTGCATAACCCGTGATCGCTGCAATTGTAGGAACTGGGATGTCGCCAACAGCATTGAAGCAAGCTTGTAGTCCCGGAGTTTCGCGATGGGCAATCTCGCCATCCCAGTCAATCATTTCCTTGATATCAGCGCCGGCTGCAAAAGTGCGTTCACCACCATAAATAACGACGGCTCGAACCTCATCGCTGCTTGATACTTCAAGAGCCACGGCTTTAATTTCTTCTTGCATGGCGCGATTTAATACATTCATCTTTGGACGGTCTAAATTAATAACTGCAATACGATCTTGGCGTTCAACGCGGATAAATTCATACACTGGATAAGACTATCTAAGGCATTGGCCGTAGTCAGACATTAAGTAGTTAAGTTAAAAAAGTGCGTTAGTTAGCGCGCTTCGACCTTTGATGACTGCAGGATCTGCGGGTCCAGCGATATCAAAAAGTTCAAGGGTCCGCTCTCTAGTTTTATCGCGATCTGGACCTGTTGAATTTTTAATGTGTTCAATCAATAGCGCGAAGGCATCAGCAAACTCGCCCATTAAGAAAGTTGCGTCTGCTGCCCGAAGAACAGATTCGGTTTCTAAATTCAAGGAACTAATGTCAGTGGCTAAGTCGCGCCCATCGGTGCGCTTTAATAACTTCACATTTAACAAACCAATTTTTGCAATTGAGTCTGCTGGAGTTGCTGACAAAATTTCTTGGTATGCCACTACTGCAGCATCCCAGTCACCCGCTTCAAGCGCGGATTCCGCAGCATCAAACCTTGGGTCACTAACTACTTCAGGTGCCGAACTTTCACCTTGCTGGCCATTGCCTGAATTTCCAGTGAGGCCAGCTTTTGCAGCTTCGGCAAGTACGGCCTCTATGACTTGGCGGGCTTGCGATTCGGGCACTGCGCCTTGGAACATCGGCGCAACTTGCCCACCCATCACAACAAACACCGCAGGAATAGATTGGACTTGAAAAGCCGCAGAAATTTGTGGCTCAGCGTCGACATCTACTTTTGCCAAAATCCAACGGCCGTCATATTCAAGGGCAAGTTTCTCTAAAATTGGCGAAAGTTGTTTGCAAGGCTCACACCACGTAGCCCATAAATCCACAACGACTGGGACGCTCATCGACTTTGCAATAACCTCTTGCTCAAAAGTAGATGTAGTCACATCGATGACCAGCATTTCGGCCGCCGGATTCGCAGCTCGATCCGCTGCTGCTTTCATTGCTTTTGCCTGTGCTTCGCGCGCTGCGGCCACGGCGCCTAAATCAACGGCGCCTTGCAAGTTCATATTTGATGTGGCCACGACTCTATTGTGCCCTAGGAATTGCTGGAGTTAGACATTATTTCTTGCAGCAGAAAAGTAACTGCGTTCGCGGTAGTGATTTCACCCTGCGCTACCTGAATACTTAATTGGGCTATGTGCTGTTGATTTAAATCTAAGTTTTCCGAAATAGCAGTCATAACAGCGCGACGTAAATTTAGATTTGCTCGAGTTATGGCGCGAACTACCCGATCGCCTGAATCTATTGCCCATTTTTGATGAGAGCTGATTGCGCTCACGAGTTCTGGCAGTCCCTGTCCAGTTGTGGCGGTTGTCGTCATAATCTCAGGGGTCCATAAATTAGCAGGCCTCGAGCCAAGACCAATCATGGAACGTAACTCCCGAACCACTCCTTCGGCCCCATCTCGATCCGCCTTATTAACAACATATATGTCGGCAATTTCAAGAATCCCAGCTTTTGCTGCTTGCACTCCATCACCAGCACCTGGCGCTAAAACTAAAACAACAGTGTCGACTGCGTTAACGACGTCAACTTCAGATTGCCCAACTCCGACCGTTTCCACGATCACCACATCGAATCCAACTGCATCTAAGACTTTGGAAGCTGCTTGGGTCGCGCTCGATAATCCACCAAGTTGACCACGAGATGACATGGATCGAATAAATACACCCTCATCCAATGCGTGCTCTTGCATTCGAATGCGATCACCAAGAAGTGCGCCTCCTGTTACTGG
>DJBM01000038.1:4498-4748 GCA_002430405.1 Actinobacteria bacterium UBA5976
GGAGATGATGGATCAACCGCTAAGACAGCTACGCGCAAATTTTGTTTCCGGTACTCACTAATTAATGCGCCAGTTGTGGTCGACTTACCTACTCCAGGCGGACCAGTAATTCCGATTATTTGGGCATTACCTGCCTCAGGTATGCCTGCTAAAAGTTGTGTTAACTCAGGAGTTGAATCTTCTATGACACTAAGTGCCTTACCAAGTGCGCGCACGTCACCCGCAATCGCACTTTCAATTAAGGCATGCA
>DJBM01000128.1:0-3082 GCA_002430405.1 Actinobacteria bacterium UBA5976
ACATGTGCTTTGGATTGGGTTAATAGTGCGTCCTGTAAATCGCAAACACTTGCTGCTAGTGCCCGAGCATTGTTTCGTAAGTACATCCGTAAATCAGTTGAGACTTGATCATTACGGCTTCGGCCAGCACGTAATTTGCCGCCGACTTCTGGGCCAATTGTTTCAATTAAGCCGCGCTCTAATGCGCTATGGACATCTTCATCAGCTGGCGTTGGAATGAATTTTCCAGCCGCTGCATTTTCAAGCAAAGTATCGAGGCCAGTCAGCATGGTTTTTAACTCGTCTTTAGAAAGTAAGCCTGCGGTATGGAGCACGCGGGCATGCGCTTTGCTTTGGGCGATGTCATAAGGAGCAAGGACCCAATCAAAATGCACAGATGCACTTAGATTTGCCATGGCAGCACTTGGACCAGAACTAAAGCGCGCTCCCCATAACCGGGCATCGCTGGTGTTGCTGCTCACAAGTTTCTCCTTTGCATAATTTCTATTGTGGTGGCTAATTAATGTTTGGTTAGCTCTTGAAGTTCGTGACACACCGAGGCACCGCCAGCTGGATCGCGCGTGATCAGCATTACCGTGTCATCTCCAGCAACGGTTCCGATGATGGATGCAAGTCCGCTGCGATCAATGGTTGAGGCAAGGTAACTTGCAGCTCCTGGTGAAGTGCGAACTACCACAATGTTTGCTGAGAAATCTATGCCCGCTGCAAGCTCGGACATGGCTCGGCCAAGTCGTGAGGAATCGCGAGTGATTGGGGTCCCGGAGCCATCATCGGGTATTGCGTAACAAAGTCCAGCAGCGCCGTTGTGAATCTTGATTGCGCCAAGTATTTCTAAATCCCGCGAAAGTGTTGCTTGCGTTACTTTGACACCTTTTTTTGAAAGTAGCGAAACAAGTTCGCCTTGAGATGAAATATCTCCGGCAGAAATGAGGTCTTGGATTAGCGCTAAGCGGGAAGCTCGATTTGTCATAAGTTCTCACACTCACCTAAAGCTTGGGTTAATAACTGCAAGCCCTCGTGTAATTCCGCATCGGTGATCACAAGCGGTGGCACGATGCGCAAGACATTTGGCGATGGCGCGTTAATGATCAAGCCAAGCTCGCGTGCTCGAGTTTCAACCTCAGCAGCATTTTCATGTTTTAGAACTACGCCAATCATTGCTCCAGCCCCGCGAACTTGATCTACCCCAGGCGCCGTAATGATGTGAGAATTAAATTCAGCTTCAATGTGTTTTGCGCGTGGCATTAATCCTTCGCGCTCGACAGTGTCAAGGACGGCAAGGGCTGCGGCGCAAGCAACTGCGTTGCCACCATAAGTTGTGCCGTGCAGTCCTTTAGTCATTAAGTCTTGGTAATCTCCGAACGCAATCATGGCGCCAATTGGGAAGCCGCCGCCAAGTCCTTTTGCTAACAGCAAGACATCGGGGTCAATGCCCGTGTTTTGGTAGGCAAACCAAGAACCAGTCCGCGCAATTCCAGTTTGCACTTCATCTATTACCAACATTGCGTTATGTTCAGCGGTTACTTTGCGAGCTGCAATTAAATATTCACTCGTTAGTGGCAACACGCCACCTTCACCCAAAATTGGCTCGAGCCAAAGCGCTGCGGTTTTATCCGTGATCTCTGCAGTTAATTCGGAAACATCATTTGGGGCAATAAATGAAACATCAGGAAGTAGCGGTAAGAATGGTTTGTATTTCTTCGGCTGACCAGTTAAAGCCAGTGCGCCAGCGGTTCGGCCATGGAAGCTGCCGTGCAAACTGACAAGGTGAGTGCGATCAATTAGGCGCGAAAGTTTTATGGCGGCTTCATTTGCTTCGGTACCCGAGTTACATAAGAAAACTTTGCCTCGACGTCCAGTTAATTCAAGTAAACGTTCGGCAAGGACTAAGCCAGGTTCGTGCATTGCAAAATTGCTGGTGTGACCAAGAGTGGACATTTGCTTGGTGACAGCTTCCGTAAGTGCAGGATGTGCGTGACCCAAGATATTTACCGCAATGCCGGCTAAGAAGTCGATGTATTTCTTGCCATCGACGTCCCAGACTGTTGCGCCTTTGCCGTGATCCAGCATTAAATTTGGCGTGCCGTAGTTTGGCATGAACGACGCGTCCCAACGATTTTGGCCTTGCGAAGTTTTTGTCATTTCGTCACCTGTGTTCCCGAATCCGTTAAATTTCCAACAACTCGAACATTGGGTACTCCCCCAGAAATTGCGCGTAGGCACGCTTCTAGTTTTGGAACCATACCCGCTTCTAGAGAGGGTATGAGTTTGGTTAATTCGTTAGCGGTTAGTTTTGTAAGTAGCGAATCCCGATCTGGCCAATTGGCATAAACCCCTGGGACATCAGTGAGCATGATCATTTCCTGCGCATTAAGTGCGATTGCTACTGCGCTAGTAGCCGTATCAGCATTTACGTTGTAGAGCTGGCCAGTAATACTGCGCGCAGCCGTTGAGATAACGGGAATAACGCCCGCTGCAATTGCGCTTTGAATGGCAGCCGTATCAACAGCAACTACCTCACCGACTAAACCAATGTCAGTTTGCACACCATCAACTAGTACGGTGCGATGTTCGGCCATGAGTAAATCAGCAATGTCTCCTGGCATACCTTGGGCAATTGCGCCATTGGCATTTAGTAAATCAACAAGTTCCTTATTTACTTCATTGACTAAGACATCGCGCACAACAGTTACTGATTCCGCAGTGGTAACTCGGTAGCCACCTTTGAATTCTGAAACAATGCCAGCTGCTTTTAAACCCTCGGAAATTTGTGGTCCGCCACCGTGTACAACTACTGGATTTTTGCCTGCAGTCTGCAAGTCTTTGATGCCAGAAATAAAAGCTGCAAGCGCACTTTGCTCAACCATGGCATTGCCACCGAATTTTATGACTACGGTCACGGCGCAATTCCAATTGCACTAAGACCGGCAGTTTCTGGGAACCCACAAATTAAGTTTGCGTTTTGTACGGCTTGGCCTGCAGCGCCTTTAATTAAATTATCGAGAGCCACAAAAACTGTGGCGCGATTTGTTCGATCATCCTTTGCTACCTGGATGTGAACGGCATTTGAACCAAGTGTGGA
>DJBM01000128.1:3321-3518 GCA_002430405.1 Actinobacteria bacterium UBA5976
ACATCGACACCTGCAACGTGACTTAAAGTTTGTTCGATTTCTGGAGTGTGCTGGTGTGTGCCCCCAACTTTGTAAGTAGACATGGATCCAGCAACTTCACTGTTAAGTAAATTTACTTTTGCCCCACGGCCAGCACCTGATGTGCCAGAGGCTGCAACAACAATGATGTCATTTGTATCGGCAAGTCCGGCGGCAAG
>DJBM01000084.1:0-1711 GCA_002430405.1 Actinobacteria bacterium UBA5976
TCGTCATAAACGATTACTGGTGCTTTGCCACCAAGTTCAAGGTGAACGCGCTTTAGATCTGGTGCTGCGCTCGCCGCGATTTCCATACCAGCGCGAACTGAGCCCGTTATCGAAACTAGATCTGGACGCTTGTGCGCAACCATGGCGCGACCGGTATCGCGGTCACCATAAATAATGTTGGCAACACCTGCTGGCAAATGCTCAGCAAAAATTTCTGCCATGATGCTTGCAGTGTGTGGCGTAGTATCAGAAGGCTTAAGCACAATGGTGTTGCCCATGGCAAGTGCTGGCGCAAACTTCCATACCGCCATAAGTAATGGGTAGTTCCATGGCGCAACCTGAGCACAAACACCAACTGGTTCGCGACGAACTGTTGAGTCATATCCAGTTAAGTACTCTCCAGTTGACCAACCTGGCAAATTGCGAGCGAGTGTGGCGTGAAACCGAGTGTGGTCTACACACTGTGGGAATTCTGCATCACGCATCCACCAAAGTGGTTTACCTGTGTTTTGAATTTCTGCGGCAATGATTTCGTCGGCGCGAGCCTCCATTGATTCAGCAATACGAAACAGTGCAAGCGAGCGATCTGCTGGTGCGGTGCGCTTCCAGCCATCAAAAGCATTGCTGGCAGCTTTAAACGCAGCATCAACATCGGCTTCGCGAGAAAGCGGTGCAGTTCCGTAAACCTGACCGATAGCTGGATTTTCAAATGACATAGTTTCGTCGCTGGCGTGATCAACAAACTTGCCGTTAATGAAGTTCTTTAGCGTTGTCATTTCTTTCCTTTACTCTCGGCAACTAGCGAAACTAGTTGCAACTACTTCGAGCGACTGGCAACGCCAGCTGCGGCTTCCAAAACACACAATGCACCAAGACGAATCGTTCGCTCATCCGTTGAATCAATCGTGGCGTCAATTTCAGTAATGTCCATGCTAGTCACTCTTGCGTGAGATGTCGCCAAGAATGTCAGTTCTCGGACATCGTCGGCAGAAAGACCGCCTGGGGTCGCGGCCGGACAAGCTGGCGTGACTGCGCGGTCGCAAACATCCACATCTAAGTCATAGTGAATGTCCCCGCCACTGGCCCCAGCAATTTCAAGGGCTTGGGTCATGATGTCTGTAAGCGATCGGCTTCGCATTTGCGCGCGAGTAATGACAGTTATGCCGTATTCCTTAACGCGCCTGGCATACTCAGGTGAATTGGCATAATCGCTGATTCCAATTTGCACAATATGTGTACCTTGTAATCCCGCGGCAATTAAGCGTCGTACTGGCGAACCGTTGCTTATGCCTTCACGAATGTCATGATGAGCATCAATTGTGATCAGTCCAGCTCTGCCAATTTCATCTGCCCACAAGCCCTTGCCAACTGAGTAGGTAATTGCATTGTCTCCACCAAGGGCAACTAACAATTTTTGCTTGCCGCGCAGCTCAGCCATTTTGGCAAATACTCTAGCTTCGCCTTCTTCCCAATCTGGATCAGGAATGTTTCCGGCATCACGAACGCTAAGTGATGCGATATCAATATCGTGTGCCCAGGAATATGTTGAATACTTAAAAAGTGCCTGACGTATCGCATCAGGAGTTTTGTCTGCGCCCGTTGGCGTAAGTGAAGTTAAGTGCGCGCCAATTCCCACAACAGTGATGTCAGTTTTTTCAGCCGTAGAACCAGCTTCAAGCCAGTGTCCGGCGCGGGGCCAAAATTGGTCCAC
>DJBM01000084.1:1991-4351 GCA_002430405.1 Actinobacteria bacterium UBA5976
ATCTGCCCAAGTCCCTGCAGTAACCTCGGTTAGTAGTAAATAGCCAAAGGAATCACATGACTTCAGGACCGCGCCCAGTTCGAGCCGCCCGCGGCACAACTTTGACGACAAAGGGTTGGGGGCAAGAAGCCGCCCTTCGCATGCTGCAAAATAATCTAGATCCAGAAGTTGCTGAGTACCCAGATGAATTAATCGTCTATGGCGGTACCGGTAAAGCAGCGCGTAACTGGGAATCCTTTGATGCAATCGTGCGCACCCTGACGAACTTAGAAAATGACGAGACCATGTTGGTGCAGTCCGGGAAGCCAGTTGGTGTGTTTCAGACTCACGAATGGGCGCCGCGGGTAATTCTCGCTAATTCCAATTTGGTTGGCGACTGGGCAACTTGGCCAGAGTTTCGTCGCTTGGAGCACATGGGATTGACCATGTATGGACAGATGACTGCTGGCTCTTGGATCTACATCGGTACCCAAGGCATCTTGCAAGGCACTTACGAAACTTTCGCTGCAGTTGCCGCAAAGAAATTTGGCGGCACGCTTGCCGGCACGCTGACTATCACTGGTGGCTGCGGTGGCATGGGTGGTGCGCAACCACTTGCAGTAACCATGAATGACGGTGTTTGTTTGATTATCGACATTGATGCGACACGTTTGCAACGCCGCGTTGAGACTAGATACCTAGATGAAATTGCAAACGATCTGGACGATGCAGTTCGCCGTTGCATGGATGCCAAAGCAGCTCGCAAGCCGCTTTCCGTTGGTCTAGTTGGAAACGCTGCCGAAGTACTTCCAAAACTTCTCGCTATGGATGTCGAAGCAGACATCGTTACAGATCAAACATCGTCACACGATCCGCTTTATTACATTCCGGCTGGCATGGACTTTGCTGAAGCTCGGGAATACGCAGACAATAAGCCCGATGAATTCACCAAGCTTGCGCAAGAATCAATGGCTAAGCACGTGGAAGCCATGGTTGGGTTCATGGATAAAGGCGCTGAGGTATTTGATTACGGCAATAGCATTCGCGATGAAGCGCGAAAAGGTGGTTACGACCGCGCCTTTGAATTCCCAGGATTTATTCCCGCTTACATTCGCCCGTTGTTCTGTGAAGGTAAAGGCCCGTTTCGCTGGGCAGCGCTCTCCGGAGATCCTAAAGACATTGCGCGAACAGACAAAGCGGTTCTTGATTTATTTCCAGACAATGAACATTTACATCGCTGGATAAATATGGCGCAAGAACGCGTAGCGTTCCAAGGGCTGCCAGCTCGCATCTGTTGGCTAGGTTACGGCGAGCGCGATAAAGCTGGATTGGCCTTCAACGATTTAGTTGCAAGTGGTGAAGTTAGTGCGCCAATCGTAATTGGCCGGGATCACCTTGACTGTGGATCGGTGGCCTCGCCTTACCGCGAATCAGAAGCCATGCTTGATGGCTCCGATGCCATTGCGGACTGGCCATTACTGAACGCAATGATAAACATCTCTTCGGGCGCATCATGGGTATCAATACATCACGGTGGTGGCGTTGGAATCGGGCGATCCATTCACGCTGGGCAAGTTTCCGTTGCTGATGGCACGCCACTCGCAGCGCAAAAACTTGCTCGAGTTCTAACTAACGATCCAGGTATGGGCGTGATTCGTCACGTGGATGCTGGCTATGACCGAGCAATTGAAGTCGCAGCCCAAAGGAAAGTTCACATTCCAATGCAGCCACATGCGCATAACTCAACAAGTGCCAATGGTGATCTGCTCTAACCATGAGTAATTCATTTACGTTGACCAACATCAGCCAACTAGTTACAAATAATTCCGCAATCGGCGATGGCGATCTCGGCGTAATCACAAACGCAGCGCTAACTGTTACTGATGGCATTGTTAGTTGGGTTGGCCAAGCAAGCGAAGCAGATTCGAGTATTCCCAAAACAGATGTTGGCGGCCGAACTCTGATACCTGGCTTTGTTGATTGTCACTCACACTTGATGTTTGCTGGCGATCGTTCGCAAGAATTTGCGGCGCGGATGGCAGGTGTACCCTACTCGGCAGGTGGCATCAAAGTAACAACATCGGCAACGCGCAGTGCCAGCGATGACCAACTTCGTAATGTTGCTCGCGGCCTAATAAAAGAAATGTACGAATCTGGCACTACAACTGTTGAAATCAAATCCGGTTACGGACTTGACGTAGCAACCGAAGAGCGCAGCGTGCGAATTGCAGCTGAACTTACCGATGAAGTTACTTTTCTTGGTGCCCACGTTGTTGCTCCGGAATTTAGTTCTGACTCCGATGCTTATGTCAACCTCGTCGTGGGTGAAATGCTTAATGCCTGCGCACCACACGCAAACTGGGTTGATGTGTTTTGTGATC
>DJBM01000084.1:4375-4997 GCA_002430405.1 Actinobacteria bacterium UBA5976
TTTGTGATCGAGGCGCATTCACTACTGCGCAGTCGCGAAAGATATTAGAAGCTGGCATAGCTAAGCAGCTAAAGCCAAGGATCCACTTAAACCAATTGGGGCAAGGTGATGGCATCGCTATGGCAATCGAATTAGATTGCGCCAGCGCCGATCATTTAACTTATTTAACTGATGAGGACATTGCCGCTCTGGCCGCAAGCAATACTGTCGCTGGTTTAGTTCCAGGGGCTGACTTCAGCACTCGCGCGCCGCAATACCCGCGCGGACGGGATCTGCTGGATGCCGGCGCAGTCATTGCACTCTCCCCTGATTGCAATCCCGGAAGTTCATTTACGACCAACATGCCCTTAATGATCGCTCTTGCGGTTCGCGAAATGCACCTGACGGTCGACGAAGCATTGTTTGCCGCCACTATGGGAGGCGCGATTTCACTGCGACGCGATGATGTGGGTCACCTATCAATCGGTGCCAAAGCCGACTTTGCATTGCTAAATGCCCCTAGTTACATCCATTTGGCTTACCGACCTGGTGTGCCGCTAATTAGCACTACTTGGAAAGATGGAAATGTCATTTTCACAAAAGGAGATCTCGCATGAGTCGCACTGAAGTGGTCATCAACACC
>DJBM01000084.1:5173-5412 GCA_002430405.1 Actinobacteria bacterium UBA5976
CCAGCAACCATCGACGCAGTCGCGCAGACTCGATCCCGCGTCGATGCGTTAGCTTCCTCACCTGATCCGGTTTACGGAATCTCAACTGGGTTTGGTGCGCTTGCTAACCGGCATGTCTCACCCGAATCACGAGTTCAATTACAGAAGTCGCTGATCCGCTCGCATGCAGCTGGACTTGGCAATTTAGTTGAACGCGAAGTAACTCGCGCACTTATGACACTGCGACTAAAAACGCTTTG
>DJBM01000120.1:0-2141 GCA_002430405.1 Actinobacteria bacterium UBA5976
TTCGGTAACCATTACGCCATCGATAGTTCGCGCATTATGAGTGCCCCGGCGACCACACCAGCACAATGCCTCAACTTGCAAAATCTGAATTCGATCAGCAAGTTCAAAAAGTCTGGCAGATCCGGGAAATAGTTCAGTTCTAAAATCACTTGCAATTCCAAACGCAAAGACGTCGATATCTAAATCATCAACTACGTGAGCTAGTTGATCAATTTGCTTACGTGTATAGAACTGCGATTCATCACAAATAAAGAATTCCATTGGATTTGCATTTGAGTTTTCAGTTAGTGCTATTTCAAAAAAGTCAGTCTCATCGGTTACTTCAATCGCTGGAACTTCTAGTCCGAGACGACTAGAAAGTACGCCAGCGCCGGCACGGTCATTTCGAGTAAAGACCATGCCACGTCGGCCGCGACTTGCATGAGTGTAATTAACTTGGGCAGCCAGCGTGGACTTGCCACAATCCATGGTGCCTGTAAAAAAAACTAATTCCGCCATAATTTTCCAAGTCTTTCACTAACACTTATGCGCTATGCAGGGAAGTCTAATTTAGTCCAAGATCACTGCAAAAATGCCACAGGTTAGGCTCTTGTTATGAGGCAGATCAGCAAAAGAACACGACTTAAATTCGTTATTTTGATGACAATTACGGCATTGGCAAGTTCTTCCTGCTCAGCCAAGAACAGTGAGAATTCATCGGGTACCTCAACTCTCAATCCAACTAATCTTCCTTCGAGTACACAATCTGCGCCACCACAAGTCCTTGAAAACTACACCTTCTACTTCGTGGGAGATACCGCGCGCGGACTTCGTCTTTATGCAGAAGTACAAATTGTTGATGTTGGCGAAAATGAACTTGGTTCGGATAAAGGACTGAATGCATTAACAATGTTGGTAACTGGGCAGTTGCCACCTTTTGATGGTGACCACAAGACTCTTTGGAAATCGGGTAGCAAAGTTATTGACATAAAGCGCGAGGGTGGGATTGCAACTGTTGACTTATCACTTGGACGCTTTGACGTCGGCGCTGAAGCGGAACAGCGCGCAATAGATCAAATCGTTTGGACACTCACCGCTAATGATCCAACCGTAACTTCTGTGAAGTTTACGGTTGATGGACTGCCAGTTGAAACCTTGGCAGGTCACGTTGATGCCACCGCAACATTTGTCCCTGGGTTTTCCTATGACGTCTTAGCCAGCGTTGGAATTGACCAGCTGGATCGAAGTGATGTGACAAGCCCAGTTGTCGTCACTGGGATGGCTTGTACTTTTGAGGCAAACGTTTCTTGGGAACTTTTGCAGGATAAGAAAGTAATTAATTCGGGCGCCGCTACTGCCGCAACCGCTTGTCCTGATCGATCTGCCTGGAAAATTGAGTTGGGCGAGTTAGCTCCGGGGAAATATACAATTCGAGTTTTTGACTTGTCAGCCGAAGATGGCAGCGTAATAAGTGAAGACGATAGAGACTTCACCGTTAATTAGCGCATAATAAACGGATCGCTGATTGGTTCTTCGCTGGTATTAATCCAAACAGACTTTGTTCGGGTGTAATCCAAGATTGATTCGGCGCCAGCTTCTCGGCCAGTGCCACTTTGGCCGTAGCCACCAAATGGGACCATAGGCGAAATCATGCGATAAGTATTGACCCAAACTATGCCGGCTCGAAGTGAACGAACAAAGCGATGCGCGCGACCAATGTCTTTGGTAAACACCCCAGAAGCTAAGCCATATTCACTGTCATTTGCCATTGCTAATGCTTGGGCGTCATCGCGAAACTTTAAGACACTTAAAACTGGTCCAAAGATTTCTTCCTGAACGCAGGCAACAACTGACTTTTCACAATCCAATATGGTCGGTTCGTAATAAAAGCCAGCCACAAAACCAGCAGGACTCTTGCCGCCAGTAATTAACTTGGCGCCTTGGGCAACACTTCGATCAACTACGTCTTGGACATGAGTCAACTGTCGCATGGTTGCAAGTGGACCCATTTCAGTGTCGAGATCCTGCGGATCTCCGATTTTGATTCGCTGAGCTTTTTCAACCAAGATGTCCATGAGTTGCTTGTGGACATTCTCGTGGACCAGCAACCTGGAACCAGCCACGCAACTTTGGCCAGTGGCCGCAAAGATTCCAGAGACGAT
>DJBM01000120.1:2311-4371 GCA_002430405.1 Actinobacteria bacterium UBA5976
ATTTGTTTAGCAGTGCTTGGACCACCTGTAAATGCAATTCGCGAAACTAGCGGATGACTTGTCAAAGCCTTGCCACATGATTGGCCCATCCCAGTGATGATGTTTACGACACCAGGTGGGAAGCCCGCGTGGTCAACAAGTTTGGCAAAATGCAGCAGGGGAGCGGGACCATCTTCGGAGGCCTTGAGCACAACAGTGCAACCTGCCGCAAGTGCGGGCGCAAGCTTCACAGCTGATAAAAACATTTGCGAATTCCACGGGACGATAGCTGCGACCACTCCGATTGGTTCCCGGCGGGTGTAAGCCTCCATGTTCGGCTTATCAACGTCAAAGTGAGCGCCCTGTAACTTATCGGCCAAACCAGCAAAGTATCGGTAGTACTCAGCGATGTACATAATTACGGCTCGAGTTTCGCGCCGAATCTTTCCAGTATCTTTTGTCTCTAATTCAGCCAGAACATCAGCGTCAGCTGCCATTAAATCGGCTAATTTGTAGAGAAACTTTCCCCGAGCACTGGCATTTAGCGTGGGCCATACCCCAGTTGTAAATGCCAAATGTGCAGCGGTGACTGCGCGATCCACATCAGTTTCATTTGCCATAGGCATTTGCGCCCAAGCGACTCCCGTTGCTGGGTCAAGGCTTTCAAAAGTTTCGGAAGCATCTTCAAACGCACCATTTATATAGTGCTGGAAAACCTCAAGTGCCATTTCTACCCCTTAGGTAATCGCAATCTTCGCTTACGCGAAAGCCGGCATTACTTCATCAATAAACAACTTAAGGTTGTCACGTTTTTGTTCATAAGTCATCGCGCTGTCTAACCAGATGCTGAATTGGTTATAACCCATTTCTTCATAGGACTTAAGGCGCGCAATTACTTCGTCTGGCGTTCCAACTAAGCAATTCTTACGCATGTTTTCAACGGACAAGTTTGGTTGCGCATCGATTTCAGCCTGGGTTATGGGTTCAATGAAACCATCCTTGATTGGGGCTTCGGCTTTAAACCACTTACCAAAGTAAAGAAAGAATTTTTGAAGCGCAGCAGAGCCCTTAACAAGCTCCTCTTCAGTTTTGGCCACATAAGTATGCATGAGCAGCATTAACTTTGGCCGAGGAATTTCTGGATGTGCCGCGCACGCTGTATTGAATTTGTCCATCAGGACTTGAACTTCGCCGTCGCCACTTGAAAGCGGCGTGACTTGCACATTGCAACCATTAGCGACTGCAAAGTCGTGGGTGTGCGGATCGCGCGCTGCGATCCATATCGGAACTGGTTTTTGAATAGCGCGGGGGACAGCAGTAGTTTCTGGGAACTTCCAGTAGTCACCGTCGTGGGTGTAATTGCCAATCAATAATTGCTGCACGGCCGGGACTAGTTCGCGCATTCGTAAACCTGCTTCCATGGCATCCAGGCCTGGCATTAGGCGTTCGTATTCAAACATGTAAGCCCCACGCGCAATACCAAGATCCACGCGCCCATTACTTGTCACATCACAAAGCGCAGTTTCGCCCGCTAACCGAATTGGATGCCAAAACGGCGCGATAACATTTCCAGTTCCAAGACGAATAGTCGTCGTTTTTGCTGCCAGATAAGCCAAGTTAATAAATGGATTTGGCGCAACTGTGTATTCCATGCCATGGTGCTCGCCGATCCAAATCGTTTCCATTCCGCCAGCTTCAGCCAGCAAAGTGAATTCCGTAAGTTCGTCAAGCAACTGCTTATGTGATACCGATTCGTCGTAGCGTTCAATGTGAGCAAATAGCGAAAACTTCATGACTTAATCCTCACGGTTTAGCGGCGAATTTGGGAGCAGAATTAAAAAATGTGCGCAATGACTCACTGACTAATTCTGGCGCAGTCAAGGTCATCATATGTCTATGGCCAGCAAGAACTTTTGCCGCTCCATTTGGCGCCAGATCTGCCATTGTCTGGCTCATGGCAGGCGTTGAATTTGGATCCCCGTCAGCAGTAAAGAACAGGGATGGAACTTTTAGCTCGCCCAAGCGGTTCGCATGGACTGAGTCCGAAGAGGCAAATACCTCATAAGCCGCCGCATAACCCT
>DJBM01000120.1:4447-7345 GCA_002430405.1 Actinobacteria bacterium UBA5976
CCCCCAGCAGATAATTCTGCGGAACGATTACGAACTGCAGTACTTTGTTCTGGGGTTCGCATAAACACTGCATTCAGCGCGCTCACACTCTGGCAACTTTGCGCGAGCGCATAATCAATTGCAATCAGGGCACCCATTGAATGCCCAACTATGTGCGCAGATTCAATTTCCAATTCATCCAACAAAGAAGTCAATTGCTCGGTGTAGTCGCTAAGTTCCAATTTTTGATTTGGTAAGGCGCTTTCACCATGACCCCACATGTCAAAAATCAAAACATCAAAATCTTCGCCAAGATCGTTAACTTGTGGCGCCCAGACATTTTTATTCATCCCCACGCCATGCAACAGCACAACGCTTTGGCCGGAGCCAAATCGACTCCACGCAGTACCAGAATCAGTAATTCCCGAAGTACTGGTTTTTGGAAGCTGGAAGTTACTTGGCATTACTTTCAAGATCTTTAATGTCTTGATAACGATCACCGATGCGATGATGCGGGCGGCCACCGATAGATGCGCCAAGTGCAACCACTATTTCATCTGGAGCAGGGGCATCATTAATTGCAAACTGAATAGTTAAATAGTGCGAACGCATGCCTTCATCCATTTTGTGCATCAACGGAATAGCGATTGAACAATTTGGGCCACCTCGTACATTTGTAAACGACAAATAGCTGGTTGCGCCAACAGCGGTGCGATAGTGATTACCAAAACGCAGAGTATGAATCAATGCCGAGGCATGTTCAATTTCTCCGGCAGTTCCAACAACTGCGGCTTTACCATAAGCTTCGACGGCCTCGCCCGATCCTGTCATTTCCAAAATGGCCGCAGTCAAAATTTCGCCGAGTTGTGGCGCTAAGTCGTGTATTTCAGGATTCAAATCTTCGACGAATCCGCGACCGGCCCACGGGTTTGCAATTACGGCAGCAGCTGCAAACATGCGTAGCGGAGTGCTGGCCGCTTTACCGCCCTCAATTCGGGTTTCTTCGGTGTAAGTCACAAGCTTACGAATCTGAACGGGGGCCATAGCGGAGTCCTTTCAAAGGATTGCAACGATTGGCTATATCTTATTGGCAGGTTACTTTGACTTTTTCTTCTGCTCGGCGACAGTTGCAGCAACTATGCCCTGGAGTAATTTAACGTCCACTTTCCAGTCAACAGGAACCTGAATTGTTTTTGCATTGACTTTGTAATCCTTAAGTTTTGGCCGGTATGCATCCAAAACGTCCTTGCTCCAAGGTGCAATAAGAATGTGGTTCTTCTGCACACTAAGGCCGAATATGTATTCATTACCTAGCTTTAACATGGGTTGATTCCAGGCAATTACTAATTCGGATTTTGGGTATTTAACTTGAATTGCCTTAAAGATCGCCTTTACTGTCTTTTTCTTAGTTGCATCCGATTCCTTTAAATAATCATCTAGAGAATCATGTCTGCGGGTTGTCGTTGACCCGCGAGAGTACATTACTAATGCATTTGCGTGAGCCTGACTAAATGCGTGATTTTCGCGTAGGTACGCAATTTGCTCTGGATATTTTCGATCCGCTATTTCTGCCATTTGGCCAAACCAATACTCCATTGGTTGGCCGTACTTTTTTTCGATAGCTGGCCAGAATGCGGATCGCTCAGGATTATTGTCTGCCATGCCATGAGTTTACAGATGCAGTAAACACCGCAACTAACTAAACTCTGGCTATGACTGACTCAGCAAATACCGTGTTAATCCTTGGCGCATCCGGTGCAGTGGGATCCAGATTTGCGCAACGCTTCCTTGCTGCTGGAACTAACGTGATCGGCACCGCAAGCAACCAATCAGCACTAACTAAGATTCCAGGTGGAGTAGTTGAGCAATACGTTCTGGATTTAACAGATTTCGGTCAGATAGTTTCAGTATGCGGTGACATTAAGCAAAAACACGAAGCTATTTCAGGTGTTGTCATTGCCAGTGGTGTGGTTGGTTTTTCGAACGTGGAAAATACCAACCTGGATCTTGCTGCCACAATGATGACAATTAATCACTTGGGTCCAGCGCAGGTCGTTTCAGAATTGTTCAGTGTTCTTGCAACTAATCAAGTTCCAAATTCATTTGTGTTAGGTATGACTGGCGTAGTAGTGGAGCAGAACTTTCCAGGAATGAGCTCTTACACAGCCAGCAAAGTTGCGCACAGTGCATTCCTATCTTCGATTGGAAAAGAGTGGCGCCGCTACAAAGTAACCGCGATCGATGTTCGCCTGGGTCACACCGAGACTGGACTCGCGGACCATCCACTCTTTGGACAAGCACCAAAAATGCCAACTGGCTTTGACCCAGATCATGCCGTAGATGTAATAATGGCGGGCATTGCTAATCGAGTCAGCGTTATCAACTCAACTGATTTCTAACCCACTGGCTTTGGATTTAACGTCCGAAGTCAAGAATTAAATTTGATTGGACTTTTTCAATTTTCTTGATTTCACCATTCTTGAAACCGCTTTGCTGGTGATGTAGAAAATTGCAATGACGAGTATCCAAGGAATAGCGGAGCCGATAAATAAAATCACGCTCTCAAAGCCCTGTAGGAAGTTTCGTAATGCTTGAATTAGAGTTGCGCCGATTCCTGAAAGTCCACTTGTGATTGAAGCTGAGTTAGAAACAATCGCAATGTTAAGTGTGGATTGTGTGACTTGCGAGTTCAGGTAATCCAACTGAGATTGATAGGCATCTAATTCACTTTGACGTTGGGAGAGTGCTTGTTCAGCAGCCAACAGATCTGCTGTAGTTGTAGCTTGCGCCATCAATTCCGATAGTCGGTCGCGCGAAATTACTAGGGCATCGACCCGCGCCTTCAGATCAATAACTTGGAGCGTGACATCTGTCGTACTCAAACTCAATGAGGTACGTTTGCCGAGCTCACTGACTGCG
>DJBM01000066.1:0-388 GCA_002430405.1 Actinobacteria bacterium UBA5976
CGATCGCCAAACCACTTCAAAACGGGATTGCCAAGTCGTGCGCCAAACTTTAAACCTGGGTGAGCAGCGATGACGATTAAGACTGCAGTAAGTATGGAAAGGACCAAGAAACCGCCGCGGTATAGCCATTCATTTAACTCACTAATAAAAATGAAGAAGTAGGCAATGCCAGCTAGACATAATAAACCAACGCCGTTCATCGCAGTCGCGCGATCTGGTGTTAAGTGACGGGATAGTTTTTCGGATCGCCAAAGGGCTGCCGTTGCGCAACCGATTAGCAATCCCATGGCATGGGTATCAGTACCAAAGTAAACCCGACTTGGATCATTAGGAATTGGAAAGCCATTTGAGATGGACAGATACATCATCCAAGCAGTTGAAGCCAGAG
>DJBM01000066.1:650-1802 GCA_002430405.1 Actinobacteria bacterium UBA5976
TGCTCTTCAATCGAAAGCGACCAGAGATGTTGAAGCAATGGTGGTCGCGAGATGTTTAAAAAGTATGATTCCTCAAAAAATAAATATGACCAGTTCAACGCAAAAGTAATAGCCCATGGCAAGTCACGTCGCACTTGGTAGGCGGCGTCAGTAACAACTAGTCCAGAGACTAAAACACTTGCAATTAAAACCAAAATGAGTGCAGGTAGTAATCTTCGTATTCTTCTCAAATAAAAATTCTTGCGATTTATAGTGTTGGTTCGAGCCAACTCTGCAAGCAACAAGTTGGTAATCAAGAAGCCGGATAACACAAAGAAAACATCAACGCCGAGAAAGCCGCCCACAAGAGTGGAGATGTCAGCGTGGTAAATGATTACGGCTAAGACTGCGATGCCACGTAGGCCATCCAGCCCAGGTAACCTACTGATCACGTTTTGCCTTTAAAGTTCCTGCGACAGTTTCCCTAACTGCACCATGCTCATAATAGATTATTTAGCCACCAGTAGCGTAGAGGCGTGAGCACCGGGAAAATGACATCGGCATTAGTTGGACCAGTTGTTGATACTCACTGCCATATGGACGTGCGCTTTGATGACGAGTTTGAACTTCCGGATGTCACTGCGGCTATGGCAGCTGCAAGAGCTGTCAATGTCACCAAGGTCATCCAGGTAGGGTGCGATGTGGCGAGCTCCAAATGGGCTGCGCAAGCTGCGCTGACTCACCCCGATATTTGGGCAACTGTGGCATTGCATCCAAATGCGGCTGCTCACGATACAGATTTAACAAACTCACTTGCAGAAATTGCCAAACTTGCCCAGTTGCCACAGGTTCGGGGAATTGGTGAAACTGGTTTGGATTACTACCGCACAGATAAGTCGCAGGCCCAAGCGCAACACGAATCATTTCGCGCGCACATCGACATTGCCAGCCAAGTAGGCAAGCCAGTTGTGATTCATGATCGCGATGCCCATGACGATGTGATTGCTACTCTTGAAAGCCATGGCGCGCCAGAGACTGTCGTATTCCATTGCTTTTCCGGTGACGCGCAAATGGCCAAGATTTGCGCACAAGCAGGCTGGTACATGTCGATACCTGGCGTAGTGACATTTAAAAATGCCCAACAACTTCGTGACGCAGTCATAGAAATTCCCT
>DJBM01000066.1:1895-2794 GCA_002430405.1 Actinobacteria bacterium UBA5976
AAAAATGCCCAGCAACTTCGTGACGCAGTCGTAGAAATTCCCGACCACTTATTACTTGTGGAAACAGACTCACCGTTTTTAACACCGGCGCCAAACCGAGGCCAGGCAAATTCCTCAGCTAACATCCCGTGGACGGTTCGCGCGATCTGTGAGGTTCGAGGCCAGTCTGAGCAAGAAATTTGTGAACTACTTTTTTCAAACGCAGCAAGGGTTTTTGGCCCTTTTTGACAAAATCCGACTTGCCTTAACAGGGTGGGTACGAGATAGCGTGGGGTATCGTGCATTTGTGAAACCCTTTTCACAAATGCACAAGACGTCAAGCAACGAAGATTTGGAGAAGTTATGACCCAACACGGTCGCCATCGCGCGCCGGTTCGTCATGCCCACACCAAATCGCGACATATTTCACTGGGCGCATCAGCAGTGGCAGCTGCTGCGGTACTTCTGACCGGTGGCGTAACAGCTGCAAATAGTGAGGAGCAAGCACCTCCCTTTATTGATGTCGTAGCTTTGGAAAATGATGCCACTGTTACTTATGACATTCGAAACCACGAAATTAGCATTCAAGTTATTACCAAAAATGAAGAACTAGAGGTTGCCAGCACAATAATCCAGGACGCGAGCATCGCAACAGGATCGCAAATTACGAAACAAGAGGGCCAGCCCGGGGAAGCTGAAGTTAAATACCAAGTAAAACTAATTGATGGTAACGAAGTATCGCGGATTGAGATCGATCGCACTGTGATTACCGAAGCAGTACCAGCCGAAATTATTCAAGGAACCGGCGATGCAAAGAGTATTGCAGTCGCGCTCAAAACAGCAGAGCAAGAAACTGGAAATCCAACTGGAAATAAGAAGTACGCAAAACTTTGGATTAATCAAGAAAATGGTTGGGGGGA
>DJBM01000066.1:3030-3363 GCA_002430405.1 Actinobacteria bacterium UBA5976
TGGTTGGGGGGAAAAGCAATTCGCTTGCTTAGAGATCCTATGGTTCCGCGAAAGTAATTGGAATCACAAAGCCACTAATCCATCTTCTGGCGCTTACGGCATTCCGCAAAGTTTGCCAGGTCAAAAGATGGCAACTGTCGGTGCTGACTGGCGCACAAATCCGGCGACGCAAATTAAGTGGGGAACACAATACATAGAGAAAAGGTATGGAACTCCCTGTGAAGCGCTTGATTTCTTTTATGACAAAAACTGGTACTAATTCTGTTGAAGTGTATGTCTGAGCCCACATTGCTGGGCGCTAGCGAAATCCGGGCACTAGCTAAATCTTTTAAC
>DJBM01000057.1:0-4247 GCA_002430405.1 Actinobacteria bacterium UBA5976
CGCAAACCAAAGGAAGTCATTCCGTTTGATAAATTCACAACCAATGCAGTCCAATACGCCCGGAGTTTAAGCGCAGCCATTAACGGCATGGCGGAATTTTGATTTTCAAAACTCTCAGATTGATCTTTGTTTGGGTGCCCAAGTCCTTTTGGAAGCGCGAAATAGGCAGTCGTTGCTGCCGCTGCAAGTGTTGCCGCATAAACAAAGAAGGGCGCCCGAATGCTGGCTGCAACCACTAGGCCGCCCACTGCAGGACCCGCTAAGCCGCCAAACAAAAAACCACTTTGATATGTGCTGGCAGCCCGGCCTCGATGCGCAGCATCTACAGTTCGCAGCAGTAGCGACATGGACGACACGGTAAACATGGCAGAGCCCGTGCCACCGATTCCACGCAAAAAAATGAGTTGATCAAATGATTGAGCTAAACCTGCTAATGCGCTCGAGATCGAGACAATGCTAAGTCCGATCCAAAGTACGGTGCGCTCACCAATTTTGTTTACCAGCCAGCCACTGGGAGCAGCGCTGAGAAAGCGCATCAGTGCAAAAACGCTAATTACCGAACTTGCTGCCAAATTTGATACCTCAAATGTTTGTGCAAAGACGGGGATAATTGGGGCAACGATTCCAAACCCAAGCGCTACACAAAATGCAACGGCAGTAAGAACTGCTACTTCGCGTGGCAGATCTCTAAAATATCGATCAAGTAAATTTCGCATTATTAGTAGTGAGTAACCACGTCAAAGCCCGCACTAATAATACGATTTAGAATTTCTTCACGTTGCTCAAAGCCGCGAGTTTCAAGTTCTAGTTCAACATCTACTTCACTTAGGGCAAGCGCCGGATTCATATGTGATTGCGAAACTTGAATTATGTTCGTTCCCATTTCGCCAATCAGGGAAACCAAGGTTGCCAGTGCACCTGGCTGATCTCGAAGTCGCACTTGCACCATCAAGAATCGCCCCGAGGTGGCAAGTCCAGTTCTTAGTACGCGATTAAGAAGCAGTGGATCAATGTTTCCACCAGACAAACTTGCAACAACTGGGCCCTCAAAAGAATCTGGATCATCCAAGATCGCAGCGACGGCAGCAATACCACCTGCTTCAACTTGCAACTTACTTCGCTCTAAAGTGACCAGAAGTGCGCGCGCAAGTGAGGCTTCACTGACAGTTCGGATTTCATCAACATGTTCTTGGATAATTTTGAATGGCACAACTCCAGGCTTACCAACGGCAATTCCATCAGCCATAGTTGCCATTCGGGGCAACATTTGTGGGGAACCAGCGGCAAGTGAGGGCGGATAGGCAGCTGCCATTTCGGCTTGCACGCCAATTACTTTAATATCAGGGCGAAGACTTTTGATTGCTAACGCAGTTCCAGCAAGCAGTCCGCCACCACCTGTACAAACAACAACAGTTTTAACATCGGGATTTTGGGCCAAGATCTCCAGTCCCATAGTTCCTTGACCAGCAACGATGTGTTCATGATCAAAGGGGTGAATGAAAATTGCGCCAGTCTGTTCTGAAAACTCAAATGCGGCCAACAATGTTTCATCAATAGTTGCGCCATGAAACTTTACGCTCGCACCATAGCCGATAGTGGCTTGCAACTTAGGAAGTGGAGCACCGTTCGGCATAAATATTGTGGCCTTGATTCCAAGAATTTGAGCTGCTAAAGCAACACCTTGTGCGTGATTTCCTGCGCTGGCTGCAACCACACCACGAGATCGTTCTTGTTCAGTAAGTCGCGCAATTCGGTTATATGCCCCACGAATTTTAAATGAACCAGCGCGTTGTAAGTTTTCACACTTGAAAGAAACAGGAATGCCATATTGCTTTTCAATCCACCCAGCAGAAAGTGATGGGGTGTGACGTATTACACCTTCAAGTAAGCGCGCTGCGTCATGAATGTCGTCAAGGGATACTGATTGCATTAGCCAATTTTGGCATGAGAGGGGCAAACAATCTAATTGTCACAATTTAGCGGCGAGCAAGAGGTCGGGGTTAATGCAGATTCGCTGGTAAGTTGAGGGAATCAAATCAGATTTTGTAAGGATTTAGACCGCTATGGCTCTGGCAATAAAAGCAACAGGATTAACTAAGAAATTTGGCGAAGTTGTTGCCCTAAATGGCATCGACATAGAAGTTGAAGAAGGCACAGTTCTAGGGCTACTTGGCCCAAACGGTTCTGGTAAAACCACAATTGTTCGAATCTTAGCTACCTTAATTCAGGCAGACACAGGCTCAGCGATCGTGGGCGGCTTTAATGTTGCAACGGAGCAAGATGATGTTCGAAATATCATTGGATTAACGGGCCAGTACGCAGCAGTAGATGAGTATTTAACTGGTCGAGAAAATTTGGAATTATTTGGTCGACTATTTCACTTAAGTAAATTTGAAGCAGCAAAAAGAGCAGCAGAGCTACTCGAACGCTTTGATTTAACGGACGCTGCAGATCGTGGCATTAAAGGTTATTCGGGCGGCATGAGACGACGACTTGACTTAGCTGCTTCTTTAATTGGACGACCTAACGTTCTATTTTTAGATGAACCTACTACCGGTCTTGATCCGCGTAGTCGCCAAGGCATGTGGGAAGTTATTGCAGCCTTAGTTGCCGAAGGCACCACAGTTTTATTGACTACACAGTACTTAGAAGAAGCAGATCAATTAGCGAATCGCATTGTGGTTTTGGATCATGGAAATGTGATCGCGCAAGGGACGTCTAATGAATTGAAATCCCAAGTTGGTGGCGATCGTATCGAAATCGTGCTTGACGCAGTATCAGACTTAGCAAAGACGGCTGAGTTAATTAAGGAAATTGGTTCTGCGCCAGCAAGCATCGAAGAGGTTACTAAAACTGTGCTGCTTCCAGTATCTGGTGGATCAACAGCCATTGTGGATGTAGTGCGAAAACTTGATGAGAATAAAATTGTGATTGCTGATATTGCGCTGCGCCGCCCAACATTAGATGATGTTTTCTTAAGTTTGACGGGCCATGTTACGGAAGAAACGCAAACACCAGATGCGCCCAAGGGTCGTCGGGGACGAAAGGCAAGGCGATAGCGATGAGTCTAAAAACCTCAGTAAAAGTAATCCAAGAAACAGCGCCGCGGCCAAGATTGGGTTGGTTAATCACCGACAGCATCGCAGTATCCCGACGTCACTTACTTAAAATCACACGTGTTCCAGAATCATTATTCTTTGCACTAATTCAGCCTGTCATGTTCGTGCTGTTGTTCGCTTTTGTTTTTGGTGGCGCAATCGATGTTGGCCCAGGCGGGGCAACGGGATATCGGGAGTATTTGATTCCGGGAATATTGGCGCAAACTGTAATGTTTGCTGTTGCTGGAATCACAGTTGGTATCACCGAAGATGCAAGCAAAGGGATTATGGATCGCTTTAGGTCCTTACCGATGCGGCCGGGAGCAGTACTAACTGGCCACACATTGGCTTCGCTACTTCAAAATATTTTGGTAATCACAATTCTTTCGCTCACTGGACTTGCAGTAGGTTGGCGAATTAATAACGGTTTTGCAGATGCGGCGCTTGCCTACCTTATGTTTGCGGTTTTTGCATATGCAATCACATGGGTTGGCGCTTGGATTGGCCTGCACATGCCAAACTCTGAAGTTGCTGGAACCGCAGGATTAGCTTGGATTTTTCCATTCACATTCGCGTCTAACATTTTTACACCAGTTGCCACAATGCCCACTTGGTTGCAGCCATTCGTGCTGTGGAATCCAGTTTCGAGTTTAGCTTTGGCGGCGCGACAACTATTTGGTAATCCAACACCACTTCTTGGAGATTCTTTTCCAGAGCGCTATCCAGTTCAATTGGCATTTGGATATGCGTTTTTACTTCTGGCAATCTTTGCGCCGTTGGCAGTGCGCGCTTTCAAGACGCGCAATAAGTAATTCTTAAAAAATTGCTTTGTAATTAAGGAACGTAAAGTTCAGCCGCAACGATAACGATGCGCAGTGTTTTTCCAGATGGTGTTTCGTATGAAATCTCGGCGCCAACTTCTTGGTTCAAAACTGCTGCGCCCATTGGACTAGTCGGCGAGTAGACATCTATGGAAGTGTGGGCAGCCTCTTCGCGGGAGCCAAGTAAGAAGGTCTCAGTGTCGTCAAGATCTGGAAAATTAACGGTTACGACCATTCCCTGCGAGACGATTCCTTCTTCGATTTCTGGTGTGCCAATTTGAGCAGTCTCCAGCATTTTTGTTAATTGGCGTACCCGACCCTCATTTTT
>DJBM01000057.1:4415-8580 GCA_002430405.1 Actinobacteria bacterium UBA5976
CGCAGCGCGCCGCTTCGATTCTCTAACTCAGCTTTGAGTCGATCGAATGCATCTTGGGTCAGCCATACTTCGTTCACACCATGAGATTACGCGTAATTAGCTACTTGGGGCGACTCCGGGCGCAACTTGCTCTGGAATCTTGACTCCTGGTGGGAAATCTGGTGGTGGTACTAGCATTTGCGCTGAGTTTGCACAGCCCAAAACTTGGGCTAAAACGGCCTCACCGTTTGTTGCAAGAGCGTATGTTAATTGTTCATAATCAGTACCCGCAGCAATCCGAACTGTTGCGTATCCAACATCGGTACGCAGAATATCTTGCGCGCGAAGGACGCAATAGGTAGCCAGTTGTGGTCCGCGGGAAACTTCCCAAGTTACTAAAACTTGCGAAGGCGACGTCACTTCAAAAGCTAAAAGTTGGGCGCTAATGCTTGGATTTTGTTGCCGGAAATTTGCAAAGGCCAATCCTGCGGACACCACAGCTGCAATCAAAATGCCAATCAGAATTGGCGCTATTCGCCGTTTGCGCACACCATACCGAGCGTGCAGGTGTTGCGGTATTTCAGTTTGATTTCTCATAACAACTTCACGATACCCCACCCTTGCATCCCTATTGCCGTCCTTGTTTCGCTCAAAAGTTCCCGGTAGTGGAGAATAGTCATGTGCCCGATCCACAATTTGTGATGCCTTCTCCAGGTGAGACGTTACGTCTTTTGGCCGTACACGCACATCCCGATGATGAATCAAGCAAGGGCGCGGCAACAACTGCAAAGTATGTTAGCCAAGGCGTGGAAGTCATGGTGGTGAGTTGCACTGGTGGTGAACGCGGCGACATCTTGAATCCATCTTTTACTTTGGGCGAGCGTTCTATTTTTGAAGTGCGCAAAGCGGAAATGAATCGAGCCGCCAAAATTCTTGGCGTGCAACATCGTTGGCTTGGTTTTGTTGACTCTGGTTGGCCAGATGGAGATCCAAAACCACCGCTTCCAATTGGTTGCTTTGCACAACTACCACTTGAACAGGTGAGCGCTCCATTAGTTGAAATTGTGCGGGAATTTAGGCCACACGTGATTACTACTTATGATGAAAATGGTGGCTATCCGCACCCTGACCACATTCGTACGCACGAAGTATCTATGGTTGCATGGGAAAGCGCGGCAGATCCAAAATTTGATTCAAAACTTGAACCTTGGGTGGCGGGTAAACTTTATTATCAGCATGGTTTTTCAAAAGTTCGAGTTCAAGCAATGCATGAAGCGTGCATTGAACTCGGGATTGAATCGCCATATCAAGAGTGGCTCGATGAATGGGAAGACGACGATTTAACTTCGGATCGAGTAACTGCTCGGATAGATTGCGCAAATTGGTTTGATGTTCGCGAAGCTGCCTTGAAGGCACATGAAACCCAAATCGATCCAAACGGAATTTGGTTCGCGGTGCCAACTGACAAAATGGCGCAGATCTGGCCAACCGAAGACTTCGAGCTTGCGTTTTCGCGCATTGGTGCGATTGTTGATGAAGATGATCTTTTTACTGGCTTAAGAGGAGCTTAAATGTTTAATTTTTTGAATTCACTATCAGGAAATTCGCCAGAACCATTTCCATCATCAACATCATTTGATGAAACAAAAGTTAATCCAGGGGCAACTGGCGGGTTAGTATTCCTCGGTCTAACAATCGCGGTCGTTTTTTTACTATTCAGTTTTAATAGACACATCAAGAAAGTGAATTTTGAGCAGGAAGAACCGAAAAGTTAATCTGAAATGATTAGGCACTTCACTGCAAGGTTAATCGGAACTCATTTACTTGGCGTATTTAGTTTGTTGACTTGCCTCGCACTTGCAAACTGGCAATGGGATCGTGCTCATGTTTACTTGCCAAAAATTGAATTAGCACAAAAATCTTTTTCTGAACTTAGTCCGTTGCGAGATTACTTACCAATTTCCTCTGTGGGAGTTTCGACACAAGTCACTGGAACTTGGCAGGCGAGTGAGCGAATTGTTTTGCCAAATCGCATTGCAAATGGGCCAGGTATGGTGAATGCAATTTCTGGGCAAGCCGGCACGGTTGATTTTGGAGGTCCAATTGGCTTCTGGATAGTTGACATCCTGGAGTTAGCAGATGGATCAAGTCTTGGCGTAGTTCGAGGATTCAGCGAAAATCCGCAAGTTGTGCCACCGGCAACTGGTGAGCAAACGATTACTGGAGTCATGCAGCCAAGCGAGGATGTGCCAGGTCTGGAACTAGCCAATGGCATTTCGCTGTTAACGACAGATTTGATTGTAAAAAATTCGCGAACCATTGCCCATGATGGTTATTTGGTAGCTACCTCGAATTCACCAGGTTTAATTTCAGTACAACCAATTTTCAAGGAGCCACCAGTCCAAGGTTTAAATTGGCGAAATGTGGCATACACATTTAACTGGATATTTTTTGCCGTAATTGTGGGCTTCATGTGGGTTCGGGTAGCAAAAGACGAACTCCAATACGCCCAACTGGCCGGTATTACTGGAGACTTATCTCATGACACTTAACTCTAAAGATTTTGCGAAGCAATGGATGTTCTACCGAATCATGGCATTAGTTGTGGGAACAGTATTGGTTGTTTTATCTCTGTTCCTAATTTCAGTGCGCGTGATTGGTAATCCAGAACCAGCATTCTATGGAGCCGCTTGGATGGCTCACGGATACTTGTTTCCGATTTATGTTGTCGCAACATTCATGTTGTCCACTAAATTAAAATGGTCATTGCCTAAAACTATTTTGGTTATGCTCGCCGGCACCGTTCCGTTTATGTCATTTTTTACCGAACGACGAGTGGCAAAAGAAGTTGTGGACTTTAGTTAAATCCAGCGATGTTGGCCCTCTGGCTCATCGGCCCAAGACCGTTCATCTTCTAGTGGTTCCACATGCGTGGAAACAGTGGTGTGTTCGAGTAAGGCTTTAATTTCTGCCTCAATAATCTCAGAAAGATCGTGACCTTTTTGAATTGTCCAATCACCTGGAACTAAAACGTGCATTGATACAAAGCGTTCGCGACCAGCTTCTCGTGTTTGAAGGGCATGAAATTTAACATTTGCCGACTCATGTCTTTGAAGTACCTCAACAATTTTTAGATGATCTTCATCTGGAAGTGCCTTATCCATCAATCCAGCAGTGCTTGCACGAAGCAGCCTAACTCCGGTAACAACGATGTTTAATCCGACGGCCAAGGCAACTACGCCATCAAGTCGCTGCCAACCTGTGAGTACTACCAAACTCACACCAACAATTACCCCAACTGAAGTCCAAACGTCTGTGAGTAAATGCTTACCATCTGCAACTAAGGCAGGAGAGCGATGTTGTTTTCCAGTGCGTAGTAAAATCATCGCAGTGCCACCATTAATAACGGCAGCAACTGTTGAAATAGTTAAGCCCCAACCAATTGATTCGAGTTCCCGTGGATTGATGATTCTTTCAATTGCGGTGTAAACAATTATTAGCGCGGCAAACAAAATCATAAAACCTTCAATTTGCGCGGAAAAATACTCAGCTTTTCCTCGACCAAAATGATGAACTGCATCAGCAGGTTTCATTGCTGCGCGAATTGCAAATAACGCAACTACTGCAGCGACGATGTTGACCGTTGATTCCAAGGCATCTGAAAGTAGCCCAACTGAACCAGTGACTGACCAAGCTGCCATTTTCATACCAAAAACAACCACGCTCACGACAATGGATAGCCAGGCGAATTTTTGCAGGTTGACTCTTAAGTCCGAGTTTTGGTTAACGCTCATGGTTCATTGTGACAGATTCCATGGTGCCTAGGACTTCAGTAGGTAATTAGGAGTTAATGAGCCAAACCAATTTTCTTGTGAAGTCGGCGAAGTGGCGCCGGAGCCCACCAATTCCAATCTCCAGCAAGTCGCATCAATGCTGGCACTAATAAACCACGCACTACTGTCGCATCCAACATAATGGCAAACGCAATTCCAAAGCCCAACATCTTGATGCTCGTAACACCACTTGTTATAAAGCAAGTAAACACAATTGCGATCAACACGGCGGCTGCAGTAATAATACGTCCTGATTTTTGCAGGCCTACAGTTACTGACTTGATGGTGTCCGCGCCAGCGTCATGCTCCTCTTTAATTCGAGATAACAGGAACAGCTCGTAATCCATTGATAA
>DJBM01000057.1:8768-9161 GCA_002430405.1 Actinobacteria bacterium UBA5976
GTAAAGTCGCCAACTAACCACTTTGCATTTCCATCCTGGAATATCCAGACAAGTAATCCAAGCGTGGCACCCAAGCTAAGCAGATTTAGAATCAAAGCCTTGATTGGCAAAATGATGCTACCGGTGTAGAGAAATAAAACTACAAAAGTTGCTAATGCCAACCAACCAAGAACAGCAGGTAAATTATCGGAAATTCCATTTTGCGAATCAGTAAAGATTGCTGCCTGCCCGCCAATAAGAACTCCCTCAACGGGTGCGGAAACACCTCGCAACCTAGTGATAAGACCCTGAGCATCCTTGTTGCGAGATTCCATATTCGAATAAACCGTAATTCGATGATGCGAAGTGGAAGGCGCAACACCTTGTTCTGGAAGCAGATCCGTTACGACATCA
>DJBM01000057.1:9408-9693 GCA_002430405.1 Actinobacteria bacterium UBA5976
ACTTGTTCGGCAGTTGCAGCAATTGGAAGCATGACTTCAATTGGAACCTGACTTTCAAATCTGATTCGTAATTGATCCGAGGCTATTGCAGCAGGATTACTTGCTGGAAGTACTCGGTCATCTACTTGGCTGAACTTTGCATTAAACGCTGGTGAGGCAAGGGCAAGTAAAACTGTCATCGTGCCAAGCGTGATAGCAATTGGTCGCTTCATGACATTGGTCGCTAGCCAAGACCAAGCACCAGTTTCCTTGGGCTGCAAGTTTCCACGACGGATTTTAAATTTG
>DJBM01000110.1:0-2404 GCA_002430405.1 Actinobacteria bacterium UBA5976
CGCTACGTCAGTGTTAAAGCCTGAAATACCCGTCGAAAAAATTAAAGTATTGATCGAGCCAGTTTGAGTTGCAACTAAATCAACACTTGTCGCAAGTTTAAATGCAACTTCCTTGAGTGGCATAGTAAGCGAAACTCCAAGCCAACTGTCATCCAACTTAGAAACAAAAGTTTCAAACCCTGATTCGGTTACTTCAATAGCGCTATAAGTGTGAGATAGGCCAAGTGATTGGTAGGCGCTGTTGTGAAGTAACGGAGAAAGCGAGTGAGCGACCGGGCTGCCAAGCACTGCAGCTTGCACTAGTTACATACTCCATCGTTAGCCTTACAGAATGCCAAGAACTCATCTTTGAACCGCAAGAACTCCCGATAAGAGCTTGTGAATTTAGTTTCCTGAGTGTTCAAATCAACCGTTATGAAATACAGCCAATCCCCTGGTTCCGGAGTCAGCGCTGCTTCCAGCGACTGCGCACCTGGCCCATCAATAGGTGTTGGTGGCAAACCATCGCGCAAGTATGAGTTGTATGGCGTATCGGTATTTAGCAATTCTGTTGTCAAAATAACGTCAGTTTTACCGAGACCGTAGTTAACAATCGAATCAAACTGTAATCGCATCGGTTCGGCCAAGCGATTGTAAACAACTTGCGCTACCTTCGTAAAATCTCGAGGAGCCCCTTCAACTTCAAGCAAAGATGCAATTATGACAATTTCGTAAGGAGTTCGTCCCAATGCTTGCGCGCGTTTTTCTAAATCGATTCTGGTGGCTTCAGCATTAAATTTAGCTAACATCTCACTTATCATTTGCTCTGCACTAGTGCCCGGTGCAAACTCATATGTCGCTGGGAAGAGGAACCCTTCAACATTTCCATTTGCATACGATGGAAGTCCGAGGTTGTTAGCATTAGCGATCGCAGCAGCAAACTCTTGTGTTGTTAAGCCTGTGACTTCAACGAGCTTCGCAATGGTCCAACTTGCGCGTTTACCTTCTGGAATTACAACTCTGTTGACGACCCGATTAGCAGGATCGAGTAAAGCCGCAATTGCATCAGTACTCTTCATCTCCTGACGTAAGTTGTAACTTCCAGGGGCGATGGATGCACTTTCTGGATTATCATTGGCCGCCAAAATAAATCCATCTACCGAAGCAACAACTCCGAGTATTTTCAAATCATTACCAATTTTTGCTAAAGGTGCACCTGGCGCGATTCGGAACTGGACTGAACCGGATCCTGGACCAGAAAAATCTGGGGCACTGGAAAACATCGAGATTGCCCGCGGGGCAATTAGCCCAATCGCAACAATTACTCCAACCAGAACCACCAAGTAACGTAACCGTTTTTTCTTTGTACTTTTCGGTGCTCTACGTGATCTCCTAGTAGCAGGTGACGGCAATTTGTTCGTTGATTCTGAATCACTCATTTGTCACCCCTACTTCTTTTCCAGCAAAATCACCTTGACGCTTTTCTGACTCTAAGGCATGCTCCAATATTATTATGGCTGCAGCCTGATCAATAACCTCTCGACTCGTCTTTTGGGTTCGCCCAACCTCGTGTAAGTCCCGCTGTGCACTGACTGTGCTTAGTCTTTCATCAATCAGGCGTACTTCAATATCTCTAATTTCTGGATAGCTAGAAATTGCTGATACTAAAGCGAGGGCAAATTCACTCGCTGCAATAGTTGATTGTGTTACCTGACCATTCAAACCCAAAGGATTTCCTACATAAACAGCGATCGGTGCGTGTGCCTTAATTAAGTCGATAATTTTTGGAATTGCAGTTTCGCCAGCTGCAATAGTTTCAAGGGGTGTTGCCAATATGCCATCTGGATCACACTTGGCTACGCCGATTCGAACTGAGCCAACATCTACTCCAAGACGTACGCCACGAAGCATTGATCTAACTTTCTTTGCTGGCTATTGCCGCACTTAAGGCAGCATCAAGACCTGTTACCTTTACTCCGCCACCTTGTGACATCTCAGCACTACCGCCACCTCGACCATCAACAGCGGGCATCATTACTTTTAAGATGTTGGCTGCAGATACACCGGAATCACGAGCAGCAGAATCGGTGGTCACGACAAATGCAACCTTGCCGTCATCAATCGTCGCGCCAATAAGGACATAATCATTTCCCTTAATGCTCGACTTGGCTGTTGTTACTAGATCGCGCAGATCTGTTGCACTCGTTCCAGCCGGGGCCGTAAATCGATAAAACTGAGTGCTTGCAACTTTTACTGGTGTTCCAACTAATTCCGCTATGTTGCTTGTCAAGGAAGATGTGCGCGCTTTCGCAATCTCCTTTTCGGCTTGCTTGAGACGTTCAAGCAGTTTGGAAATTCGATCAGGTAACTCTTCCGCCCGAACTTTAGTAAGTTCTGCAAGTTGCCCAACTAAATGATGCTCTCG
>DJBM01000110.1:2573-2817 GCA_002430405.1 Actinobacteria bacterium UBA5976
GCCCCGAGGTTTGGGTATGCGTGCCACCACAAAGTTCGCGTGCCCAATCACCCACACTCACAACACGAACTTGATCTCCGTACTTTTCGCCAAATAATGCCATGGCTCCAGTTGCTCGCGCCTGTTCCTGTGTCATCAATTCGGCAGTCACTGCCAGATTGTCTAAAAGCAATTCGTTAACACGCGCTTCGACATCTCCCAATACTGATTGCGGTACTGCCCCAGCGCTTGGAAAATCAAATCT
>DJBM01000147.1:0-125 GCA_002430405.1 Actinobacteria bacterium UBA5976
CCGCGACCAATTGCAGTCATTGCGTCGATGGCCTTAAGACCAGTCAACATCGGTTCCTTAACTGGTTGGCGCTGCACAACAGTTGGTGCCTGGGTCTCAAGTGCCCGGCGACCATCAGCCACAAT
>DJBM01000147.1:320-2027 GCA_002430405.1 Actinobacteria bacterium UBA5976
TCAACGACGCGACCAAGAAAGCCATCACCAACTGGAACCGAAAGAATTTCGCCAGTGCGCTTAACGCTCTGACCTTCAGCGACTTTGGAGCCGTCGCCAAGAAGCACAGCGCCAATTTCACGAACATCAAGGTTTAATGCCAGACCCTTAAGTCCGCCTTCAAACTCGAGAAGTTCGTTAGTCATGGCCGAGTGCAAGCCTTCAATTCGCGCAATACCGTCACCGGTCTGCGTTACTTGTCCAACTTCTTCGCGCGAAGTGCCAGCTGCAAACGACTCAACATTGCGAGCGATTGCATCGCGGATCTCATCCGGGCGGATCGAGAGTTCCGTCATGGTGTCCTGCTTTCTTCTTGTTAGTTCGTGCTTATTGGTGCTTGGTTAATAGTTTCTTAGCTTGCTTAAGCCAGCAGAGTTCTGCGAGCACTTTCCAGTCGAGCGGATATAGAGCCATCGATGACTTCTTCACCAATGGTTACTGCTATCCCACCCAAAACTGATGGATCAATGGCGACATTAATCCGAACATCTTTACCTGTGAGTTTTGATAATGCTGCAGATAACTTACGAGTTTGCTCCGCATCAAGGGCGACTACAGAGCGCACTTCTGCGACAACTTGATTGCGTTGTGCTGCAGCCAAGTTGCCAAGAGTTGCAAGTACCGAATCAACGCGTCGACCGCGCAAGTGTCCGGCAACGTATTTGATTAAGTCCAAAGTGATTGCATCGACTTTGCTTCCTAGCAAATCACCGACAATGGCTGCCTTAGCTATCGAGCTTAGGGCTGGATCAGTGAGTGTCATCTGAAGCTCGGAAGAAGCCTGGACTGCTCTTCCGAAGTGGAACAATTCGTTCTCAACTCGATCGAGAGACCCTGCTTTGTCGGCAGCAACAAATGCAGCTTGCGAGCCAAGAAGTTCAGCAGCATCAACTAGATCCTCACCAGATGACCAGCGGGCTGCTGCAAGTTCGCCGAGAACTTCCTGAGTGCTTGCGCTAACTTTCTTGCCAAACACATCCTTGATAAGAGATGTCCTAACAGAAACTGGCTGGCCACTATCTGCAAGGTTTTGCCGCAGCGATTTCTCGTTTGCCAATATGTCGGCAGCCGCAAGTAACTCAGCACTCAGGGCTGACAGATCGCCCTGACTTGAACGGGAGCGCATTGACTCCTGTACTAATGCCAAACTATTGCGGGATGCGCCGATCATTTATTTGCTGCCTCATTCTCAAGGTCAGCAATAAAACGATCAACCGAGGCCCGAGCTCTGGCATCATCGGTTAGAGATTCCCCAACGACTTTGCCGGCCAAAGTAAGCGCTAGCTCACTGACATCACGACGAAGAGTTGTCATTGCTTGCGAACGTTCGGCTTCAATTTGGGCTTGAGCTCGCTCAGTAACTGTGGCTGCAGCAGCTGCGGCTTCCCCGCGTGCGGCTTCGATCATTCCGGTTTTTTCAGCTTGTGCTTCGGCTCGAATGTTTGCAGCTTCGGTCCGGGCATCAGCCAACTGGGCGCGGTACTGCTCAAGCATGGCCGCAGCTTCCGCTTGGGAATTTTCCGCTCTAGCAAGTCCGCCTTCAATTGCATCTGCACGATCTTCCAGCGTCTTACTTATTGCTGGAAATGCGAATTTAGCAAGTGCGAAAAAGACAATGCCAAAGGCAATTGTGCCAATAACGACTTCGTAAATTGGCAGCCGAAGGAT
>DJBM01000147.1:2186-6432 GCA_002430405.1 Actinobacteria bacterium UBA5976
TTTGTTTCGCCTCCAGCAGCAATGATGTTAAACACGGAAATTTAATCCTTTAGTTGAATTAGGTGCCGAAAACGAATGGGACTACGAAACCGATTAGCGCAAGGGCTTCAGTAAGCGCGAAACCAAGAATCATATTCTGGCGAATAACGCCGTATGCCTCTGGCTGACGTGCGATTGCTTGCACACCGTTACCGAAGATGATTCCGATACCTACGCCTGGACCAATTGCGGCAAGGCCGTAGCCGATTGAACCGATCGAGCCAGTTAATTCTGCTAGTACTGACATAACTTATTCCTTCTGTCGAGAGTCACTGGGTTGTCCAGAAACTCAGGTTTACTTTCTTTCTTGCGGGTAGTTCAATCTCTAGTGATTTCTCACTTGAGAAAATTTAGTGTTCGGCGTGCAGTGAACCACCAATGTAGACGGCAGTTAACAAAGTGAAAATAAACGCCTGTAGACCTTGGATAAACATTTCAAATCCGGTGAGAATAATCGTCACTCCAAAAGAAGTTGCGGAACCAAGTACCCCNNCCCCAACTATCGATGGCGAAATCAAGTAATACGCACCAACTGTGAAAGTTGTAATCAGCAAGTGACCAGCAAACATGTTTGCGAACAAACGAATTGCCTGAGTTACAGGCCGGGTAACTACAAGCTGCAGTAACTCAAGTGGCGCAAGAAGCACGTACATAGCTTTTGGGACACCTGGCGGGAACATTGCGCCCGTGAAAAATTTAATTGGTCCTTGGTGCTTCATACCTAGATACATGTAGGTGATGTAAACCATCAAAGTTAAGGAAACTGGGAAAGCCAAACTAGACATAATTGGAAATTGTGCGCCCGGGATTACACCCATCAAGTTAGAAATCCAAATGAAGAAGAAAAGTGAACCTAAGAAGGGCACAAAACGATCGCCATCTTTACCAATAACTTCGCGCGCGATTTGATCGCGAACGAATAAGTAAGCCTGCTCACCAATCGACTGCAATTTGCCTGGCACCATTTTGCGCGGACGAGCGGCTGCCAAAAAGAACACGGCAACGATCAACGAAACTAAGGCAGCGATGATAGAAGTTTTCCCGATCACAAAATCCATGCCGGCAACATTTAGCGTGGCATAAGGCTCTAGGAAAAAGATCTCGGCATTTGGCGCTGGGAAGCCGCAACCTGAATTCAAGTGAGGAACCACTGGGCAATCAACGTCGCCGCTGAATTTAACAGAACTCATTGCTGATCGTTCCTCCGTTCACTCGTAGTGGTGTTTCGATCCATTGTCGAAACGCGTGCGTAGGTGAGGTAGAGCGCTAGAACAATTCCAACAATTAATCCAGCCGCCATGAAAGCATCTTGATGACCAAACTTACGTCCGAGCAACCAACCAATTCCACCGTATAGAAGTAGTCCGGCAGTTATGTTGCTTACTGAACGCCAAGCCATATCCGCAGTTGCACGGGTGTCTTCAGGAGTAGGGAAGTTCGCTCCGTTTGCCTTCATTGCTTCGCAAGATTATCAGGTTATTTTGGTTTGGATAAACCCGCCCCTGAGTTTGTGCGGACGTTCACAAAGTCACAAATCTTTAGGCTCGTAAGTGTCTATCGGGCGAATGTCCGGGCCAGAACCGGGCACGACATAAAGTACTTTCGCAGTTGCAAAAGCCCAAGTTTCCGCGACTAACCAAACAATTGTGCAGGTAACGATTGTTGCCGCAAAAACCTTGGTATCAAAGGCAGTTGTATCTCGGAAAATTAACAGTAAAACGAAAAGCACACCAACTTTTACCAAATACAACAACAGCGCCATGGAAGTTGCAAGGGCTGGGTTAGTGCGGATTACTTTATCCAAGGCCAACTGTCCAACTGTGAAAAAAACCACAACTAAGAGCGTGCCGAATACTCCGGCGATCAAGCCTTCGCTGCCGCTAGTGATGTAACCAGTAATGGTGGCCAATGCGCCCACAATGAATGTTGGAAGTGCGGCGCGAATAATAAGTCGATTGGTAGTCATGTCGTTTAGTCTCTCATTGACAACTTGGATTTACGAATTTCTGGCATGGACGCGAAGCTTTGGCGGATTTAATGCCCAACTTGCAATGGCAACAACACCTAAAGCAGTTCCCAAACCAGTTATCCAAATTGGTACAAACGCTGTGCTAACAGCGCCAAATGCAATGAGTCCAGTAAACGCAGTCATGATCAATACCGCACGCTCTTGACCGTGTCCAAGTTTTAGCAAGCGATGATGCAAATGTTCTTTGTCGGGGGCAAATGGCGAACGCCCTTTACGGGTGCGCCTAATTACCGCGAGTAGCAAGTCAAGTAATGGAACTGCCAAAATCGAAAGCGGTAACACGATCGGCAGGAAAGCTGGCAGCAAGGTGCCACCACTTAGACCAGCAGGATCTACTTGTCCCGTGAGCATTATGGATGAGGCAGCCATTAGCAAACCAATGAGCATCGATCCGGTATCGCCCATGAAGACGCGAGCACGAAACCAATTATGTGGCAAAAATCCAGCACACATTCCAATCAGGGATGCCGAAATCAAGGTTGCAAGCGCGGCGCGCTGATAACCATTAGCAACTGACAAGAAATATGAATATGCAAAGAACGCGCCAGCCCCGACCATAACAATGCTGGCAGCTAAACCATCAAGGCCGTCAACCATGTTTACTGCGTTGATGCTAACTAGAACTACGAGAACCGTGAGGAGTACGGATGTTGTGGGATCCAAAATAAAGGTGCCCCGAATTGGCAACCAGACCAGTGTCACGCCTTGCATCGCCATTGCGCCCGCAGCAAGGATTTGTCCAACAAGTTTTGTGGGTGCATCTAGGCCAAACTTGTCATCAAGAATTCCAAGGGCGACGATGATTAAACATCCAATTATCAGTGCGTAAATTTGCCGGCGGTCATTAAAAATCGTGGACATTAATGGCAACTGGCTGGCTAAAATTACCGCCACCCCAAGTCCGGCCAACATCGCCAGGCCTCCCCAGCGCGGTGTTGGGTACATGTGAACGTCGCGATCACGAACATCTGCCATCGCGCCAAATCGAATCGCCAATGCCCGAGCAAATGGTGTCAGTAAATACGTCACTGCGGCCGCGGCCGCTAGACAAAGTAAATACTCACGCATAGGGAAAGATTACCCTGCGCGATTATTTACGGGCGCGGGTAAGCGGGGAACTTAGCCGTTAATTCAACAACTTCTGCCTTGATTTCGGCGTGAACTGCTGGATCTTGCGATTTCACTGCGCGGCCAATCATTTTCGCTATAACTGCCATCTCTGGCACACCCATTCCCTGCGTTGTGATCGAAGGTGCGCCAACTCGAATTCCCGAGGTAACTGCGGCAGGTTTTGGATCGTATGGAATTGAATTCTTGTTCAAAACAATTCCAGAATCGCCTGCGCGCTGCTCGGCATCTTTGCCGTCAACGTTGATTCCTTGCAAGTCAATAAGTGCTAGGTGAGTATCGGTTCCACCAGTTACTGGGCGCATGCCTTCAGCAGCAAGTCCAGCTGTAAGAGCCTGAGCATTAACAATGACATCTTTTGCATACTTTTGATATTCCGGCGTGGCACATTCTTTAAGTGCTACCGCTTTGGCAGCAATTACATGCATCATCGGTCCACCCTGCATCATTGGGAAGACAGCTTTGTCAATTGCTGCTGCGTGCTGTTCTTTGCAAACGATCATTCCCGAACGTGGACCACGCAAAACTTTATGAGTCGTAAAGGAAACAACATCTGCATATGGCACTGGCGAAGGAATTGCTTTGCCTGCCACCAAGCCAATGAAGTGCGCGGCGTCAACGTGCATGATTGCGCCTACTTCATCAGCAATTTCGCGAATGGCCTTGAAATCAATTAAGCGAGGGATTGCCGAACCACCAGCGATAATCATTTTTGGTTTGTGCTCGCGAGCTAAGTCGCGGAGTTGATCGTAATCAATATCTTCTGAACCCTCGGCAACTCCGTAATGAACTGGGTTAAACCATTTTCCAGAGTAGGAAACTTTGGCGCCATGAGTTAAGTGACCACCGTGAGGTAATGCCATTGATAAATACGTATCACCTGGCTGCAAAAATGCGCCAAAAATTGCAATGTTCGCGCTCGCACCAGAGTGTGGCTGTAGGTTCGCATGATCTGCGCCGAATAACGACTTGGCGCGCTGGATTCCAATTGTCTCGGCAACGTCCACAACTTCACAGCCACCGTAATACCTCTTACCCGGATATCCTTCG
>DJBM01000018.1:0-3027 GCA_002430405.1 Actinobacteria bacterium UBA5976
TACATTGCCGAAGTTACTTTGGCAATTGAAATGGGCGCAAGTTTGCAAGATCTAGCTGACACTATTCACCCACATCCATCGATGAGCGAGACTTTGCCTGAAGCTGCTCGCGTAGGCTTGGGTTTTCCAATACATGTTTCACCAAAACGCCAACGCAACACCTAAGAAGGGAAGTACGTTTTAACCATGCGTATTACAGAAGCCGATAAAAAATTCCTGAAAGCCGAAATCGAAGTGCTTAAAGCACCAGAGCTCGATTCCCCGCCAGCGCAGCGATTGCCTGAGGTGATCGAAACTGTTTCGAAGATGCTTTCCGAAATTGAAAAAAATGGTATCGATGCCGTTAGGAAATACTCCCGCGATCTTGATAAGTGGGACAAAGATTTTGAACTAAGTGCAGCCGACTTGGCAAAGACCGGTGACAAGCTTTCGCCAGAACTTCGCAAGGCTCTAGAAATTGGTTCCGAGCGCACCAAGATGTTTGCAAAAGAAACTCGCAAGCACTTAGTTGACTTCGAACTTGAAACCACACCTGGTGTTGTGTTGGGTCAAAAGTACATCCCAATCGAACGTGTTGGTGCTTACTTGCCAGCAGGTAACTTCCCAATTCTTTCTTCGGCATTTATGACTGTTGGTGTTTCAAAAGTTGCCGGTGTCCCAATGACGATGGCATGCACTCCGCCGATGTCTGAAGCAGGTGGCAATGATGCAGTTCTTTACTCGGCATACCTTTCCGGTGTAGACCGCACTTTCATCCTTGGTGGCGTGCAAGCATTAGCTGCGATGACCTTTGGCCTACTTGGGGAAAAGCCCGTAGACATTTTGGTTGGTGCAGGTAATGCATACGTTGCTGAAGCAAAGCGTCAGTTGTTCGGTCGCGTCGGTATCGATCTGCTTGCTGGACCATCCGAAGTTGCTGTTATTGCTGATGACACAGCGGATGCTCGCATGGTTGCTTGCGATCTATTGGGTCAGGCTGAGCACGGTATGCAGTCCCCGGCATCACTTGTTACGACATCTCGTGAATTGGGAATGGCAGTCATCCTGGAAGTGAAGCGCCAATTAGCAGAACTTTCCACGGAATACATCGCAGGCCCAGCCTGGCGTGACTATGGCACGGTTTATTTAGTTAAGACACCAGATGATGCCATCGAAGTTATGGATACTTTGGCACCAGAGCACCTGGAAATCTTGACTAGTGACAACGACTATTACTTAAAGCACCTGAAGAACTATGGCTCATTGTTTATTGGTGAATGGTCCACAGTTTCCTACGCTGATAAGGGAACCACTGGAACTAACCATGTGCTTCCAACTGGTGGTGGCGCTAAGTACACCTCGGGATTATCAGTAGGTCGCTTCCTAAAGCCGGTCACTTACCAAACCTCAACTCGCGAATCCACAATGCAGGTAGCTCCGCACAACTCAGCAATTGCTGGGTTTGAAGGAATGTCTGCTCACAAGGCAACAGCCGATCTACGGATTGAGATGTTAAACGCCGGCAAGTAAATCTAAAAACTAAAGCCCGCCCTCAGAATTGAGAGCGGGCTTTAGTATTAACTCTTATAAATCGATACGAGTGCCAATTGTTATTACTCGGCCATAAGGCAGTCCGTAGTACTGAGTTGGCGACACTGCGTTACGGTGCAGAATTTCAAAGATATTCTCAGTCCGTTTTCCTAAACTGCCGGTCTCAGAAGCCAAGAAGTGACGCTCAGATAAGTAGTAGGTTGCTTTTTCTTCAACCCCACTTGATAGAACTTCACGTTGTAGCACCTCAGGAATCACAATCGTTTCCATGTATCCAGAGAAAATCGTCACTAAGCAAAGACGATCAGTTATGTGATCCACCAAAACTGGAGTGTTACTGATCGGCTGGGTATCGGATTTAACTGTTACGACAATTACAGATTCAGGTAAAGAGTGCATGATTGTCACATGAGAGATCAAAGCCGATGGCACAACTTCAGCTGGGGATGCTAAGAAAATCCCAACTCCAGGAACCATTGCAATGTCACCGGACTCACATCCAGCATAGATCTCTTGCCAAGTTCGGCTGGAGTCGCGCATTTTTTGATTCAGCGCCCTATTGCCAGCTCGCCAAATTAACATCAACCCCAAGATAAGTGATCCAAAAACAATTGGAACCCAGCCACCATCAAAGAATCGCGTTGCAGTCCCAGTTAGGAAAATTAGATCTAGAGTAAGAAAAATCGCAGTTAGTGGCGCAATCTTCCAGATAGGCCATTTCCAGATCTGACGCGCCACAATTGTGAAAGCAATTGTGGTTACTGTCATTGTTCCAGCAATAGCTAATACATAGGCACTTGCCAGAGCAGAAGATGATTGAAACGCAATCACTAATGCAATACTTACAAATCCCACTAACCAGTTTGCAACAGGAACATAAATCTGACCCTCTTGATCGGCGTTGGTGTGACGAATCGTTAGTCGAGGGAATAATCCCAATTGCACAGCTTGGCGGGAAAGAGAAAACACTCCAGTGATTAAGGCTTGCGAGGCAACAATGGTTGCCGCCGTAGCAACAATTACCAAAATCAAAGTCATAGTTTTGTTTGGTGCAAGCGCAAAGAATGGATTAGAGATTGCTGCTGGATCGTTTATTAATACTGCAGCTTGGCCAAGATAACTCAAGACCAAGGCTGGGCCAACAATAATTGCCCAAGCAATCCGAATTGGCTTAGCACCAAAGTGACCCATGTCGGTGTAAAGCGCCTCGGCGCCAGTTACTACGAGGATTACTGCTGCCAATACAAAGAGTGAATTCAGGCCACTATTCATGAAGTATTGAATTGCATACGTTGGCGAAAGCGCCTTGATTACCTCAGGTTCCTGCAAAATTCGGAAAATACCTAAGGAGCCAATGAGAACAAACCAGACAAATGTTACTGGACCAAAAAACTTTCCAATTGTTTCGGTGCCGCGGGATTGCATTGCAAATAAAATCGCCAAAATTAAAACGGTAGCTGGGACCGCAACCACGTCTAAGTCAGGATTTAATAATGC
>DJBM01000018.1:3085-6428 GCA_002430405.1 Actinobacteria bacterium UBA5976
CTTCGGTTGCTGAAAGCACGCTGATCGCAGGGGTCAACCCACCCTCACCAAAAAGCAGACTGGTACCAATCAATACCAAAATAAGAAGCGCTAGATGCCTCCTCGACTTTGGTGCCCGAATGTGCTCTGGCATGAGTGATAGTAAAGCGAGCATTCCACCTTCGCCTTTATTGTCAGCTCGCATAACAAAGGTTAAGTACTTTAATGAAACAACTAGCATCAAAGCCCAAAAGATCATCGATGCGATGCCATAAATCTGATCTGGCTCAGCACCAGAAATGATAAAAGTCTGCTTCATTGCATAAATCGGACTGGTGCCGATGTCGCCGAACACCACTCCAGTTGCGCCAAGTACTAGAGCGGGAGTTCCAGCTTTAGTTGCATGGTCAGAGTTTGCTGCTTTTTTCCCACTTGGCTTGAACATCTAAAATCTCTCGGTACATCGGTGCGCTTGAATGAGCACGTTCTTAATCTTAGACAACTGCTGGGAATGCTTTACTCATCTGGGGCTTTTGCCACTTTTAAAGACTGGATTTTTGCTGGACGAGTCGGACTCATCAGTAACTCAAGTTCAATTAGTCCAGATTCACTTGAAACTAGCCACTTTCCATGCGCTGGAGTATTTGAAGTCATACTTCCAGCTACCCGAGTAACGCCAGAACCACCATTCATAACGCCAGCAATTGCAGTTGCTCGTTCCGAGCGCGGTTGATCAAGGTCCATGTTGCTCGCAAAGTTTTGGTCTGCAATCGCGTCATCCCATGCAGTGATTAATTTTTCGACTAATGACATTGCAGCGGCAGTTTCCTGCCAAACATCAGATTCGGTAATAATTTTCGGCGCAACGAAGTCTCGAACAATCATGGCAAGTGCCTCACTGGCAGCAAAGACCATTGGCGCGTAAGTGCGATTACCCAATGCCACGATTCCCCAACCAGATGCTGGATGCCAACGCATGTGAGAGCCAAAACCCGGGTAGCCACCACTGTGCGAAACGAAGCGGCCCAAGATTGAATCGCCGTCCACCATAAGTCCAAAAGCATATGAAGTTGTTATTGACTTAATTTTGTTTGCATGGTCATCATGTGAAGCAGCGGTGCGAGCATGTCGTTGCGGCTCTTGCATTTCGCGCCGACTCCACTTTTGCAATGGATGCAGTGACGATTCATTCCAGGCAGACTGAAAACCAGCAACCCACTTAGCAAGATCGGCAACGCTGCTCAGCAAACCACCCATAGGACTAAATGCTCCAGGAATAGTTAACGGCTCAGGCACAAAACCCGAAGCAAATTCTGCATAACCTTGTACGAATTGCGCTGGCACCACATTTGATTGATGGAATGTGGTTGATGACATTTCTAGCGGTGCGTGAATTTCATTTGCAACAAACTCTAGATAATCAACGCCACTAGTCACAGTAATGATTCGGCCAAGAAGTGCATAGCCGAGGTTTGAATACTCAAAGCCCATGCGTGGCGCCCGAGTGAAAGAAAGGCCTTGGCTTACCAAGTCATCAAATGACTCGATTTCTAAACTTTCTTGGCGATCGCCCCATGGATCATCTGTTGGAAATCCAGCGTTCATAGTTAGCAAGTCCCGAATAGTTATGGGATGGCCAAAGTCTGGAATTCCAATACTGTCGGTCCAAGGCAAGTAAATGGTGATGTCATCATCTAGTCGAAGTCGACCTCGATCGCGAAGTAACAAAATTGCCATTGCGGTAAAACTCTTGGTCATGGAAGCAATTCGAAAAACACTTTTTTGATTTGGACACTCACCAGAATCAATTACTGTTTCACCAAATCCTCTGGCGTGTACAAGCTCACCATCCTTGATTAGGCCATATGCAATTCCTGGGATGTTCTTATCAAGTTTGTAACTAGAAAAGTGTTGATCCAGCAAATCAAAAATTTCTTCATAATCCATACTCAACATTTTGCCACTTTGTACTCTCCGTGCATGCACGCAATAATTAAGTTCTGCGATAGCAGCGTTCTTCTCGTAGATTTATGAGACAACGTTAAAGCTAAGGAGAAATCGCGTGGCGACAAATGCGTTACAAGAACGCTTTGGCACCAGATTTCGCCGCATCATCACAAACACCGAAGATGGCGTTCCACCTTGGATGGCAGCCGTTGAGTCGGGGGAAACCCGAGGACTTTATCTCCCGCACGATGCACCATGGGTTGTACACGGGGACGTTGCTACTTTAATCGGCGGAATTCGCGCATTATTAATGCAAGCGCTCCACCCAGGAAGTCTCACTGGGGTAGAACAACATTCCAGGTACGAGCATGATCCACTTGGTCGCCTAGCAGGAACTACTAGGTGGTTAACAATTGCAACATTCGGATCCGCAGAGGCCTTGGAAGCTGAATCAGCTCGGGTAAATCGCATGCATGATCACGTAAAAGGTCAGTATGTGAATGGAGCGGGGATCACGAAGGATTACAAAGCGGCAGATCCAGATTTACTTGCTTGGGTCCACATCGCATTTACTGATTCATTCTTAACAACACATGAATTATTCGGCGAAGAGAAAATTCCCGGTGGAGCCGATGAATACGTTTCCCAGTGGTCGAAATCAGTTATGCCTCTTGGACTTACTAATGCCCCAATGTCGCGCGCTGAATTAAAAGCCGAAATAAAAAGATACAAAGACGAGGGAATTCTTTCAACTAACGAAACCACGAAGCGAGTTGTGGAATTTATTCGCAAGCCGCCGTTATCGCGGACCGCGTTAATTGCGTATGACCGAATGTTTGATGGCGCAGTCGCCTCGATACCTGAAGACCTGCAAGTAATGCTTGGACTAAAGGGAAAGAGTTTAAGAGTAGCCGGACCGATTACTCGTGGACTTTTGCGAGCGATGCGCCTTGCTCTTGGACCAATTTCGCCATTGGAAGTAGCTGCGATTTCGCGCTTGAAGCGCACCGGCGATCTTCCGGCAGACTTTACTTCTCCAAAAATATAAAAATTACATACGTAAGTATGAAGCGCCGTTGAAATCTAGGACTGCGCCACTTGCCCACAACGAATCTCTAGAAGCCAAGAAATAAATCGCCCGCGCAAGTTCATCTGGTTCTGCTACGCGACCAAACGGACTTTGATTACGAATGTCATCGCCGGTTGGACCATCAAGCAATACCGCTGCCATTTCAGTATCCACAAATCCTGGCGCTAATGTCGTGACGCCAATCCCTTCTGGTGCTAGCGCCTTAGCAATTGATTGACCAAACGCAACGATCGCTGCTTTGCTGGCGCCGTATGCGGGACTTACTGGTTCACCGCGAAATGCGCCGCGAGATCCAACATTTACGATTCGAGAATCGCCATGACGTGG
>DJBM01000130.1:0-2289 GCA_002430405.1 Actinobacteria bacterium UBA5976
GGCAGCATATTGCACTTGCTCTTTAACATGTATGCGCTTTATTGGCTCGGTCCACAACTTGAGCGAACCTTGGGATATTTGCGCTTCGGTGCGCTGTATTTCCTAGCTGCCTTGGGTGGCAGTGTTGCTTCGTACTGGTTCTCACCAATCAACACAGTTTCAGTAGGTGCCAGCGGCGCAATTTTTGGAATGATTACCGCCACGATTGTTATTGGCCGCCAACTAAAAGCTGACGTTTCTCAACTATTGATTTTGCTCGGTATCAACGTAGTTATCGGCTTCGTTCAACCTGGTATTGATTGGCGCGCTCATTTTGGCGGAGCCTTAGTAGGCGCTGGCGTTGCCTACATATTTACCAAAGGTACCCGGCTAAACCGAGATCGAATCCACACCTTAGGAACTAGTGGAATTTTGGCTTTGCTGATTTTTGCTACGATCGCGCGAGTAATTTAGCAACTAAAAATTGGCGTGCCTACATTGCAATTTGCCTGGGCCAAGCATTTGCGAAGTCAACAGAAAATACAGGTAAGGTTTAATCATGCCTAAGTCAAAGTCGCGCAAGTCCAAGGAACCCGATTACACCCCGCCGCCTGCAAAGGTGCCAGAATCCTTCAAGGTAGGAAATCCAGTTTGGCTAGTCCCAACCATGGTTACCATGTTTATTTTGGGTCTGCTGTGGATAGTGGTGTTCTACTTAATTGGTACGCAAGTCCCAATAATGTCTGATTTGGGCAATCTAACCAACATAATTGTGGGATTTGGATTTATCGGTGTTGGATTTGCACTTGCCACTCGCTGGCGGTAAACAACATGGATGTAATTTCTCCCCAGCAGTGGATATCCTGTGGATAACCCAAACGGAGGATTAACCCGTCGAGCCAAATCAATTTTTGTCACGAGTTCTGCTGCGCTCGCGGGCTTCCTTTTTGTAGCCAGCGGAATAACAGCAAATGGTACAGATATTCGAACGGGCGGCCTGGAAGACCTTCGCAGTTTAGTTTTAGATCGAGCTAACAAAGTTGCCGTGCTGCAGGGCGAGGTCGAAACTCTTTCCCGCGAAGTAAATGAGCTGTCCTTAGTCAATGTCGATCCAGTACTGAGTTCACAAATTGTAGCTTTGGAGCAAATCACGGGATTAACCCCAGTCACTGGAGCAGCCCTAAAAATATCTTTAAATGATGCACCTCGTGAACTTGGAGCTCCTATCGCTTCAGGAATTTCCCCAGATGATCTAGTGGTTCACCAACAAGATGTGCAAGCGGTAGTAAATGCAATGTGGCGAGGTGGCGCCACTGCAATTCAAGTTATGGACCAACGCGTCATCAGCACATCTGCAATTCGATGTGTCGGCAATACCTTGTCATTGCAGGGGCGGGTTTACAGTCCACCGTTTGTTGTTATTGCGGTAGGAAATATTTCAGAACTCCAACAAGCATTAAACAGCGAACCCGGAGTTTTGCTTTATCGCGAATACGTAGATCGATTTAACTTGGGCTTTGATATTTCGATTATGAATGAAGTCACAATCCCCGCCTGGAAAGGCTCAATCGAACAATAGTAAATTTCAAGATTCCTAGTTTGGAATTACTGGTTGTAATCCTTCAGCAAGTTCTCGTGCGCTTAAGTCACCACAACGAACTAACCACTCAGCGAGCATTTTGTGTCCACCTTGGGTTAATACCGATTCAGGATGAAACTGCACGCCTTCGATGTCCAATTCACGATGCCGAAGTGACATGACAACTCCCGAATCAGTCTCGCTGGTAATTTCTAAAATCGCAGGAACGCTCTCACGTTCGACTGCAAGTGAGTGGTAACGCGTAGCTACAAATGGTGAAGGTAAGTTCGCTAGTACGCCTTGATTTGTGTGAAACACTTGCGAAGTTTTTCCGTGAAGTAATTCAGGTGCTTGCGAAACGGTGGCACCAAAAACTTCAGCAATCACTTGATGACCTAAGCACACCCCAAAAATGGGAACTACGCCGCCGAGTTCTCTCACGATGTCGTTACAAATACCAGCATCACTTGGTGCACCTGGACCAGGAGAGAGCAAGATCCCATCGTATTCCTGAGCTTGCGCAACACTAACTTCGTCGTTTCGCTTCACATCAACTTTGGCCCCAAGCTGGGCCAAGTACTGAACTATGTTGAAAACGAAACTGTCGTAGTTATCAATAACTAGAATGCGCGTCACGAACGCAAGTCTAGATGAATTTTTGAACTGCTATGGTGCCGTGATGGTGACGGCTAGGGCGTCGGAGTCGGAGTCGGAGTCGGCGTCGGAGTCGG
>DJBM01000130.1:2632-2775 GCA_002430405.1 Actinobacteria bacterium UBA5976
CCCTCGAGTGTTAACTCGCCTGCAGCTGGAGCTTGGGCAAATACAGTTCCAGGTGCAACTGCGCCGTTTTCTTGCATGACTACTTGCACTAAGAAACCGGCATTAATCAAGGCGTTGCGAGCATCCGTCTCGCTCAATCCCAC
>DJBM01000034.1:0-1404 GCA_002430405.1 Actinobacteria bacterium UBA5976
GGACCGTTTTCAACAGCGGCAACAAAGTTTTCACCATGATTGGACCACGACACTTTTGGAGCAGTCAATTTTTCGTGCGGATCCAATTCCCAATTTCGCGCTGCAAATGAATGGACGAAATAGAATCGCTCTTCCTCAATTCCAATAAACATTTGCGATTTCGGGGCGCAGGAAACGGTATTCCAACCCATGTGAGGCAAAACTGGCGCAGTCAATTGATCTACAGTTCCTGGCCACTCATTTAATCCAGCATGAAAGCCTGATGGCGCATGTTCAGTGCTTTTTTCAAATAACACCTGCATCCCAACACATATTCCAAGTACTGGTCTGCTGCCCGCTAAGCGACGACCAATTATTTGATCACCACGCACATTCTTTAAACCAGCCATACAAGATGCGAACGCGCCAACACCTGGAACTAACAGCGCATCGCAGTTCATTGCCTCATCGAAATCAGCAGAAATTGAAACCGTTGCCCCCGTTGTTTCGAGCGCGCGCTGGGCGGATCGAACATTTCCAGATCCGTAATCCAGAATTACTACGGAGGTCACGAGCTAGAGACTTCCCTTAGTAGAAGGAACGTCAATTACCCGCGGATCAAGAGCTACCGCGTCTCGAAGTGCTCGCGCGACTGCTTTGAATTGAGCCTCACTTACGTGATGAGCATTTCGACCACTGAGAATTCTGATGTGAATACATATTTGGGCAGTAGCGATTATGGACTCCCAGATGTGACGAATCAATGTGGTGTCAAAAGTTCCGATCAACTCAACAATTTCAGGTTGTTCATGAACTAAGTAAGGACGACCGGAAAGATCGACTGCGGCGTGACAGGCAGTCTCATCAAGTGGCACATAAGCGTCACCGAATCGGCGAATGCCGACTTTATCCCCCAGCGCAGTTCGAATCGCTTCGCCCAAAGCAAGGGAGGTGTCCTCCACAGTGTGATGTGAATCAACATCTACATCACCCTTGGTTTCCACCTTGAGGTCAAATCCACCATGTCGGCCTAATTGCGAAAGCATGTGATCAAAAAATGGCACGCCAGTATTAATCTCTATCTGTCCTGTGCCATCAAGGTTTAATTCGACCAGAACTGAACTCTCTTTTGTTGCCCGCTCGATACGTGCTGTGCGTGGAGTGCTTGCTGTGCCTGCCATGGTAGCCACTTTCTATTCAGTTAGAAGTAACTTTAAGCAATGCAGTCTTGAATAGCGAATTTTCCTGCGGAGTTCCAATGCTTACCCGCAACCAGCCTGCGGGGCCGGTTTGGCGAATCAATACCCCTTGCTCAACAAGTTTTTCCCAAATTAAATTTCGATCACTAAAGGTTCCAAAAAGTATGAAATTTGCCCCGCTTGCCGCAATTTCAAACCCAGAAGCAACTAACCAGTTTGCTAGTTC
>DJBM01000034.1:1566-3299 GCA_002430405.1 Actinobacteria bacterium UBA5976
TGGTAAGGCAATCGAACAAGTTGTAATGCTGCAATAACTTTCGGGTCAGCTACTGCGTAGCCAATTCGAGCGCCGGCGTAAGAAAAGGCCTTACTCATAGTGCGCGTCACGACTAGTAGTGGATGATTTTGAATGTTGATTATTGAACTTGGGGTTCCTGGCGCTCGAAATTCAGCGTAAGCCTCATCAATTATTACGACGCCAGAAAAATTCTCCAACAAATATTCAATTTCTAATTGCCCGACCACGGTACCTGTTGGATTGTTTGGCGAAGTTAGCACGATGATGTCAGGGTGCAAAGCAATCACTTGATTAATAACTTCAAAGTCAATCTCAAAATCTGGTTTACGGGAAACTGTTTCATACTTTGTGAAGGCATTGCGACAATAATCCTCGTACATCGAATATGTCGGATCAAAAGTTACTAATTTTTTATCTGGTCCACCAAATAGTTGAAGTAATTGCTGCATTACTTCATTAGAGCCATTTGCTGGCCAAATATTTTCGCTCGTCAATTTAACTTGACTTTCGGTAGCCAGATAAGTTGCTAAATCAGCGCGAAGTAAATTTGCATCTCGATCTGGGTAGCGATTTAATCTGGAGCCAACTTGCGCAATCACTCGACTCAACTCGGCTACTAACTCAGGTGACGGATCAAAAGGGTTCTCGTTGGTATTAAGGCGAACTGGCACATCAAGTTGGGGCGCGCCATAAGGTGAGCGTCCGACGAGGTCTGCGCGAATTGGCAACTCACTACTTTTATGGCGGGCAGCTTCACTTAATGTCATCGGGAACGAATCTCAATTGCCGCCGCGTGACCAGGTAAGCCTTCTGCAGTAGCAAGCGTGACTACAGTTTCAGCAATTTCCCGCAAGGCCCGCTCATCATATTCAACGTAGTGAATGCCTCGTAAAAATGATTGCACCGATAAGCCTGAAGAGTGGCAAGCGCAGCCACCAGTTGGAAGGACGTGATTAGAACCAGCAGCGTAGTCGCCAAGTGAAACTGGGGACCAATCTCCAACGAAAATTGCGCCGGCGTTCTTGACTCGCCGGGCAACTGCTGCAGCATCATGGGTATGAATTTCTAAGTGCTCAGCAGCATACGCATCAACAACCGCTAGGCCATGATCTAAATCGTCTACCAAAACAAAAGCACTTTGCTGACTGGTTAATGCAATGCGAATTCGATCAGCATTCATATTCAACGGCACTTGCCGCTCTAGGCAGTTGCGTACTTTGTCGATAAGTTCTTGACTAGCTGTTACTAATACGGATGCGGCAACAACATCATGCTCGGCTTGGCTAATTAAGTCGGCAGCTACAAACTCGGGGTTGGCAGAATCATCAGCCAAAATTGCAATTTCAGTTGGGCCCGCTTCTGAATCAATTCCGATAAAACCTTTTAGCATTCGTTTCGCTGCTGTGACATACATGTTGCCTGGACCAGTGACTAGGTATACCGGTTCAATTTCAATTGGACCCGAACTGCCATACGCCATAAGCGCTACTGCTTGGGCGCCTCCTGCTGCGTAAACCTCAGTCACACCAAGTAACGCGCACGCAGCCAGAATTGTGGGATGTGGCCAACCACCAAAATCACTTTGTGGTGGCGAGCAAACTACTAAAGATTCCACACCAGCAATCTGAGCTGGCACTACATTCATAATTACGCTGCTTGGATAAACATAATTACCACCAGGTACATAGAGCCCAACGCGCGTAACGGGGATC
>DJBM01000112.1:0-276 GCA_002430405.1 Actinobacteria bacterium UBA5976
AACTGCTTTCCGGAAATTCTGCCGCTACAGCTTCAGGTGACTTGCCAGCAGCGATTGCTTCAAGTGCGCGATTGTCAGTTGGTAGAAGTGTCGGCGGCGGACCATCAAGTAAATCTTGTCCAATACTCATTACTTGATCTGCGTTCCAGTAGAGCGAAGGTCTTCACAGGCACGAACTACGCGAGCGGCCATGCCAGCTTCACCAGCTTTTCCATATGCACGCGGATCATAAATCTTCTTGTTACCAACTTCTCCATCAATCTTTAGGATGCCGTC
>DJBM01000112.1:444-7709 GCA_002430405.1 Actinobacteria bacterium UBA5976
TTACCCCACGCACGTGGATCGTACATCTTCTTATTTCCAACTTCGCCATCAATCTTTAGGATGCCGTCGTAGTTCTTGAAAATGTGGTCCGCAACCGGACGAGTGAACGCATATTGCGTGTCAGTATCAATGTTCATTTTGATAACGCCATAGTCCAGTGACTCGCGAATTTCTGAGAGCAACGAACCAGATCCACCATGAAAAACCAAATCGAGTGGCTTGTCTTTAGTATTGTGCTTTGCCTGAACTGCATCTTGAAGTTCTTTCAAAATGCCCGGCGTTAGTACGACGTTGCCAGGCTTGTAGACGCCGTGCACATTTCCAAAAGTTGCTGCTACTAAATACCTGCCGCGCTCGCCGAGGCCTAACCGATCTGCCATAGCCAATGCGTCTTCGGGGGTTGAAAACAGCTTTGCATCATGGGATGCCTCGATACCATCTTCTTCGCCGCCAACTACGCCAATTTCAATTTCTAAAACAGTTCGAGCGGCAGCGCACTTATCCAACATTTCATCGGCAATAGCTAAGTTTTCTTTCATAGAAACTGCCGAGCCATCCCACATATGTGATTGAAATAGTGGCTCTTGGCCATTTTTTACACGATCGGCAGAAATTGCGACAAGTGGTCGCATAAAACCATCAAGTTTTTCTGCTGGACAGTGATCGGTGTGCAATGCAATGTTCACGCCGTAACCTCTGGCTACTGCGTGCGCAAACTCTGCCAGAGCAACGGCGCCAATAGCCATGTCTTTGATACCTTGACCTGACGCAAATTCTGCGCCACCCCAAGAAACTTGAACTATGCCGTCTGATTGAGCCTCAGCAAATCCGCGAATAGCAGCAACGATTGTTTGGGATGACGTGCAGTTAATTGCCGGATAGGCAAAAGCGCCCGCTTTAGCCCGATCGAGCATCTCGTGGTAAACCTCTGGGCTAGCAATCGGCATAATTACGCTCCTAGTTAAAAATTTTTGGCTTTGGCATCGCCGCTACCTGTGTCTTTATTGTGCCACGGGTAAAGTCATAGGGTGATTGCAACTACCTATTTTCAATTAGCCACATCAATTCAAACCGCTGGGTTACTTGATCCCGAAGGTCTATTAAAGGGTTTTGGTTCCCTGGCGCTGTTCGCCGCTTGCCTAATTTTATTCATCGAATGTGGTCTGCTCGTTGGCGTAATTTTGCCTGGCGATTCGCTTCTTTTCATTGTTGGCATGTTAATCGCCAGTAACTTCATTACGACACCATTAGCCATAGCGCTGTTGCTGATGAGTGTCTGCGCAATCGCAGGTAACTTGTTGGGGTACTGGACTGGTGCGAAAGTTGGGCCAAAATTATTCAATCGCCCAGACTCAAAACTGTTCAAAACTGAATATGTTGTAACGACTCAAAACTTTTTTGAAAAACATGGTTCGCGGGCAATCGTGTTAGCCCGATTTGTGCCAATCGTACGATCTGTCATTACTGCAATGGCTGGGGTTGCTCGAATGGACTACAAAACTTACGCAACTTTCAGCACGATCGGTGGCATCATTTGGGTTTGCTCGATGACCTTGGCTGGATATTTCCTGGGAAGTATTCCGTTCATAAAGGACAACATCGACTTTGTTGCCATTGGAATCGTTTTACTTAGCTTGATTCCAGTTGCAGTGGAAGTCATTAGACACAAACGAAAAAGCTAAAGTCCCAAGTCTGGCAAGTTGTAGGCGTAAAGATATTTGAGTCCGGCAGCTTCAACTGCAGGCGCTGCGGCACGTTCCACAATTACTGCTACCGCGACTACTTCAGCGCCCGCTTCGCGAAGTGCTTCTACTGCAGTTAACACTGACCCACCAGTAGTGCTGGTGTCTTCAACTGCAAGTACTCGGCGACCCTTAACATCAGGTCCCTCAATACGTCGTTGCAAACCGTGAGCCTTTTCCGCTTTGCGAACTACAAATGCATCTAAGTTTCGACCCTGGGCAGCAGCAGCGTGCAGCATAGCTGTGGCAACTGGATCCGCGCCAAGAGTTAAGCCGCCAACAGCATCGAAATCTAAATCTTTACTTAGTTCCAACATCACGCGCCCAATTATCGGTGCAGCATGTGAATCTAAAGTTACTCGACGCAAGTCCACGTAGTAATCAGCTTCTTTGCCACTGGAAAGAATTACTTTTCCGTGAACAACTGCTTTATCAATAATTTGCTGACGTAATTCATCGCGATCTGACATGCCCCAAGCCTATTTCGCAGTGCAGATAGAACTACAGGAACCCCAGATTCACTCTTTTAGCCAAAACAAAAGACCCGGGGTAAACCGGGTCTTTTGTTTTAATGAGTTAATTAAACCGGGCGAACGTGCTCTGCCTGAGGACCCTTTGGGCCTTCTCCGATTTCGAACTCAACTCGCTGATCCTGTTCCAGGGTCTTGAATCCGTCTACTTCAATTGCTGAGTAGTGAAGGAATACATCGCGATCAGTGCCATCAACTTCTACGAAGCCATAGCCCTTTTCCTGGTTGAACCACTTGACTGTGCCTAACATGGCATCTCTTTTCTTAATGGGTCGAAGCGACGTTTGCCGCTTCGGGTCTTGCTCCCTGCCCACCAAGGTGAGAGTTCGCATCGTGCTCGCGAATCTTTGTCTTCGAGTCTTGCTCTCTAACGAATTGCTTGCCTTCGACCATTAATAACACTACGGCACTATTGCCAGCCAAATTTGCCACTTTCCACAAAATCGCCGTAGTTAATGGTTTTTACTTGCTAGATTTCGACAAAAAAATGGATTTACCCGCCAGCAACCGCCGGAACAATCGAAACTGTCACACCAGAGGGAGTTGGGCTATTTAACCCTTCCAGGAATCGAACATCGTCGTCGTTGACATATACATTGACGAATCGTCGCAATTCGCCAGTGTCTGAAATCACGCGCTGCAAGATTCCCGGGGCTAAAGCTTCCAACGCATCTAAGACACCTTGCAGAGTTTGCGGATTTGGCTCAATTTCAACCGTCGATTTGTCGCCGACATATGCCCGCAGAATGGTTGGGACTCGGACTGTAACGCTCATCATGCACCTTCGATTACTTTTGCTACGGATTCGACATTTGGAGAAATTGTTGCAGAAAAACCATTGCCAGTTGCAACGGCATCAAGCGTCTTTAGGCCTTCACCAGTGTTTACGATCACTGTCTCTGCTGTGGGATCGAGTAAACCTTGAGCCAATAACTTGCGTGTTACTGCAACTGTTACCCCACCCGAAGTCTCACCAAAAATACCTTCGTATTCTGCGAGCATTCGGATACCTTCAACCACTTCGTCATCAGTAACGTCACCGACTGCGCCATTAGTTCTGCGGACTGCATCCAGTGCATAGGGGCCATCTGCTGGATTTCCAATCGCAAGTGATTTTGCAATGGTGTCAGGTTTTACTGGCCGAACTACTTCTTGGCCATTTGCCCATGCAGCAGAAACTGGATTGCATCCTGTTGCCTGCGCTCCAAACACTCTCCAAGGCTTACCTTCAACTAACCCAAGTTCAACAAACTCGCGCCAGCCTTTATCTACTTTGGTAAGAAGCGCTCCAGATGCAACTGGGATAACAACTTGATCCGGAAGGCGCCAGCCAAGTTGCTCGGCAATTTCGTACCCAACCGTTTTTGAACCCTCTGCGTAATAAGGACGCAAATTAACATTTACAAATCCCCAGTTAGCAGATACTGCCTCTCCGATAAGTTCGCCACATAGGCGATTCACATCGTCGTAATTTCCCTCGATTCCGATGACGTGTCCGTTGTAAGCCGCAGTTGCCTGAATTTTGTGTTGTTCCAAATTGGACGGAACAAGCACAACAGAATTTTGTCCCGCTCTAGCAGCCGCCGCGGCAACTGCGTGAGCTAAGTTTCCGGTTGACGCGCAGGCTAATGTTTTGAAACCCAGTTGGATTCCAGCGCTTTGCGCAACGGCAACAACTCGATCCTTAAATGAATGAGTTGGATTACCACTGTCATCCTTAACCCAAAGCGTTCCGGTAATGCCAAGTGCTTTGGCCAGATTGTCGGCGCGATGCAGCCGAGTCATTCCAGGCGCCAAGTTGCGAGACTGCGCAATGTTTGCTGGCACCGGCAACAGCGGCGCGTAGCGCCAAATTGAAAACGGTCCAGATTGAATCTGCTCTCGAGTTACGGTGCCAAAGTCGTAGGCAACTTCAAGTGGGCCAAAACATTCCCAACATGAATAATCTGCCCCAAGTTTTGCGTGTGCGCCGCAAGCCCGACAAACCAGGTGAGTTGCTGCTCCAAATGGCGCGGTATCTATTCGATCTATGGTTAGTGACATAAAATAACTTGCCTTTCGTCATCTGTCTGAAAACACATCAGTGTTTTCAGTCGGAATTGGCACCGTGGCGCATAATTTTTGATTATGCGGTGGTTGCCGGGGCTTCAACGGGCCGTTCCCTCTGCCCCTCTGGATGAGGTTATTTAATTTTTGGAGGTGGTAAACCACGACCGTTCGAAAACTTTATCAGGAGAATGACAAAAAGCAATTTCGGGAGTACCCATCGCTGATTGCAAAGAAATCGCTTGGCAGGTTAACTATTTAATAATTACCAAAGTCAGCGCAGTTTTACTCATTTCTGCGGTTGCCGCAACCATAATTCCGCCGGTTTGAGTTGCTAATTCTTCGGCTGAGCTAAGACCCAATTCTGGATAGAAAATCGTGGTTTCACTCAATGGTGCGCCTGTCCAGTTTGCAGTTTCTTCCACAACCCAATCAGCGATAGCAAGCTCATCACCCATTGTTTTAGCTAAGCCTGCGGTATCCGTGCCATTTAGGATTATTACTGGCAATCGACCGTTGGCATCAAGATTCGGATCAACTCCATCATCAATTGGTCCTGGAACTGGATTTATTGTCTGCGAACTAGCGCTAGCTTCGGTGACGGGTTCAGCGACTGGATCCGAGCCAGATTTCCAAAGCATGTTACCAACAAGAAATAATCCAGAAATTGTCATCACGATAACAATGAATGGGATGGTGAATCTTTGGTTGAAAGTTTGTTTGCCCGTCATGCGTCAAACCTAGTTCTTAAGTTCGATACCTAAACGACGAGCCGAGCGTGCCCGTTGGCGTGCGGCGCGCATGCGTTGCAGTCGCTTGACCAGCATTGGATCGAAGGCAAGAGCTAGCGGGTGATCAATTAAAGCATTGAGAACTTGGTAATAGCGCGTGGCAGACATATCAAACTGTTCCCGAATCGCCTGTTCTTTCGCGCCAGCAAATTTCCACCAATGACGCTCAAATTCCAGTATCTGCTGTTCGCGCTCAGGTAGTACTCCTGAGTTATCAGCTGATAGGGCGCGCATTGCTTCATTCACATCACTAATGCTAAACCGTAGTCATAAAAAATCCGATCACCCCCAATCTCGGGGGTGTCATGTCTTAGTGATAGAAGTGCGTGCGACAAGATAGGCAAGTGACATCTTCCCCTGAGGCCCCTAAAAAATGGCTCTTACTCTGGTTGCTGCTAACCACAATTTGGGGATTTTCATTCTTCTTTATCAAGGTTGCAAGCAGTTTCCTTGATCCGTACGAACAAACTTTTGCTCGAATGGGATTTGGCGCACTGGCCTTAATTTCAATGGTCGTAGTTACGCGCCGAAAATTTATCGTGCGTGGTCCGGCAGTGAAGCACCTCGCTCTGATATCAGTTTTTGCTCAGGTAATACCTTTCACGATTTTTGCTTGGGCCATTCATTACATCTCCTCAATTGCTGCCGGACTGCTGAATTCCACCATGCCACTTTGGACAGCGATATTGGCAGCATTATTACTGCCTTCAGAAAAACTCACTCAGTTTCGAGTTGGTGGATTGCTTCTCGGATTTCTTGGTTTGTTAGTGCTACTCGGCGTTTGGGACGTTAACTTCCAAGCAAATTGGCTTGCTTACACAGCGTGCGCACTTTGCACAATCGGATATGCGTTCTCAGCAATTTGGACGCGAAAAATAATCACACCAATGAATCTTGATCCGATAAGCGCAGTTGCTACGCAACTAACCATCGGCGCAGCGATCTGCGCAATTTTTGCGATTGCCTCGCCACACGAAATTACCTCTTGGCCAATTACTGGAATTTTGGCAATTACTGCTCTTGGGGTGTTGGGTACTGGCATTGCCCTAGTCATTGGGTTTGTAATCGTGAAACGCGCCGGTGCAGTAGCCATGTCAACCGTTACTTATTCGATACCAGTTGTTTCAACTTTGGCTGGGATCATCTTGTTGAAAGAGAAGTTGCATTGGTATGAACCTGTTGGAGCGGTCGTGGTTTTGCTGGGAATCGCGATTGTGCAGGAATTGATTAAACCAAAATCTTTTTCAGCCTCGTAAGTGAATAGAAAATTTCAGTAATAAATGGAGCCCCCTATCCGATTTGAACGGATGACATTCGCTTTACAAGAGCGACGCTCTACCACTGAGCTAAGGAGGCTTGGCCAACAGAGGTGACTCCGTTGTCGCTAGATCATTCTAGGAAACAAATCTTTATTTCCCAAAACGAGATTTGAATCTGTTACGGATTACGAATCTTTGCTATTTCGTAGAGCGCAATACCTGCAGCAACTCCAGCATTTAGTGACTCAGTTTCATCAAACATCGGAATTGAGACAACCATATCGCAGGTATCGCGAACTAATCGAGACATACCAGTTGCTTCCCCGCCAACTACCAAAACAATTGGACCAGCGGCAAGATCTGCTTTGATGTCCTGAACAAATGAATCACCGTCAGAATCTAGGCCAATGATGGTGCAGCCTGCACGTTTGAATTCCACCAAAGTCCGGGTTAAATTAATGGCCCGCGAAACTGGGACTCGCGTCGCTGCCCCAGCAGAGGCTTTCCATGCGGATGCTGTCATTCCCGCCGCTCTGCGTTCGGCAACCAAAACGCCATCAACACCAAAGGCTGCAGAGGATCTAATTACAGCTCCTAAGTTTCTCGGATCAGTGACGCCATCAAGTGCGACGACAAAAGGCGCCTCGTCGTGATCAAAAGACTGATCAAGTAAATCAATTGGGTCCAAATATGAGTAGGGCGGAATTCGAAGCGCTACACCTTGATGGACTGCGCCATCCGTATTGCGATCTAGTTCGCCACGTGGTGATTCCAGAAATGGCAGACCGCGATCGTTGGCTAATTGCAAAATTTCTTTAACTCGATCATCAGCAGCAATGAACTGTTGCATGTATAACGCGTTTGCCGGAATGTTCGCGCGCAATGCTTCGAGTACCG
>DJBM01000112.1:7768-16736 GCA_002430405.1 Actinobacteria bacterium UBA5976
TCGAGTACCGAGTTTCGACCTGCTACCCATTCGATGCCATCGCGATCACGCGGACGACTTACTCGAGTTGAACCTCGCTTCTCAGCTGCCTTTACTGCGGCTCGTTGGCGCTTAGCAGCTGGGTGCTTTTCGCGTTCAGTCGCTTTTGGAGTTGGTCCACGTCCTTCAAGTTTTTGTTTACCTTGACCACCAGATCCCGCGCTGGCTCCCTTTTTAGAAGTTCGAATTGCACCCTTGCGCTTGGAATTGCCAGCCATTACTTCTCCAAATTCCAGCGCACACCATCTGGTGTGTCTTCTAATGCGATACCAACATCGCGAAGTGAATCTCGAATTGCATCTGCTGCTTCAAAAGATTTGTTCTCTCTTGCCGCGGTTCGAACCGCAATTGCCTGTTGCACAAAGTAATCGAGGGCGGTTTCGAGATTTTCAGTATTTTTACCCGATTGATTCCAGGTCTCAGCAAGCGGATCAACACCCAGGATGTCTAACATTTTGCGAACAGAAGCTAGAGCACCTTTGATTTCAGTTGCCTTGGCCTTGTTGGCTAACAAAGTATTTCCTTCACCCACCACTTCGTGGAGCGCCGCTAGAGCCGCAGGGACATTTAGATCCTCGTTCATTGCGATTTCAAAATCAGCACACATTGGTGTGCTTTTCAGATCTACTTCACCAACAATTGAGTGAGCTCGCATTACAAAATTTTCAATACGTTGAAATGCAACTGCGGACTCTTGTAGCGAACTATCTGAGAATTCCAAATTACTTCGGTAATGCGCACTGGCTAAATACCAACGTAATTCAATTGGTCGAACCCGTTTTGCTACTTCCGTTACCACTAATGAATTTCCAAGTGACTTGGACATTTTTTCACCTGCAGTTGTTACCCAAGCATTGTGTAACCAAAAGTTGGCAAAATTTTGTCCGGCAGCCTTTGATTGCGCAACTTCGTTTTCATGATGCGGAAAAACTAAATCAAGACCTCCACCATGAATATCGAAAGCATCCCCTAAATATGCCTTCGCCATCGCAGAACATTCAATGTGCCAACCTGGTCGTCCATTGCCCCACGGAGTTGGCCATGAGGGTTCACCTGGTTTCACAGATTTCCAAAGTGCAAAATCGCGTGGATCCTTTTTACGAGATTCACCTTCTGAGTCACCAGCGGGAAGCAAATCATCAATTTTTTGTCCAGAAAGTTTTCCGTAGTCGGCAAAAGAACGAACCTCAAAGTAAACATCGCCATCTGCTTCGTAGGCATGGCCACGTTCAATGAGAGTCTGCATGAGCTCGATCATCTGCGTGATGTGCCCGGTAGCCCGCGGTTCAACAGTTGGTGGGATGCAACCAAGAATGCTGTAGGCATTTTGAAATTCCCGTTCGTAGTGCGCTGCAACTGCCCACCACGGACGATTTTCAACAGACTCTTTACCCAAAATCTTGTCATCTATGTCTGTCACGTTTCGCACAAGTGTGACTTCATTACCGTTGTTGCGCAACCATCGCGCCAAGACATCAAATGCCACACCGGAACGAATGTGTCCCACATGTGGTGCGGATTGAACTGTCGCGCCACATACGTACATCGACACCTTGCCGTCAATTAACGGGGTGAATTCTCGGACCGCTCGCGTGGCAGTGTCATAAAGTCGCACGGCTCAAGGTTACCGATCTGAGGTTCGTTCTAATAATGCGCAAGCTATCGCTGCAACGCCCTCGCCTCGGCCAGTAAGTCCTAAGCCGTCTGATGTAGTGCCTGCCACCGATACCGGAGCGCCAGAAAGTGCTTTTGACATTGCATCTTGCGCTTGCTCTCGGCGGGAACCAATTTTTGGAGAATTTGCAATTACCTGAACGCTGACATTAATAATGCGCCAGCCAGCCTCATGAATTAGTCGATTAACTTCAATAAGCAAAGTTGCGCCAGAAGCGCCTTCCCACTTTGGATCACTGGTTCCAAAGATTGAACCTAAGTCACCTAATCCAGCTGCGGACAGTATCGCATCACAGGTAGCGTGCGCTGCAACATCGCCATCTGAATGACCTTCACAGCCTTTAGATTCATCTGGCCATGCTAAGCAAGCTAGGTTCATGGGAATCCCTGAGGCCAAAGGGTGAACATCAACACCCGTACCAACTCGAATGTCACTCATGTGAATCCTCCAAGAAACTTAGTGCGTATCTAACGTCAGCCATGGTTGTAATCTTTATCGCTCGCTCATCGCCAGCAACAGTTTCGACCACTATTCCTAGTGCGTCCATCAATCCCGCATCATCTGTTGCTACTACAGCGGGATCTTCGTGCGCAAGATCTAATGTTGCTCGATCAAATCCCTGAGGAGTTTGCACTCGGCGCAGTTGATTTCGATCTACGGTCTCAATGGCAATGCCTTGATTGTTCACCCGTTTAATTGTGTCCACTAAAGGCAAAACAGGAATTACTGCCTTAGCACCATTTCTGATTGCAGCCACAACATCTTGGGCAACTTTTATTGGGACAAGTGGGCGCGCTGCATCGTGCACTAAAACTATGGTCACATCTTCTGGAACTTTACGAAGAGCTTTTGCAACTGACTCTTGTCGATGCACGCCACCAGCAACTATGTGAATCTCTGCATCCACTTCGGCAAGTTGGATACTTGCTTGCGCTAGTGCATCTTCGGGAACCGAAGCAATAATGATGTCTGCGACCGCACTCATTGCATGAGCACTGCGGGTTAATAAGGTCAGGCCACCTAATTCCAAAAATGCCTTTGGAACATCCGCACCTAAGCGAACCCCTAAACCAGCGGCAGGAATAATTGCCGCCACTCTTCCAGCAGCAGCCTTTGACATTAGGAAGCTAGAACCTCGTCAAGAGTTTCCCCGGCTCGCACTTCGTCAGTTTTTTCAGCTAGTGCAATTTCACTAATTAACTGCGTGCGGGCACGCGCCAACATGCTTTTTTCACCAGTTGATAATGGCTTCTTTTGGGAACGGCGCCATAAGTCGCGCACAACTTCCGCAACCTTAATTACATCTCCGGAAGAAAGTTTCTCAGTATTTGCCTTAAATCGGCGGGACCAGTTAGCGGGATCCTCTACATATGGCATACGCAAAACGCCATAGACCTTTTCCAGGCCTGCTTGACTAGTTACGTCGCGCACGCCGACTAAATCAACATTGTCAGCCGGAACTCGAACCGTTAGATCACTCTGGTGAACCTTAAGAACTAAATACTCGCGCTCTTCACCTTTTATAGTTCGTTTTTCTTTAGAAATAATATCTGCGGCGCCATGATGTGGATAGACGACAGTTTCCCCGACTTTATAAGCCATTTATGCTGATCCTTTGATTACTTGAAACCCAAGTTTACCATGCGACACGCCGTAATGAAGCCACGAAAACCCAATAGCCAATGGGGTTTTCCACTGATTTTTACTCCTGCTAAATTTGTAAAGCAAGCTGGATGTGGGGTGATTCTTCAATATCCACGCAAGTAGGCTGGTAACTAAAGCCAATCAAAATGCGAATTTTCAGCAAAAGAGGACCTTACATATGCCACGCAAGCAATTAGTAATCGCCATTGTTTTCAGTGCAACCACATTGCTGCTCAGTGGGTGCGCCGCTGGATTCAACGCTGCAACCAACACCCAACGCGATTCTGGAAATGGCCGAAGTATTGATGTTGGCTCACTTCAAATTCGCAACGCAACTATCGTCGTTGATCTTGCCGATCCAACGCGAGCGACTGTATTAATGACAATTATCAATAATGATGACGCAGTGGCTGAAATTTTGACAGGCGTTGAAGTTGCCGAAAATGTTCGGGTAGAGGAATACCTGCTGATAACTCTGCCTGCCAAGAAAGTTCTAAACATTGGTTTTGATTCAGAATATCGAATTGTCCTAACGAGCACAGCTGGATTTGTGCCTGGTCAATATCTCGATGTTTCATTTATTTTAAAAAGTGGTCAATCCGTTCCACTCTCATTGCTTATAAATGAGAAAACGGGAATCTATGCCGATACTGAGATTCCAGCAAAAGCAGTGGTTGTGCCGGAACTTATTGAACCCACTCCGAGCCCCAGCGCTTCGTGAAAACTCTTCATGATTATGTTGGAATAACTAACTGACTTTTACAGACTCGAATCTATATCCCAATCCGCGCACAGTGGTAATCAGCAACGGATTGGCTGGATCGGATTCAATTTTGGAGCGAAGTCGCTTCACATGTACGTCTAGAGTCTTGCCATCACCGACATAGTCAGAACCCCAAATTCGATCAATTAGTTGGCCCCGCGTTAATACTCTTCCTGAATTACGCATAAGGAATTCGAGTAATTCAAATTCCTTTAATGGAAGTAATACCGATTCACCATTCACACTAACTTCATGGCGCTCAAAATTCATTCGAACTGGACCAACAGCGACGAAAGCTTGCTCCTCATCTAAGTCCACATCGCCACCCCGGCGAAGTACCGCTTTGATTCGAGCCAATAATTCCCTGGTTGAAAAGGGCTTAGTTACGTAGTCATCTGCGCCTAGTTCAAGGCCGACAACTTTATCTATTTCAGTATCTTTTGCAGTCAGCATGATCACTGGCGTATTCGATTTGGTGCGAATGTACTTGCACACTTCTGTTCCAGAAACTTCTGGCAACATTAAATCCAGAAGTACCAAGTCTGGGTTCATTGAATCGAACAACTTAATGCCTTCAGCGCCGTTGGGCGCCAAGATCACATCAAAACCCTCACGAGAGAGCATGAATTTAAGCGCATCACGAAACGATTCTTCATCTTCGATGACTAGTACTAGCGTCATTTAACTATTACCTCCGTTGGAGTAACGGCACCATTTAGGTACACAGGGAAACGTAAAGTGAATGTTGAACCTTGACCCACTTTCGACCAAACAACACAATCGCCACCATGGTTTGCACAGACATGCTTAACAATTGCTAATCCCAAGCCAGTGCCTCCGGTATCTCGAGATCGCGCTGGGTCAACTCGATAAAACCTCTCAAAAATTCGACTTAAATCCGCTTCCAGAATTCCTGGTCCCTGATCGGTTACCGAAATTTCGATCATGTCATCATTCCTACGTGCACCTACGCCAACCCGAGTGTTGTTTGGTGAATACTTAATTGCATTTGAAAGTAAGTTATTGAGAGCTACATTTAATTGATCTTCATCACCAAAAATTTGACCAACATTGATGTCATCTGCAACCACTACGTCAATACCTTTTTGTTCAGCCGAGATCTTCGTAGAATCTACTGCTTCATTAATAATGTTGGATACTTCCACAGGTGCTGAATTTCGAAGTGGTGCGTCACCTTGAACCTGCGACAAAGCAACCAAGTCAGAGATCATTGCAGTTAAGCGCTTAACCTCGATTTGCATCCGCGAAGTAAAGTGACGAACTTGTTCAATGTCTGTGTCTGCGGCTTGAATTGCCTCAGCTAGTAACGAAAGTGCGCCTACTGGGGTCTTCAATTCATGAGAAACATTTGCGACAAAGTCCCGGCGCACATCATTTAATCTGCGTTCTTCGCTTAAGTCTTGCGCAATCACAAGGCTTAAGTTTTCATCAATTGGCGAGACTTGCAACCGTGCTTCCCACTCGCCTAATCGAGAACCATTGCGGCTAATAGTTACGTCGCGAGTTTGGGTTTTGCGGAGCCTCTGTACTTCTCGATTTAGTGCCTTAAGTTCTACTGGACCGATTCGATCATTCGCGACTAATCCCATCGCAACACAATTCCCACTGGCGGCAAGCACGTGATCGGAATCATCGACGATTGCGGCCGCATCTGGTAAGACATCAAGAATTTCGCTGAGTGCAGCAACGCGTTGTGCTTGTTGCGAAATTGCTTTCGTGACTATGTCGTCATTCCCACGATGCAACCCGATTCTCACTCTCCCAGAATAGAATCTTTTCGGCATCTCCTCGTACCAGGAGGATTTTTGTAACTGAATGTTAACCCCGAAGTTGCCTAATGTTTCACTGATCGCCTCGATTATTGGTTTAAAACAACGTTGATGTTGGCATAGCCCTATTACACTTGGTGGCATGCGTGAATCTTATGAAACTCAACTAGCTCAAATCGACACCACCCTGGTAGCCATGGCTGACCTGGTAGGTACTGCGATCCAAAATGCCACTGATGCCCTACTAGCTGACGACTTGAGCATGGCTGAACTTGTCATTGCTGGCGATGCCGAAATAAATAAGTTGAATGGCGATGTCGAAGAGATTTCTCTATTGATAGCTGCCCTACAAGCTCCAATGGCTACCGATCTGCGGCTAGTAATGGGCTCAATTCGCATATCGAGCTCACTTGAACGTATGGGTGATCTCGCAGTGCATATTGCAAAGCAAGTTCGGCTTCGTTACCCAAGTCCTTCAATTCCTACCGAACTTAGTGAAACATTTAGAAAAATGGGTATGGCAGCGAGTAAAATCGTCGAGCAAACAGGTGAAGTAATCGCAACTCGTAACACTGGCCTGGCAGATGAAATGAATAAATACGATGACATTCTCGATAATTTACATCGCGAGTTGTTTACTGTCGTACTTTCTGATGACTGGACCCACGGAGTTGAAGCGGCAATCGACGTGACTTTGCTTTCGCGCTTCTACGAGCGTTTTGGCGATCATGCGGTCTCGGTTGCCCGTCGAATAATCCAAATTGTGACTGGCGAACCTTACGCTAAGTAGGGATTTATTCCTCGAGTGTCAAAGTTTGGCGCTTTTCGCTAAATTAGTTACAGATTCACATGGTAACTAACCTTTCTAATCCGCAGTCTCCTGAAATACGGCGAATCGCAATTTTGTCCGTACATACTTCACCACTGCACCAACCCGGAACTGGCGATTCTGGTGGCATGAATGTTTACGTTGCCGAAACCGCAAAACGCATCGCAGCCCGCGGAATTGAAGTAGAAATCTTTACTCGCGCAACATCGTTGACGGAACCAGAAACAACACAGCTTGCAAGCGGAGTTTTAGTCCGACACATTCCGGCTGGGCCATTTGAGGGATTGCGCAAAGAAGATTTACCTGCGCAACTTTGTGCAGTCACTGCGGGAGTGCTGCGCGCCGAAGCGGCAAAAAATGAAGGTTTTTACGATTTGATTCATAGTCATTATTGGCTCTCCGGTCAGGTCGGTTGGATTGCGCAAGAACGTTGGGGTGTGCCATTAGTGCACACCATGCACACTATGGCAAGAGTAAAGAATTTAACTCTGGCAAAAGGCGATTCACCTGAGCCGGCAATCCGCGAAATTGGCGAAGAGCAAGTCGTAACTGCGGCTGATCGACTTGTTGCTAACACCCATGCCGAAGCCAAGGAACTAATTGAGCTCTATCACGCCGATCCTAAGCGCGTTCGAGTTGTTCACCCTGGTGTGGATCTGGACAAGTTTATTCCTGGCGACAAAGCCGAAGCGCGCAAGGATCTTGGGATTGCTAACGATGCAATTGTTTTGCTTTTTGTGGGCAGAATCCAACCACTTAAGGCGCCGGACATTTTGATTAAAGCTGCCGCAGAAATCCTGAAGCAATCTCCGCAGTTAAGGAGTCGACTGCTCGTTGCCATTTGTGGCGGACCATCTGGAAGCGGGCTAGATCACCCCGATTCACTCGTTGAATTAGCGGCAAATTTAGGCGTGTCTGATGTCGTAAAGTTTGTGCCTCCAACGAGTCGCGCTGAATTAGTTCAATGGTTCCAAGCGGCAACATTATGTGCGGTGCCCTCATACAGCGAATCTTTTGGATTGGTTGCGATTGAAGCGCAAGCGTGTGGCATCCCCGTTATTGCTGCGCGAGTTGGCGGCCTACCAACTGCGGTTCGTGATGGCATAAGCGGCTTACTTGTAGATGGACATGATGAGAAGGATTGGGCCCGAGAAATTCTTCGAGTAACAATTGATGAAAATTTACAATCAAAATTCTCCGCTGGAGCAATTGATCACGCCAGTCACTTTGGCTGGGAAGATACGACTGAAAAACTTATCGCTGTTTATAATGAAGCGGTTGCATCTTCGCGGGCAAGGATTGGAGCCTAATGCTCTCGCTTGCTGAAGTCACCGCATACCTTGCGGAGCAAGACCTCAATTTTGAATTTGCTGGTGATAAGACTGTCGTAGTCTCTTTACCTGGCACTAACAAGCAATTTGTAAATGTAGCGATGACACTAGGCGATTCAGTATTCAAGATTGAAAGCTTTGTGGCACGAAATCCAGATGAAAACCATGAGGTGGTCTATCGGTGGATCTTGGAGCAAAATCGAAAACTATTGGTGATTAATTACTGCCTAGACCATCTTGGCGATATCTACTTATCTGGCGTTTTACCAATGGAAACTTTGAATCTTGACCAAATAGATCAATTGCTCGGAGTGATGTTGCAGACCAGTGACAACTCCTTTAACGTGCTTCTCGAACTTGGATTTAAGTCTGCAATCGAACGGGAATGGGCTTGGCGCACAAGTAAAGGTATGGATTTAGCCAATTTGAAGGCCTTTGCCCATTTATTTACAAACCCAGAGGAGAATTAATTCATGAGTAACCACACTTTAATTCTGCTTCGACATGGCGAGAGCCAGTGGAATGAAAAAAACCTTTTCACGGGGTGGGTAGATGTTGATTTAAGTGCAAAAGGTTTAACAGAAGCCCATCGCGCTGGCGAATTACTCACTGAGCACAACTTGTTGCCGAATGTTTTGCATACTTCATTGCTGCGACGAGCCATAACTACGGCAAACATCGCACTCGATGTATCCGACCGGCACTGGATTCCAGTTCATCGGACTTGGCGATTAAATGAAAGACACTATGGCGCGCTCCAAGGAAAAGATAAAGCCCAGACTTTAGCTGAATATGGCGAAGCACAATTTATGCTGTGGCGTAGATCGTTTGACACGCCGCCGCCCGCAATTGATCCAGCGAATGAATTTGCCCAAACGCACGACCCACGATATTCAG
>DJBM01000112.1:16802-19797 GCA_002430405.1 Actinobacteria bacterium UBA5976
CACGATATTCAGATTTGGGTGCTTCATTACCAAGCACTGAATGTTTAGCAGATGTTGTTGATCGAATGATTCCGTATTGGGAATCAAACATCACTCCTGATTTACTCGCTGGAAAGTCGGTACTTGTGGTCGCGCACGGTAATTCACTGCGAGCCCTAGTAAAACATCTGGATAACATAGGCGATTCTGAAATTGCAGAATTAAATATTCCAACAGGGATTCCATTGGTTTACGAATTAGATTCTTCGCTCAAGCCAATTACTGCTGGTGGAAAGTATTTAGACCCACAAGCTGCTGCCACTGCAGCAGCTGCCGTAGCTAATCAGGGTAAACGTTAATCAAATTTTGACAATAGTCGGAACGGCTTGAATTACTTACGACCCGTCATTTCAGTTATCTTTGGCCTGGTGTCTGCTAGATGAACTGCGCAAGCAATCAAACCAATTACACCGGTAAATCCCCACGCTCCAAAAAGTAAGTGTCCTAAAACGCTGCCTAATGAAATCGCAATCCAGATATTCTTAGTTTGTCGATTTAAAAACGGAAACGCTTCAGCAGGCGCCTTTAAAATATCTGACAGCGCCCACGCTTTTATACCAAGGGAAATATATCCGGCTAAAAGCCAAATTAGATTTACTGTCTCACTCATGTAACTACCTATCGATTGATTACTAAAATCCTAATTGAATTTCCTGCAAACGTGTTCCGCCATAGCCAGGGCGCTTGTCCAAGCGGGGGATACTGCGTTTAGCAGATGTGTAGATTTATCATCGCCGCGAACAACAAAGTCCATTTCTAACTTTTTATTCTTTACATCGAGTAGTTGTGCTCTAATTCCTGGTTTACCTCGCTCCCTAAAATCCGCAACGCGAACACTAGGTACCAATGCTTTCGCTTGTTTTACAAGATGTCGCTGCAGGTACTTTGGCAATTCTGACTTAATCAAACCAACTACGTCATGGTGATTGCTGGTTAGAAATTTTGGATAAATCCCTACGATTTCTAAAATTTCTTTTGGACTTAAGCCACCAAAGCCCGAATAGCTCTCCCGCGAAAAAACTGGAATTGCAGTTGGCCCAATTTTTGCCCTGCCATCAACTGTGACAGTTAGGTGCACGCCCAGAAAAGGGTTGCGCACTTCGGGCACTGGATAAACATGGCGTTGTAATTTTCCTGGTGCCCAATTTCCGTACCAGTAAAGTCCCTTGAACGGCAGCATTGCATAATCGTCACAAAATCCAAAATGCTTAGCCACTTTGTCGGCATACAAACCAGCAGTATTTATTATGTGTCCGATGGAATAAATTCCAGATTCAGTTTCTATCTGTTGATCTCTAGCATTTTTTACCTGCTGACCAAGTTTTAGAACAGTACCCTCTCGCACAACCTTGGCTGCAAGAGCTTGTGTCACGGCAAGTGGGTTTGCGACCGCAGTATTCGGCGACCAAAGTGCGACTTGAACTGTTCGTGCTAACGGCTCAAACTCGGCAAGTTGCTCCGAAGAAATCAATTCTGTGGAAACCCCATTCGCATTTCCACGCCGATGCAACTCCTGTAGCGCAGGGATTTGAGATTCATTTTGCGTGACAACTACTTTCCCGGTTGCCTTGACTTCGATGCTTTCTTGCGCACAGAAATCTCGCAACATCTGATTGCCATCTCGCGTCAATTGGGCCTTTAAGGAATCGGGCGAGTAATAAAAGCCCGCATGCAAAACACCACTGTTGCGACCACTGGCATGTAGACCAATGGAATCCTCTTTATCAAACACCGCGATAGTGGCATTGGGGTGCAACTCGCGGACCCGATTTGCCATGGCCAAACCAACAATGCCGGCGCCGATTACTCCAAAGTCGAAACTCTTAAGTGGCATCGTGAATTAGTTAGTCTGCTGCTCCGGCTGTACCAACAGTCTCAATCTCGATATCAGAAAGCTCACCCTTGAATTCGCCACGCATGTTGAACTTGGCATCTTCGCCGTCTCCTTCAACATCAACAATCACAATTTCACCTGGCTTGAGATCTCCAAATAGCATCTTCTCGCTCATTGGATCTTCAATCTCACGCTGAATTGTGCGACGCAGTGGCCGTGCTCCAAGAACTGGATCATAACCTCGCTTAGCAAGTAGCGCTTTTGCTGCAGATGTTAATTCGATTGCCATGTCTTTGTCTTTGAGACGAAGATCTAGCTTTGCGATCATCAAATCAACAATCTCGACAATTTCAGCTTCGCTTAACTGATGGAAGACAATAATGTCATCGATGCGGTTAAGGAATTCTGGACGGAAGTGCGTCTTTAACTCGTCATTGACCTTGGCCTTCATTCGATCATAAGAAGTGGTTGTGTCGTTACCATCCGCAAATCCTAGGCTGACACCCTTTGCGATATCGCGCGTACCAAGGTTTGTCGTCATGATAATTACGGTGTTCTTGAAATCTACGACTCGACCTTGCGCGTCAGTTAAGCGACCATCTTCAAGAATCTGCAAAAGTGAGTTGAAGATATCTGGGTGTGCCTTTTCTACCTCATCAAAAAGCACAACACTGAACGGCTTACGTCGAACCTTTTCTGTTAACTGGCCACCTTCTTCGTAGCCAACAAATCCTGGCGGTGAACCAAATAGTCGCGAAACAGTATGGCGCTCCGAGTATTCGGACATGTCGAGTTGAATTAGTGAATCTTCATCACCAAATAGGAACTCAGCAAGTGTCTTTGAAAGTTCTGTCTTACCAACGCCAGATGGGCCAGCAAAAATGAAGGAGCCACCTGGGCGTTTAGGATCCTTGAGGCCCGCGCGGGTGCGACGAATTGCTTGTGACAGAGCCTTAATGGCTTGTTCTTGACCAATAACTCGTTTGTGGAGATCGCCCTCCATGTGAAGCAGTCGCTGTGACTCTTCTTCGGTTAACTTGAAAACTGGAATTCCAGTTGATGCTGCAAGTACTTCAGCAATCAACTCTTCATCAACGGTGGCAACTACGTCCATGTCGCCGT
>DJBM01000103.1:0-245 GCA_002430405.1 Actinobacteria bacterium UBA5976
GCCTCACCTGGACCAGAGCCGTCACCATAATTCGAAGTATCTATCTTGATTAAGTCTCGGACAAGTTCAACAACTTCGGAATCTACATCGGCAAGCGGTTCAATAGTCATACCCACATTCTGGTGCATTGAAAGATTGCTCCGCATGCAACACCGACAGTTGAGTCAACGACTGGTTTACAGGTATTCTTACGGGGCTGGGCACGCCTGGCACACCGGTCCGAGTGGCGGAATTGGCAGACGCGC
>DJBM01000103.1:442-4062 GCA_002430405.1 Actinobacteria bacterium UBA5976
ATGGGGGTTCAAGTCCCCCCTCGGACACAAACCTGCGTCTCGACGCAGCAATAGATGCAATCGAGGTGCACCTGTGACACTCCAAAAAGTCATTCTGTTTTATGGGTTTGCCCCAGTGGCTGACCCAAACGCACTTCGCCTGTGGCAACGCGATCTTTGCGAGAGCCTAAACCTAAAGGGTCGCATCATTATTTCCGAACATGGCATAAATGGCACCGTGGGCGGAAGTATGACGGCCTTAAGGAAATACGTTCGCAAGACTAAGGAATTTCCAGGATTTAGCAAGATCGATTTCAAATGGTCGACTGGGACTGGGCATGACTTTCCCAAGTTAGCCGTGCGAGTGCGAAAAGAACTTGTCTCCTTCGGTGCAGCTGATCAGATTACTGTCACGCAGGATGGTGTCGTTGGCGGTGGTACTCACCTATCTCCGCATGAAGTTAATGAACTAGTTGCAAGTCGTGGTGACGAGGTAATTTTCTTTGACGCACGTAATTCATTCGAGGCTCGTGTTGGAAAATTTCGCAACGCTATCGTTCCCGATGTTGAGACGACTCGAGATTTTGTGACGGAATTTGAAAGTGGAAAATTCGATCACCTGAAAGACAAGCCGATTATCACGTACTGCACTGGGGGCGTGCGGTGCGAAGTGCTATCTGCCGTTATGAAGAATCGTGGCTTCCAAGAGGTGTACCAAATGGCCGGCGGCATAGTTAGATACGGCGAGACTTTCGGAGACGATGGCCTTTGGGATGGTTCGCTATACATCTTTGATAACCGAATGAACATGGAGTTCTCCGACAAAGCTAAAATTATGGGGACTTGTGATGAATGCGGTGAGCCAACAAATAGTTTTTACGATCAGCACGCTAAACCGGGCCGAACGCTTGCGTTGCTGTGCCAACCGTGTGCGATTGCAACTGGTGGCACTAAACCAACGCTCGATACGAATGTCGTTGGCTAGCTGCCAATTAAGCTAAAGATGCAATTACATCTATTTCCAGTAGCAACCCAGGAATCGCTAGCGCAGTAACCTCCACCGTAGTGTCGGCTGGGTATGGCTTGGAAAAGTACTTCTCTCGACATTCGATTATTGTTGGAAACTTTGTCATGTCAGTCATGTAGATGTTTACCTTTATGACTTTGGACAAATCACTTCCTGCTGCGCCCAATACTTGCTTCAAATTTGCAAAAACCTGATGTGCCTGGGCCTCGAAGTCATTCTCACCAACTATTGCTCCAGTCGAGTCAAGGGCAGCCTGACCTGAAACATAAACAACGCCATTGTGAATCGTTGCTTGCGAGTAATAAAACGGGCTATCCCACGAATATGGGCTGGCAACTCCGATAACGCTCATATGCTTCTCCAAACGAATATTTGCTGACTTAGCTAACTAGCAGTTGTTGAATGCTGGCACATGTTTGGCGGAAAATTCCAGAGAATCCAGAAATTCCATATTTAGATCGCACCATTTAACTGGCGCTACTAGTTCGCGCTTGGACCGGTCTTTTCAAGCGCCCGTAAATTTGCGATTCGATCTTCAATTGCTGGATGCGTAGCAAATAGCTTGGAAGTCATTTTGTTATCCAGTGGTGACTCAATCCAAAGGTGGGCCACGGCATTAGATTTCTGATGCACCACAGTACTATCGGAGGCCAGAGTCTCAAGTGCTCGTCGCAATCCCGTCGGATTACGTGTGAACGCGACCGCAGTCGCGTCCGCCAATGCTTCACGCTTACGAGAAATTGCTGCCTTTAAGAGCACTGCTGCGATCGGCGCCAAAATGGCGGCGACTAGCGCGGCGACCAATACAAGTGGATTGCCTCCCCCATTGCTGTCTCGCCGACCACCACCAAAATAGGTCATCCTAATTAGAAAGTCGCTCAACAGCGCTATAGCCCCTGCGGTTGTTGCGGCCACAGCGGAAACTAAAGTGTCACGGTTTGCTACGTGAGCTAATTCATGCGCAGCTACTCCTTGGAGTTGCTCGCGATCCATTACTTCCAGGATGCCTGTTGTAAATGCAATAACTGCATGCTGTGGATCCCGGCCAGTAGCGAAGGCATTTGGCGCTTCATCTTGCACAATTGCAACTTTGGGCATCGGCAAGCCCGAAGCAATAGTTATCTCATGAACTAAATTGAATAACTGCGGCGCAGTTTCATGATCAATGACTTTCGCTCCAGTCATGGCCAGAACTATTTTGTCTGACGAGTAGTAGGAACCCCAAACACCGAAAAGTGAAATTCCAACAACGATTGGAATTATTCCAATACTGCTGTAACCCGCATAGAGTGCAAACGCGTACATTACGAAAGCGGTTAAGCTTCCCATTACTCCTAGCAGGAGATATGTTTTTAAACGATTGCTTTTTTCTTGCTCGCGAAAGTCAGACAATTAACGCCTTAATTAAATGAGACGTTTGGTACGTCGCGCTTACCTGGATCGTTAACAGCATAAAACTCTCGTGCAACAACGTTCGCTGGTCCCGCAAAAAACTTTCCAGGAATACTGACAATGATTTCATTCAACTTGCGCACATTGTCGTTGTAGTACTGACGAGCGAAGCCAACTTTATTTTCAGTTCCGGAAAGCTCTTCTTGCAATGAAAGAAAATTAGCTGATGCTTTCAAATCTGGGTATGCCTCTGCAACAGCCAGCAAACCTCGCAGCGCCTGGGTCAACATGCCATCTGCTTCGGCGACAGCGGCTACACCTTGGGCAGCCGTTGCTTGGGCTCGCGCCTGGACCACTTTTTCAAAAGTTTCCTTTTCGTGGGCCGCATAACCTTTCACGGATTCTACTAAGTTCGGTATTAAGTCAGCACGACGTTGCAACTGCACTTCGATCTGGGCAAAGCCTTCATCGACTGCAACATTTAGTCGCACCAGCCTGTTGTATTGGACTATGAAAAAAATAGCCAAGAGGACGAGAATTCCAACAACTACAAAAGTTACATTCATAGTCTTAGATTACCCCAGCCAAGTGGGGTTACGCCCTTTTTTATCTAAACCAGACTCGCCCGATGTTCTTCATCGTGCGTTAAAACCTGAATCAAAAGCGCACTCACATCGATCTCGCCAAAAGCGTCATGTTTAGCTTTGGCCTGCCACTGCGTGGGTGTCAGATCCTTGACCGCAGAAAGCAAATTAGTTCGATGCGACATGGCGATAGCAGCCACATCCTGCAGTGATTGACCCCCAAAATTTGCGATTGTTTCGGCTGGATTTGGCTCCCACCAGACAAACTCAGGGATTGGATCCCCGGCCGCTTGGGCTTGGCACATTAACTGAATTCTCGGCAACCACACCAGTTCATCTACTTGCGAAATGTGCCCAAGTACGACCGGTGGTGCCCACTGATCGCCGGCATCCGCAAACCATTCTGGCGGTCTCAATTCCGCATTTTGCGCTGAGGTAATCATGCGATCTATCGACATAATGAGCTCAACCATCAGTACCGCAGGAGGCGTAGACACTCTCCTATCCTGCCTTAAAACCAATGTTTGTCTAGTTAGGCAAAAGTGTTTGGGAGCATTCAGGCTTACTCAAAATTCCAAGCATGGCAGTCTTTTCTGAGCTGGTTACAAAGAGTTCCCACTTAGTTTTTACTGCGACTT
>DJBM01000037.1 GCA_002430405.1 Actinobacteria bacterium UBA5976
GGAGCGGACTTTAGTTCTGGCGCGATCAAAGCTGGAATTGCTGCTGGCTTAGCCGGAACTATTGGCTACATATTTATTATGTATGGCTTGGCACTAGGTCCGATGAGTGTTGTTGCGCCAATCTCAGCGGTGATCGGCGCAATCATTCCATTTGGAGTTGGTTTTTTACGGGGTGAAACTTTATCAACAGTTGGGTTTATTGGCGCAGGTCTGGCTTTTATTTCAATTGTGTTAGTGAGCCGCTCAACGGAAGATGCCACGCACCCAGTGACAGCTAAGGCAGTGGTAGTGGCAATCATCGCTGGCCTTGGTATCGCTGGCTATCTTTTAGGTATCAGCGGCGGACCAGATGACAGCGGTTTGGCCCCCGTCATGGTTGGCCGTCTTGTTACTGGTGGGATATTTATTTTCATCGCCATTGCAACGTGGAAAACTATTCGCCTAGGAAAAATTGATTACCGACTTGCCATAGCATCAGGCGCGCTCGATGTGGTTGGTGGCGCAACTTTTATGCTTGCCACGCGCGCCGGCGACTTAGTGCTTGTTGCAGTTTTAGCAGCGCTTTACCCAGCTTTCACCGTGTTGCTTGCCCGATTAGTTTTGCATGAACGCATGGAACGTCATCAACTTCTGGGATTAGTTGGCGCGGGCACTGCTGTGTTATTGCTTGCGACAAGCTAGCCACTAAAGTTAAAGTCTCATGTCTGCCATACTCCTTGCCTTTGCTTGCGCTTTCTCATATGGCTTCGGAGATTATTTTGGTGGACTTGCCACCCGCAAGAGCCCGCTGCTTAAAGTCTTGCCAATCACAGTCGGTACTGGATTAATTTCGCTCTTAATTGCGGCGCCATTTCTGGGAGCGCAATTTAGTAAGCAAGCAGTTATCTCTGGTCTGTTTGCAGGAACCTGCGGAATTGTTGGATACATCTTCGTTTTGAAATCACTGGGACTTGGACCAATGGGAGCAGTTGCTCCCATAACTGCGCTGGTTGCAGCATTCATTCCATTTAGCGTTGGATTGTTTCGCGGTGAACGACTAACCTTGACCGGATCCATTGGTGCGCTAATTGCGATGGCTTCCATAGTTCTGGTTAGTCGATCAACAATTGATGCCACGCATCCGCTTTCTAAAGCAGCAGCTTTATAAGCAGTTTTCGGTGGCTTTGGATTTGCTGGATTTTTGTTAAGCGTAAGCAGCGCTCCGGTTGGCTCAGTGCTGGCACCAGTAATTGTGGCGCGCTCGGTAACAATGGTGGTTTTTTGCATAGCTACCCTGGTGACCTGGAAAGCAATCGTAAATAGCCCAGTTGATTACAAGCGCGCGATGACTTCGGGGGCCTTGGATGTCTGGGGCGGAACTACATTTATGCTTGCTGCCCAGCGCGGGCAACTGGTCACGATTTCGGTAATCGCCGCACTTTATCCAGCAATTACTGTGCTGCTGGCTCGGATTTTCCTAAAGGAACGTCTTGAGCGCCACCAAGTAGTTGGCCTTTTTGGCGCGGGGCTGGCAATCGTGTTACTCACAAGTTCCTAGATTTAGTGGATTTTTAACTCGCAACGCTGATTCCTGCTTACTTGCAGATTGGATCCAATCCTGTTATTTTGGAAATAATCGAAATTTTGCACTTGGGACAGGAAACCACAATGGCCGCACCACAACATCCATTTGATCTTTACGCAATTGACAGCTTGTTCACTGACGAGCAACTTGCGATTCGCGATTCAGTTCGCAAGTTCGTGGATGATCGCGTGAAGCCCCATGTTGGCAAGTGGTTTGAAGACGGTGAATTCCCAGCGCGCGACTTAGCTAAAGAAATTGGTCAGATGGGCATGTTCGGCATGCACCTTGAGGGTTACGGATGCGCTGGCACTGATGCCACGTCTTACGGCCTGGCTTGCCTGGAACTTGAAGCAGGAGACTCAGGATTACGATCTTTTGTTTCAGTTCAAGGATCATTGGCAATGTTTGCAATTTGGAAGTTCGGATCGGAAGCCCAAAAGCAAGAATGGCTACCGCGTCTAGCATCTGGCGACGCGCTTGGTTGCTTTGGATTAACTGAGGCTGATGCTGGCTCTAATCCTGGCGAGATGCGCACAAACGCGAAGCGCGATGGCGATGACTGGATTCTTAATGGTTCAAAGATGTGGATTACCAACGGAAACATCGCAGATGTTGCAATTGTTTGGGCGCATACTGATAACGGCATTGAAGGTTTTGTGGTTCCAACCAATACCCCGGGCTTCAAGGCCAACTTAATCAAGCACAAAATGTCACTGCGCGCTTCAGTAACAAGTGAATTGGTTTTTGAAGATGTTCGACTGCCAGCCTCTGCAGTGTTGCCAGAAGTTCAAACGCTTCGTGGCCCACTTTCCTGCCTATCAGAGGCGCGCTTTGGAATTTTGTTTGGTGTTGTTGGCGCCGCTCGGGATTGTCTCGAGACTGCAATTGACTACACCCTGAACCGCCACCAATTTGGTCGGCCACTTGCTGCCTTCCAGCTCTCCCAGCAAAAACTTGCTGACATGGCCATTGCAACTGGAAATGGTATGTTGCTCGCTTCCCACCTGGGCAAACTAAAGGATCAGCACTTACTTCGTTCGGAGCAAGTCAGCATTGGCAAGAAGAGCAATGTCCGGATGGCACTTGAAGTGGCGCGCGAATCTCGCTCGATGCTTGGCGGTTCTGGCATCACGCTGGAATACCCAATTATTCGTCATATGAATAACCTAGAAAGTG
>DJBM01000069.1:0-657 GCA_002430405.1 Actinobacteria bacterium UBA5976
ACCAAAAGTTGAACTTAGAATTCCATTAAAAATTTGGAATACGACGGTGATCAGAGAAACAATTGCTGTAATGCCGCCTGCGCCAAACAGTAGGAATAAATAGATTCGCCGAATTGGTGAAGTCAACTCTTCTTGTTCAGAGGACTTTGCAAAGCTTTGGATTCGACTCCAAAACCGTACCCAAACCGGACCGCTGACCAGAATTACGGTTACTGCCCCGAGCAAGGTGTTGATTGCATCATCGCCCACAATTACCGAAATCGTGAATGCCTCAACAATTGCCACAGTGATGATGGCTATGCCGACGGTACTTGCCACCAAGCTAACAGCCGCGACAACATATTCGTAGATTCTTTGAGTTTCAGATCTTTGGGAATTCAGTGGCAAAAGCGATTTGTGATACCACCACGCAAGTAAACCAACGATGGCAATAGCTGCAGATGTCGGAATGCCAGCGAAATGTTCGGATATAACTTGCGAAGCAGGATCACCAATGAACCAGACCAGAGCTTGATAAATCGTTACAGTCAACGAAGTTAGGGCTAGAACTAAACTGCCGCCAACGCCAGCAACCAATACGTACAAAAGCCATGTTTTGTCGTTTGTTTTTGCGTTTGCATTTTTAATCCAGTAGTAGAACCAAAGCGCGCCAGCTAT
>DJBM01000069.1:708-3400 GCA_002430405.1 Actinobacteria bacterium UBA5976
TGCTGGTGATTGCGCTCCCAAGAACATAGGTTGCGAAAGGATTGCGGACAATAAATTCGCAAGCACCTGAATTAGGCCAACGATTGCTGCAATCGCAGTGATAAGGGAACCTACGAAGTATTGAATCCGAAAATCGTTTTTAGGGATTACTGCATTCGATACCCGAAGCACCATGATCAATGCACTACCCCAGACAATGGTCCGAGCGCTGGTATACCCAAGAGAAGAGGCACCATCAATTAAGTTGTATGAGACTGCGATGGTTGAGGACATGAAAACAAGCAACGAAATAATTGCGGCTAATGTGGCGAAGAAAGTGGGAATAAATCCTTCGGCTTCTAGCGGATTGCGCGCAATGGATCTCTTGAGCCAAAGAAGTAACCAAGCAAGTAGTGGCCCACCTACCACCACAAATGCCAGATTGCTGGCAAGTGAACTTTGATCAGTTACAACATCTTGTGATGCGCCAAGCAGTCTTCCAAGTAGGCCTGCAAGACCCACAGTAAAGGTGATGAAAAGTCCAAGAGTTAATGCATATTGGAAAAATAAGCGCACAGGTTGGGCAGCGGAATTCACACCAATAGCTTTATTAGCTATTTTTCGAACCACTAAAACTACGACTGCGATCATAAGAAGCAGCGGAATAAATGAAAAAATGATGGACATTTATTTGAACTCCCCGCCACATTGATAAGTGGGCCAAGGAATCCCAGATATCTTCCAGCCACTGTCGGAATTAACTAAGCGAAAAATTTTAGATTCGGTGTAGCTACCAGCAAATGGGCCACCACTGGAATTCTCGATACTGACTTTTACAAAGGCTGAATCTCCTGTAATCGATGTATCCGCAAGTGAGACTCTGAATGACTCTTGAATATAAGCCTGGTCAAAATCTTCAAGTTTGCACTTGGTATCGATTGCTAAATATGTGATTGCTGAATCAAAGTCGCGCTCAGTAACTGACTGTAAGTATTGCTGCACAGTTCCTTCTGGAGTATTGGCATCTAGCTGTGGCGTAGTTTCCTTTACAGCCAAAACTGCAATTACGGCAATGATTGAAATAACTGCTACAACAAGACCGAGCACCCGATTCGCTCTTTGATTGCTCATAAATTCAGGCTACGCGTGCTAAAGCCTAAAGGCAAAGACTATTTGATTGCGTTACTTGTATTCTTTTCACAAAAGATTGAGGAATCATGAGTTCTGACCCGCTATTAACGCAATTCACCATCAAGAATCTGACTCTGCGCAATCGCATTGTTAGTACCTCCCACGAACCTTCATATGGCGAGGATGGCCTACCTAAAGATAGGTACCGTGCTTATCACGTTGCTAAAGCTAAAGGTGGCGTAGGTCTAACCATGATTGGCGGCAGTTCAATAGTCAGCCGGGAAAGTGCACCAGCTTTTGGAAATCTCCAGCTTTGGAAAGATGAATCCGTGCACTGGATGCGTTTGCTAACTGATGAAGTGCATGACCACGGCGCAGCTGTAATGATTCAACTGACTCACCTAGGGCACCGGAGTAGTAGTTACTCAGGCGATTGGCTGCCGACAATTTCAGTCAGCGCAGTTCGGGAACGAGCGCATCGATCTTTCACCAAAGAAGCCGAGGACTGGGACTTAGATCGCATCAAGGGTGACTACGTTTTAGCATCACAACGCTGTGTTGCAGCCGGCATGGATGGCATTGACTTGATGATCCATGGACATTATCTAGATTCCTTCATGACTCCGTTTTGGAATCATCGAAGTGATAAATATGGTGGTTCGCATGAAAATCGAATGCGCTATCCACTTGAAGTGATCAAAGCTATTCGCGCCGCAGTCCCACAAGACTTCATAATCAGTGCCCGAATGAGCTTTGATGAACTACGCGAAAATGGCTTGAGCACCGGTGAATTACTAACTGTTGCGCAAGACATTATTGATGGTGGCGTTGATGTGATTAGCGCACTCGGTGGCTCGATCGATTCAGATGCTCGGTTAACTCGAATGATTCCAATTATGGGAATGGCTTCTGCGCCACACTTAGAACTTATTGGCGAGATCAAACAAAAACTAAATGTCCCTGTGATGCATGCTGGCAAAATTGCTGATGTTCCCACTGCAAGATACGCCATTGAAGCAGGATTGCTTGATCTAGTTGGAATGACGCGAGCTCTGATCGCAGATCCGTACTTACCGACAAAAATCGCTAATAAAACAGTAGATCAGATTCGACCATGTGTGGGCGCAAGTATGTGTATTGATGGCATCTACACAGCCGGCGCGGCATTTTGCATTCACAATCCATCCACTGGCCGTGAATTGGAGTTACCACAAGACATTGAACTCACAACTAAATCAAAGAGCGTTGCGGTTATTGGCGGTGGTCCTGGCGGCCTAGAGGCTGCGCGAACTCTGGCAGAAAAGGGTCACACCGTCACCTTGTATGAAGCTAACGATTCACTTGGCGGTCAAGTAAACCTTGCAATTCGCTCGCCGCGACGACGCGATTTGCAGGGAATCATTGATTGGCGAACTCAGGAACTTAAACGACTTGGCGTAACAGTAAAACTAAATAGTTATGTTGATAGTTCTGACTTAGCAAAGTCTGGATTTGATGTGATTATTGTTGCTACCGGTGGCCTGCCAAAGGCTTTAGAAATTCCAGGTAACGAACATGTGATTGAAAGTTGGGATGTGCTCTC
>DJBM01000069.1:3512-5481 GCA_002430405.1 Actinobacteria bacterium UBA5976
ATGGCAACTGATGTTGGTGGCATGGTGGCTTCGGCTTACTTCAAGTCCCTTTCCGCACTGGGCGTTAGATTCACAGTGTTGCGAGAACTAAATCGAATTGAAAAGAATTCTGATGGCGCTTTCACCGCATACCTCGGTATGGAGGACGAGACGTGGGAAGAACCTCGCGTTGTCACAGCAGTAGTTGCAGAAACTGGCACTACAGCAATTTCAGATGTCTACGATGAATTAGTTTCACTTTCCTCCAATGGCGGAGAAGTTTTAATCGAGGCTCTGATCAATGGCAAACCCCAGACCTCGGTTAGAAATCCCAAGGGGAAGTTTCAGTTATTTCGTATTGGAGATGCGATAAGCAGCCGCGGAATACACTCTGCAATCTTGGATGGTGCTCGTATTAGCCGCGGGATCTAGGGGCTACAACCCAAACTGCTCCCAAATCTGAGGATTTGCTCTGAAAATGCTAAGCATTTTTCAGAGCCACCTGTCAGAACCGTCGCTTCGCTCCTCCCAAATCCCAGATGGTGGCACGTGCGAATCTTTGATTCACTCGAGCCACCTCAGGGATTTGAACCCTGGACCTACGCATTACGAGTGCGTTGCTCTACCCCTGAGCTAAGGTGGCTTGCATCATTAGATGCGAACTTGAATTCTATTGGAGATGTTTACTACAAGGAATTAAGCCAGAAATCAGACCAGCGAATAAATATCAGACCAGCGATTATCAAGTATGAACCTGCAATTAAAATCCACTTTAAAGTAACAATAATTTCAGACAGGCTCTTGCCCAGGCTCAACTTGTTGCTGGCCAAATTGTCAGTAGTTACCTGCCAGAAAATTGGAATTGTTACGGCCCACACCACCATGCACCAAGGGCAAAGCGCACCGATTACATAGAGGCTTTGGCTAACTAACCAGATGACAAAAACCATTCCAGCTAGTGCGCCAAAATTTAATCCCAGCCACATCAATCTTGGCATTTCAACACCTGTAAACAGCAATGCGCCAAACATAATCACAATGGTGAAACCGATGACACCAAGGACTGGATTTGGAAATCCGAACAGTGAAGCTTGTTCGGTACTAATCACCGAACCACAAGAAAGGATTGGATTTATGTCGCAGTTGGGCACAAACTCAGGATCGCTAAGAACTGCAATCTTTTGAATTATTAATTCAATGGAAGCGAATATGCCGATAATGCCACCGACAACAAGGGTCCAGGCAGTCTGTCGATAACTTCGAGGATTGACTTCTAATTCAGTTTCCATAACTTAGTTTCCGATTCTGCTTGCCACACTTGTAACTCTAATACAAAAATTAGTTCCAGATTTTTCCTAGTTGTGTGGCAAAGTTATGGGCCGTCGGTGCAAATGATTCCATCTTCGGCATTGCCAGTCAGATAGAAGTTATCTACAACTTCATCAATGCAAGCTGATCCTTGGAAATATGCAGTGTGGCCATCGCCATCGAGTGTTAGCAATACTCCAGAGGAAAGCTGCTTGGCTAAAGCTATCGACCATTCATAGGGAGTTGCTGGATCATTTACTGTGCCCACTACCAAAATAGTTGGAGTGCCTGGCGCGCTTATAGTTTTTGCTACACCAGTAGCAGGGGTTTTCCAAAAACTACAACCCACATTGCTCCAGGCCAAATACTCACCAAAATTTGGTGCATTGACTTTCCACATCCTTGCTAATTCGATTGTTTGTTCTGCACTTGCTCGGTCTGCGCGATCCAAACAATTAACTGCAGCAATCGCATCATTGGAATTATCTTTGTATGTTCCATTTGCTTCGCGGCCAGTGTAGAAATCAACACTCGTTGCCAGTCCAGTGAAATCGCCTTCGAATGCGTCGCTCAAATTCGTGCGCAACTCGGGCCAACCATAACGCTTGTCGTACAGGGAACCAACAACTCCTAGTGTTCCCATGGCTTGCGTGAATTCTCTGCCGTCTTCCAAAATTATTGG
>DJBM01000069.1:5624-8114 GCA_002430405.1 Actinobacteria bacterium UBA5976
GCCGCTTGCATCAAGTGGGCAGTCCGATTGGGTAGCGCAATCATCAACGAATCTAGCCAGTGCAAGTTCAAATCCCATAGCTTGACCGTAAGAGAGCAACTTATTTGTTAAACCAGGATCAATCGCGCCATCAAGAACCATCCGTCCAACTTTGTCTGGAAACAGATCTGCATATGTAGCGCCAAGGAAAGTGCCGTAGCTCTTGCCTAGCCAGTTGAGTTTCTCATCACCTAACAATGCCCGAAGGATATCGATATCCTTTGCAGCGCTGACAGTGTCAACAAACTCGTATAGTTCTGGCGAATTTATTGCGCAAGCCTCAGCAAAATCTTGCGACATCTTTATTGCATCATTAATTTCTGCTTGGTTATCTGGTGAACCATCCAATGCCACGTAAAAATCAGTTTGTTTGTCATCTAAACATTCAACGGGAGTGCTTGCTCCAACACCTCGCGGATCAAAGCCAACTATGTCAAAATTTTCTCGAAGCGTAGAACTAACCACATATTCAACGTAAGTCGCATACTCGACTCCAGAGCCGCCGGGTCCACCTGGATTAAGAATTAGAGAGCCGAGATATGTGCCAGATGACACTTTCCTAATAACTGAAATACTGAGGTCGCCATTTTCTGGATTAGCGTAATCAATGGGCGCCGCAAAGACCGTGCATTCAAATTGACCATTGCACTCCGACCACTCAAGAGTTTGGGTGTAATAAGACTCAAGTCCGGCATCTACCGAAGCAGCCGGACTGGCGACTGGCTTTGGTGGGCGCGAGTTAGTGGGCGAGTCAGAAAATAGCGCATAACCAAGAAGTGCAATGACGCTCACCAAAATGACCGTGCTAACGACAAGAAATTTACGCATTAATCCCCTTAGTAATTCCCTTTAGACCTTAATCCAGTGACCGTAGTTTTTGGAACTAACCCACAATTGCATTTAGCTTTGGATCCCTGAGTGTCACAAGTAGTGATTCAAAAGCGTTTAATGGGTTAACGTTTGCCACGATTTGATCCCGAGTTTCGGTAATCGCAGCGATCTTTTGTAGCGTCGCCGATTCATCATCCACGCTAGCTACCCGATCAATTGCTTCTCGGATTTCTTCATTTATCAATTCCACACTCGCGCCGGATTGAATCACTAAAACATCTCGGTAATAGCCTGTTAGATCTAGAAGTACTCGATCGTATTGGTCGCTTAAGACTCGGCGGCGGCGCGCTTTGATGCGCTCCTCCAAAGTCTTAAGGGAACTTTTCATCTGCCGTTCTACTGTCTTTAAACCCTTACCCTCGGCACCTTCGCCATAGGCAGTTCTAATGTCTTGATCATCTTGTTCGTCTAGTGGACTAACAATTGCATCCGCATCAGCATTTGCACTAGCCACAATCTTGTTTGCTAAATCAAAACATGAACTGACAGCGCGAAGGTTGGTTGGGATTTCAAGTGTCTGCTTTCGTCGCAACCGAACGCTTTCATCAGTGGCAATGGCTCGCGCGCGACCGATGTGACCTTGCGCTGCGCGCGCTGCAAACGATGCCATTGCCGGATCGATGCCAAATCGCACAGTTAATTGATCTGCAATGGCAGACAGGGTTGGCGTGTTGAGCAAAACGTGGCGACAACGGCTACGAATTGTTGGGTAAACATCATCAACAGTAGGCGCGCAGAGCAACCAAACTGTTTGTGGTGGTGGCTCCTCAAGGGTCTTGAGCAATGTCGAGGCTGCATCAAGGCGAAACCGATCCACGTCCTCAACAATAATTACATGCCAAGGAGAACGTGTTGGCAAAAGCGCTGCACGCTCAATCAAGTTTCGAGTTGCCTCAACTTTATAGACAATGCCTTCCGGAATTATATGTTCCACATCTGGATGCATCCCAGCCGCTACATTGCGACAATCTACACATTCACTGCACCCACCATTTGGGCAAACTAGAGATGCGGCAAAAGCGAGTGCTAATGTACTTCGCCCACTTCCTGGTGGTCCAGTGATTAGCCAGGCATGAGTCATCGCATCACCACGATCTCCAATAGAAATTTTGGCTGCATCTATTGTGGCTCGTTGCATTTCTTGCACAGCTTGTTCTTGCCCGATTAAGGATTCAAAAACTTTCATCGGTTAGCTAAAACTCCAGCAATGGCGGCCTGCACAGCTGCCGCAACTTCGTCCTTGGGCGCAGTTGCATCAATTAAAACATTTGGAAACTTCGAGGCTGCAGCGATTTCTCGAAAGGCTTGATGAACTGCTTCATGAAAATCTCGAGATTGGATTTCCATTCGGTCTTTGCCAACCATGCGTTGTTGCGCGGCTTCAGCCGGCACATCTAAGTAGATAGTGAAATCAGGAATCAAGTTATCGGTTGCCCAAAGACTTAATTCGCGGATTTTGTTCGCGCCCAACCCACGCGAATATCCTTGATAGGCGACCGAGGAATCAAGGTAGCGATCGCAAATAACTGTTGCCCCACGCTCTAGTGCTGGTCGAATCAA
>DJBM01000127.1:0-5431 GCA_002430405.1 Actinobacteria bacterium UBA5976
TGCGGATAAAGAACTTAGGTGTAATCCGAGATGCCACATTGGATTTCTCACCTGGCTTAACAGTATTAACTGGCGAAACTGGCGCGGGAAAAACCATGGTGTTTCGCAGCCTGCACCTTTTATTTGGCGGAAAAGCCGACACTTCACTTATTTCAAGTGGCGCAGAACAAGCATCGGTTGAAGCGGATGTTGTCATGCCCAGCGACTTGATTGCTCGCTTAGGTGAATTAGGCGGGGAAGTCGAAGATGGCAATGTTGCAATCATCACGCGCCAAGTTAATTCCACTGGGCGCAGCCGGTCATTTGCTGGCGGAGTCTCAGTTCCGGCTGGAGTTGTTGGCGAACTTGGTGAAGCGCTAGTTGCAGTGCATGGCCAAAGCGATCAACTTCGATTAACCAAAACCGACCAACAACGATTACTGCTCGATCGTTATGCGGGTGAATCGTTGGAAAACCCGATGGCTACTTACACAAAATTATGGGATGGCGCCCGCGCACTTGAGCGCCGAATTGCGGCAATGACAACCGATGCTGGCACCCGGGCTGCGCAACTTGAACGCATCACGCGAATTTTGGAACAAGTTGATTCGCTGGTACCACTACCTGGTGAAGATCATGAACTTGATGAGGAAGCAAAGCGACTTGCTAATACGGAAGCACTTTATGAAGTAACTGCGCGTGCGAGCGAATTGTTGGCTACCGGCCAAGTTGATGACTTACCCGTAGTCGCGGCTCTTGCAGCAGCGCGCAAAGGATTAGATCATGAGCGCACACTTGATGCGACTCTTGGCGAGTTTGCAGATCGCATGAAAGAACTTGAAATCTTAGCCGCTGATTTATCTGCTGACATCACGGCATATTCGGCTGGAATCGATGCTTCGCCGCAGCGCTTAGCATTTGTGGAATCGCGCCGGGCTGCACTTAAGCAACTAACTCGGGAATTTGGCGATGTAGACGATTTGCTCGTCTGGGTTAAGGAAAACCGGCCACGCGTTGCTGAACTTGCTGGCGGCGATGAACTTTTAGAAGAATTGCGCGCCGAACTTATTCAAGTTCAAAGCGATTTAGTAATTGCGGCTAGCGCCGTGACAAAGGCGCGCACCGCAGCGGCAGCAGGATTTTCTAGCTCAGTTACCGATGAACTTGCCAGCTTGGCAATGGTTGGCGCAACTGTGCAATTCAAGTTAAGCCCAGCAACGCCTGGACCAACTGGGGCCGACTTGGTGGAACTTGGGTTAATTAGCCGACCAGATTCCCCGTGGATCCCAATGGCCAAGGGGGCATCTGGCGGCGAGCTAAGTCGAATTATGTTGGCAGTAGAAGTTGTTCTAGCCGCGGCCGATCCAACTGAAACATTCGTATTTGACGAAGTTGACGCTGGCGTTGGCGGGGCTGCAGCCGTGGAAGTTGGTAAGCGACTCGCTCGCTTGGCTCAAAACGCGCAAGTTATTGTGGTCACCCACTTGCCCCAAGTTGCTGCCTTTGCCGATCGGCATTTAGTAATCGCGCGCGCGGATGGTCAAGAAGTTCATAGTTCGGCCGTTAATGAAGTTCTGCAAGGGGATCGCGTCGCGGAATTGTCCCGAATGCTCGCCGGCCTTGCGGATAGTCAAGCAGGCAGCCAACTTGCTGAGGAATTACTTGCTGTGGCAAAGGCTGAGCGCGAACGTCGGCCAGCCGTATCCTAAAAACACACTGTTAGTAAATATCAAGGGGTAGCCCAACACCACGTTTTCTGCAAGGCATGTCAACACGCCAGATGACTTATCGACCTGATTAGCAATCTTGGGTTGTAGTGAGTTAAGTTTGTATTCCGTGGGTAACAGCAAACATGTGTTCGTAACGGGAGGCGTGGCCTCATCACTTGGTAAGGGACTTACCGCTTCCAGCCTAGGAAATCTTTTAACTGCTCGCGGCCTTCGAGTCACCATGCAAAAGCTAGATCCGTACTTAAATGTCGATCCTGGCACCATGAACCCGTTTCAACATGGCGAAGTTTTTGTTACTAACGATGGCTCCGAAACTGATTTAGATATTGGTCACTACGAACGTTTCTTGGATCGGGATTTGCACGGCAGCGCCAATGTCACAACTGGCCAGGTTTATTCAACCGTGATCGCAAAAGAGCGGCGCGGGGAATATCTTGGCGACACAGTTCAAGTTATTCCCCACATCACAAATGAAATTAAATCGCGCATTCTTGCTATGGGCAGCGATGACATTGATGTTGTTATTACTGAAGTCGGCGGCACAGTTGGCGACATCGAATCTCTGCCATTTTTGGAATCAATTCGCCAAGTTCGCCACGAAGTTGGCCGCGACAATGTGTTCTTCTTGCACGTTTCACTCCTGCCATACATCGGGCCATCCGGGGAATTAAAAACCAAACCAACGCAGCACTCGGTTGCGGCGCTTCGCAGCATTGGTGTGCAGCCTGATGCGATTGTGCTTCGCGCGGATCGGCCAGTTCCAGATGGTATTAAACGCAAAATTTCTTTGATGTGTGACGTTGACGAAGAAGCCGTTGTTTCAGCCGTTGATGCCCCGAGTATTTATGACATCCCAAAGGTCCTGCACTCGGAAGGCCTTGATGCCTATGTAGTTCGCCGCCTTGGCCTGCCGTTTCGAGATGTTGACTGGACGCTCTGGGATGACTTGCTGCGCCGAGTTCACAATCCAGCGCACGAAGTCACGGTTGCGCTAGTTGGTAAATACATTGACTTACCTGATGCATATTTATCTGTAACTGAAGCGCTGCGAGCTGGTGGATTTGCAAATAACGCGCGCGTAAATATTCGCTGGGTTGCATCTGATGATTGCGAAACTGCTGCTGGGGCAAAGAAAGCCTTAGGCGATGTTGATGCGATATGTGTGCCAGGCGGTTTTGGAGTGCGCGGTATTGAAGGCAAACTTGGCGCATTACGTTTTGCGCGCGAAAACAAAATTCCAACACTTGGACTTTGCCTTGGGTTGCAGTGCATGGTGATTGAATACTCCCGAAACATCGCGGGCATTAAAGATGCAAACTCTGCCGAATTTGATGAAAAAACTGCTAACCCAGTAATTTCCACAATGGTTGATCAAACTGATGTGGTCGCCGGCCAACGTGATATGGGCGGGACCATGCGCCTTGGCATGTATCCGGCTGCGCTTAAAGCAGGCAGCACAGCCGCGCGAGTTTATGGCAGCGTGCTTGTTGAGGAACGCCATCGCCATCGTTATGAAGTGAACAATACTTACCGTGATCAATTAGAAAGCGCAGGCTTAGTATTTTCTGGAACTTCACCAGATGGCCACTTAGTTGAGTACGTGGAATTACCCGTTGAAGTTCATCCGTATTACATCGGCACGCAAGCTCATCCAGAATTACGTTCTCGTCCAACGCGCGCGCATCCATTATTTAAAGGATTGATCGAGGCTGCGCTAGCTCGTCGCGCCTAGAACTTTAATTATGATTTCTGATCGCGTAGTTTCCTATCCCGTAGCAATGAGTGAGACGGCCTTTGCTGGATATGTCTGGGATATTCGTCGCGAAGAATACACGCTGAATGAAACACAAGTCACTCGCGATTATTTACTGCACCCAGGCGCAGTTGCGATCATTGCACTAAATGATGCAGGCGAACTTTTATTGATTGAACAGTATCGACATGCCCAAAGCAAAATCATGTGGGAAGCACCTGCTGGGTTAATGGATCTAGCAAATGAAGATCCGCTAGAGACTGCTAAGCGCGAACTTTATGAAGAAACTGGCTACGTTGCCAAAACTTGGAATGTGTTACTTGATTTCGCAAATTCACCCGGAGGATCCTCCGAACAAATCCGGATTTATTTTGCCCGCGACGTTTCGCTGCACCCAGATGGTCGACCCGTTGGTAGCGATGAGGAACTCAACATGCCCGTGCACTGGATTGCAATTAAAGATATCGTGGAGTCAATTCGCCGGGGAGCGGTCACTAATCCACAACTGGTTGCTGGCACGCACGCCGCCTTGATCGCGATGGCAGAACCAGATATGGCACTTCGCAGCGCGGATGCGCCATGGCACGCCCGCGAAGACGCACTTGCTGCCAAGCGTGTTTGGCTGCCAAAAAACTAGGTAATTCGTTGCCAAAGTGGCACGCTTTTGCGGATTCCGAATAGTTCCTATTTGGGGGTTGCGGATTCCGAATTTCAGGCTTCGAAATCGGTACCCCGAAATATCCATTTGGGGTTTTCAGGGCTAGCGTATGACAAGGCAAGTAAAGAAGCTTGGCCACATGTGAAAGGTTTTCCTCATGAAAATTGGCGTTCCGCGCGAAATCAAGAACCATGAATACCGGGTAGCAATCACCCCTGCCGGCGTAATGGAAATGACTCGCAATGGCCATGAAGTTTTTATCGAGCAGGACGCCGGTATCGGTTCCTCGATCTCAAATGAAGAGTATGTAAAAGCCGGCGCAAAAATGTTGGCAACTGCTGATGAAGTTTGGCAGACCGGCGACATGATCATGAAGGTTAAAGAGCCAATCGCTGCGGAATACGATCGCATGCGCGAAGGCCAACTGCTATTTACTTACTTGCATCTTGCTGCTGAGCAAAAGTGCACTGACGCTTTGCTTAAAAAGAAAGTAACTGGCGTTGCTTATGAAACCGTGGAACTCCCAGATCGCTCACTTCCACTGCTTGCTCCAATGTCTGAAGTTGCCGGCCGGTTAGCTCCACAAGTTGGCGCACATTCATTGATGCGCGCAAACGGTGGTCGTGGCGTTTTAATTGGCGGCGTACCTGGCGTGAAGCCAGCAAAGGTTGTAATTCTTGGCGGCGGCGTTTCCGGATTACACGCAGCTCAGATTTCACTTGGTATGGGCGCTGATGTCACAATTCTTGATTTGAACATCCCGCGCCTTCGCCAAATTGACTTGGCATTCAACGGCGCAATTCGCACCCTTGCTTCAAATGCATTTGCTATCGAACAAGAATGCTTGGCCGCTGACTTAGTTGTTGGCGCAGTTCTTGTCCCTGGCGCAAAAGCGCCAAAGCTTGTCAGCAACGATTTAGTTTCGCGCATGAAGCCAGGTTCAGTACTTGTTGACATCGCAATCGATCAGGGCGGCTGCTTTGAAGATTCCCATGCCACAACACACGCGGATCCGACTTACACAGTTCACAACACAGTTTTCTATTGCGTTGCCAACATGCCAGGAGCGGTGCCAAACACTTCTACTTACGCATTGACTAACGTGACACTGCCTTACGCAGTTGCGCTGGCTAATAAGGGTTGGAAGCAAGCACTCAAGGATGACAAAGCTCTAGCTCTTGGGCTTAACACCCATGCGGGCAAAGTTACTTATCCTGCAGTTGCCGAAGCTTTTGGTTATGAGTTGCTGACCCTAGAAAGCGCACTTGCTTAACTAATCGCGTACGGTTATGGGCGATGAGACTTACTGAC
>DJBM01000127.1:5531-7853 GCA_002430405.1 Actinobacteria bacterium UBA5976
TGACTTCTGGGACCGCATGGAACAGGCGCTTGGCGCGGGGTATGCCCGGTCGTGGGCAGCTGATTTTCATGTGCCAGCCCTGGCGGGTCGAACTGTGGATCAAGCCTTAGCCCAAGGCGAAGATACCCAATTGGTTTGGCGGGCAGTGCACCAAACCCTTGATTTACATCCTAAATTTCGCTAATTCGGGTTTCGGCGTGTCGAATAGCCATTCGAACAGGTGTTCGATAACGTACTAATGCGAGCCCGAAACAATGGCGCTAGCAGGAGCCAGACCAGGTTCGATCTTCTTCACAGTGGATCGCAACACACAGGCGTGGTGAGTGCGAGGGAAACTGTCAGTGGTCGTAACTAACGTGTGGGTTCTAATCAAAACGATTGAAAAGTACCCAATACCCGGTCTTACCAAAGACGCTTAGGAGAACAAAATGGCAAGTGCAAAATCCGCAAAGGAACCAACACCACGCGAGGCCACAGATCGCGATAAGGCGCTAGATACTGCGCTGGCTCAGATCGAACGTCAGTTCGGTAAGGGCTCCGTAATGAAACTTGGTCAAGAAGGCCGCGTCCCAATTGATGTCATACCTACCGGCTCTATCGCACTTGATATCGCACTAGGTATAGGAGGACTACCACGCGGTCGCGTTGTGGAAATTTATGGTCCAGAATCTTCCGGTAAAACAACTTTGGCTTTGCACGCAATTGCTAATTGCCAGGCCGCCGGCGGAATTGCAGCTTTCATCGATGCTGAACACGCATTTGATCCAGAGTATGCAAAGAATCTTGGCGTAGACATCGACAACCTTTTGGTTTCCCAGCCTGATACTGGCGAACAAGCACTTGAAATTGCTGACATGTTGATTCGCTCTGGTGCATTAGCGCTAATCGTTGTTGACTCAGTTGCAGCCCTTGTGCCACGCGCTGAAATCGAAGGCGAAATGGGCGATAGCCACATGGGTCTGCAAGCTCGCTTGATGTCCCAAGCTCTTCGCAAGATCACTGGCGCACTTTCCACAACCAATACAACTTGTATTTTCATTAACCAACTTCGCGAGAAGATCGGCGTAATGTTCGGTAGCCCAGAAACTACAACTGGTGGCAAGGCGCTTAAGTTCTACGCATCAGTGCGTTTGGACATTCGCCGAATTGAAACGCTCAAGGATGGTACCGAGCCAGTTGGTAACCGCACTCGAGTAAAAGTTGTTAAGAATAAAGTTGCTCCGCCGTTCAAGCAAGCTGAATTCGACATTCTTTATGGCGAAGGCATCTCGCGCGAAGGTGGCATCTTGGACATGGCCGTTGAAGAAGGCTTTGTTCGTAAGTCCGGTGCTTGGTATACCCACGATGGCGATCAACTTGGCCAGGGTAAAGAAAATGCTCGTAAGTACTTAAGGGACAACGCTGGTCTAGCAGATGAACTAGAACGTCAGATCAAAGAAAAAGTTATGGCAAAAGCTAAGCCAGAACTAGCAGTCGTTCCGGCGGCAATTGATGAGCCAGAAGAAATGCCAGAAGAGGGTTAATTCTCGATCTGAACTAACGCGAAATCGCCCTGATGATTTTGCGTTAGTTCAAAAACAAATAGCTAGATTGGAACGCCTGGTGTGGATACTCGACTAAGTCAAGACGACTTATTGGGTAACCCCCAGGCGGACCTATTTTCCCAGGATCAACATTCCAAGGCTCGCAACATTGTGCTTAATCAACTCAACTTCATGCCGCGTTCGCGCAAAGAACTTGAAATCACGTTAGCTAAGCGAGAGATCGACCCAGATGTTGCCAAAGAAGTTCTGGATCGCTTTGTCGAAATTGATGTAATCAACGATGCGGCTTTTGCCGAATTGCTTGTTCGCTCACGCTGCAACACCAAGAAAGTGTCCCGCTCCGTTATGCGACAACAACTTCGGCAAAAAGGAGTTGATCAAGAAATCATCGATGAAGCGCTGCTGGTTGTAACAGATGATGATGAGTTGCGCATGGCTACTGAGTTAGTGGAAAGAAAAGCGCGTGCGATGAGCCGGCTAGATCCCCAAGTTCGTAAGCGCAGGCTATTTGGTCTGCTGGCTCGAAAGGGATATGGCACTGCCATTGCGCTGAAAGTTATCAGCGATCTGGATGCAGATGACTTTGATGGCACTGAAATAGTCTCGGATTTGACTTAATAATCTCGCGTTAAAACAACCCTAGAATTGGTTAGTGACTTCTGATCTGGTGACTTCCCCGAGCACTGGTTCGACCTACGAGGTGCGAACCATGGGCTGCCAGATGAACGTCCATGATTCTGAGCGATTTGCTGGCCTCTTGGATGCCGCGGGTTACAAC
>DJBM01000107.1:0-460 GCA_002430405.1 Actinobacteria bacterium UBA5976
CAGAAACTTCCCCAACGATTCGGTCAGTGCGATACATCCGAATCTCACCTTTATCTTGATCAAACCCAACCAAATACCAATGCCCACTATGAAGTAGCGCGCGCCATGGATCCACGGTCCGCTTTACCGAAGTTGAATCAGTCGTTCCAACATATTCAAATGACACCGTGAGATTTGCCGCAATTGCAGCAAGCAGTTCAGGGATATGCTTTCGCCCCTTAGCTAATGAAATCGGCACAACCGGCGAACTCTCAAGTTCTTGCGCAGAGATACGACGCACCGCTTGCTGCGCAGCGGTTCGTTGTTGGGCAGTTTGCCAAGCACTTGCTGCTAGCGCCAGATATGTTCGCTCTTGTGATGAGAGCGTAATTTCGGGCATCAACCACTCAGTGCGGTTTATCCGGTAACCAACGACGTCGTCATGGAACAGATCCACTGGCTTTGTCTCAACTGGAATTGC
>DJBM01000107.1:656-3447 GCA_002430405.1 Actinobacteria bacterium UBA5976
AGTACAAAGAGCAAGTTGAGCATGCGCTCAGTACGTGCTCTCGCCATGATTTAAGAAACTGCTAGCAGATCAATAATGAAGACTAGAGTTTTTCCACCAAGGCGATGCCCGCTTCCGGCTGGCCCGTATGCCAACTCGGGTGGGATTGTAAGTTTGCGTCGTCCGCCAACTTTCATTCCTGGGATACCCTCTTGCCAGCCCGCAATGAGGCCTTTCAAAGGAAATTCAATGGACTCGCCGCGATCCCATGATGAATCGAATTGCTCTCCAGTCTCGAAATCAATTCCGGCGTAATGCACAGTAACCTTTTGCCCGGGTTCGGCCTGTGCGCCGTCACCAACAGTGATATCAGCGATAACTAATTCGGTGGGCGCCGGACCTTCTGGAAAATCAAACTCTGGAGGTTGCATGTTAATCCCTTTTGACTAGGAGTTGCTTATTGGAAACTTACTAGATCAACTACGAAAATTAGAGTTTCCCCCGGTTGGATGCCACTACCTGGTGGTGGATTCTCGCCATAACCGAGTGCAGCAGGTATGACCAAAAGTCTGCGGCCACCGACTTGCATTCCAACAAGTCCTTCTTGCCAACCTAAAATGAGCTGACCAAGTGGGAATGTAGCTGGTTCACCGCGGGCCCAAGAAGCATCGAACATAGCACCAGATGCAGCGCCGTAACCAACATATTGCGCAGTAACAGTGGCACCGGCAGGTACTTTGTCGCCCTCGCCAACAATCAAGTCAGTGATACCAAGCTCAGTTACGGGATCTCCCGGCGTGATTACCACAGCCGGCTCAGCTTCGATCTCACCCGTTACTTCGACACTTACTGGAGTGCCAGTTAACGCAGGAGCTGAAGTTGCAGCGGGAGATGCGACTACTTCTGCTTCAGTGTCGGAACTGGCACAGCCACTAAGAATTAGGGCAGCAGAAATGAGAAGTACGGGGGTACGAAGAATCATGACTCAATAATACAGCGTGCGTTTACAACCGCCTTTTCAGGCATCCGCAGTTTGCATAGATTCAATTAATTTCGCCACTCGTTCATCCACACTTGCAAATGGATCCTTGCAAAGAACAGTCCGCTGCGATTGATCGTTCATCTTCAAGTGAACCCAATCGACACTTATGTCCTTGCCAGCTTCCTGCGCTGCCAAGATAAAATCGCCACGCAATTTAGCTCGCGTTGTTTGCGGTGGCACCGTTTGCGCAGTGACTATCTCTTCATCTGTAGTCACTCGATTAGCTCGCCCATTGTTTTGTAGCAGATAGAACAAGCCACGTGACTGAGTTATGTCGTGATATGCCAAATCAAGTTGTGCGATTCTTGGGGCATCAAGCTCCAGGTTGTTTTTAGATCGGTAAGTATCCAGCAATTGCTTCTTGATTGCCCAATCAATATCTTGTGAGATAAGTGCGTAGTTGGATGTCTGGATTGCCGTCAGGGTTCGCTCCCAAAGCTCTAGAGCGATCTCATGTTCCCGCGTGACGTTCATGTCACCAGTTGCGACGTAATCTTTAACCATTTCAAAATATGCCCACTGCATGTCGAGCGCCGTCATGGTCGTTCCAGAATTTAGAGTTACTGTTGCCAGCCCAGTGATGTCATGTGATACATCCCGGATAGCTCGGATCGGGTTATCAAGTGTGAAATCACGCTTTAGATTCCCCGTTTCAAGAAGGCGTAATACAAAATCCATCGACACAACTTTTAGAAGCGTGGTCATCTCCGACATATTTGAGTCGCCGACAATTACGTGTAGCCGGCGAAACGCTTCAGAATCAGCATGCGGCTCATCTCGAGTGTTAATGATTGGTCGGGATCGAGTTGTCGCACTCGATACCCCTTCCCACATGTGGTCTGCGCGCTGAGATAGGGAATAAATAGTGCCGCGCGGAGTAGTGAGAACTTTTCCAGCACCACAAATCAATTGCCGGGTAATTAAAAACGGCAGCAAACTTTCGATCTGTTCAAGATAATCTTGGCGCCGCTTGATCAAAAAGTTTTCGTGACAGCCATAAGAATTACCACCCGAGTCAGTGTTGTTTTTGAAAAGGTAAATCTCGCCTTCGATCCCCTCCTCGGCAAGGCGCATCTGGGCATCGATGATTAATTCTTCAAGTATGCGCTCGCCAGCTTTGTCCTGGACTATCAAGTCATGAAAATCATCACACTCAGCAGTTGCGTATTCAGGGTGGCTACCTACATCCAGATATAGCCGAGATCCATTTGGCAAGAAAACGTTGGAGCTTCGTCCCCACGACACAACTCGCTTAAATAGATAGCGCGCTACTTCATCTGGGGTAAGTCGACGTTGACCTTGAAAGGTGCAGGTAACACCAAATTCAGTTTCAATGCCAAAGATTCGCTTATCCAACTTGCCACTTGTCACCTACTGGCCACCCTTTTGCACGAAACCCTTAACAAACTCTTCGGCATTTTCTTCCAAAACTAAATCAATGGCATCGAGTAAGTCAGATACATCCATGGCTGATGCTGAAGTGGTAGGCAATGGGGCTAAATCTTCACTTTGATCCTGCTTTGAACCGCCTCGAACGAATTCGCGCTCACTCATAATTTCTCGTTTCTAGTTGGTCCTATGCTTTACATTATTCCACTGGTGCCAGTCTTAGGTAGAAGTGTGCTGCAACCAGTTAGTTGCCTAACAAGTGTCTAGACTCAAGGTTTCCTAGCAAATCATTGGCATCGCTACTTCTTGCGAACAACGCTTCTGAAATGTGTTTCGTGCCGCCCAAGGCATCTGGTGTTGAAACTCGTTTAAGAGTTGAAT
>DJBM01000063.1 GCA_002430405.1 Actinobacteria bacterium UBA5976
GAGTTCAGTCCCTTGCTAACATTGCCCCGACTCTCAATGAGAACTCCAACTTCTGGGGTTCAGTTCAAAATCAGGTCAGGATTTGTTAATGGCCTGACTTACGACATTCACTGAGTTTTCTCGATGAGCGGCTTGTTGCGCAATTGCGGTTTCCACATCACGAGCAATTAGCGCAGAAATCATGTGACGATGTTCAGTATTCATGTGCGTTAAATTCGCAGAAGTCGCGAAGTAAACGCCTCGGTAAGCATCAGTTGCATCCCACTGATTTCGAATCATGCGAACTAATCGAGGCATGTTGCTTGCCTCAAAAATTGCGAAATGGAAACGTCGATTGGCTGCAGTTACGGCAGTTACATTGCCAGTTTTTGCCGCCGCCTCAACATCAACCAATATGTCTTCTAAATATTCAATGTCGTCATCGGTGAGTAATGGCACCCCAACGCGTAGCGCTTCGTCTTCCAGGATTGAGCGAATTCGGTATACCTCGACCAAATCGGCCACGCTTAAATCTGCAACAAAGTAACCACGATGTGGATGATATGTAACTTGGCCTTCACCTTCAAGAACTTTAAGGGCTTCTCGTAATGGCACCCGACTAACACCGAGGCTGGCGGCGAGGGAATCCTGAATTACTTGCTGACCAGGCTTAAGTTTTCCAGAGGCAATTTGCAAGCGTAGCTCGCGGAGCACCCCTTCTTGAGCTGTAATTGACTCACTCATGCTTCATCCAAACTTGGCGGTGCTACGTCGTAACGCACCGGGGTTTTGGAAAAAGTGATTGGATTTGCAATTTGCCGCCGCAATTCGCCATCTTGCGCAATCGTAATAATTGGATTTAGCTCAAGCGATGTTGCCAATTCAAAGGCATCATCAATAGCGTTAATAGGTCCGCATGGAACGCCACTGATGGATAGCGCCTTCCACCAGTGATCGGCACCCTGCGTTAAAAACTGCTTGACAAGTAGTTCGTTTAATTCAATTCGATTTGAAACCCGATCAGGATTTGTTTTGAATCTTTCCTCACTTGCAATTTCTGGGATTCCCAATTCTTCACATAACTTAACAAACTGACCATCATTTCCAACGGCTACTACTATCGGTCTATCTGATGTTTGATAAACCTCGTAAGGGCTAATCGATGGGTGCGCATTTCCTAAAATTCCTGGAACAACTCCGCCACTTACAAATGAGCTTGCCTGATTCACCATGGCTGATAAGAGTGAGGAAAGTAAGTTAACTTCGATTTCTTGGCCTTCACCGGATAAATTGCGATGATTAAGCGCAGCCAAAATTCCAATCGTTGCGTGCATTCCAGTTATAACGTCCACTAGCGCAACGCCTACTTTTGTTGGTTGGCCAGGTGCAGGACCAGTAACACTCATCAACCCACCCATTGCCTGGACTAACAAATCATATCCAGGCATTGCGGCACCTGCGCCTGAACCAAATCCTGTGATCGAACAGTAAATAACATCTGCTTTCAATTTTTTTACGGAATCGTAGTCAAGTCCAAATTTTTGACTATTACTTGGTGGGAAGTTATGAATCACAATGTCTGCCCGCTTTATCAATTCGTGAGCTTCGGCAAGGCCTGCGGGCGTCGTCATATCTATTGCAACGGATGTCTTGTTGCGATTAACGGATTCAAAGTAGGTTGCCCGACCCGCTTCATCAAATGGTGGACCCCAATGGCGAGTATCGTCGCCGAATTCGGGGCGCTCAACTTTAATGACAGTTGCGCCCATATCACCGAGCAACATAGTGGCATACGGACCAGCCAAAACTCGCGTGAAATCTGCCACAACTAAACCGTCTAACGCACCCATTCCATGATTGTATCCAATCCGTGGGCTAGCAATAGTTAATTCTTCAGGGCTTTAAATGTCTTTTAACTCAACAATTCTGCCGTGCTGTCCAGGTTCTTCCGGAGTCGCTGGGCGACCCTTAGTTCGAATAAACATTCGAGGCGCCCCGCCCGCTGGTTGCTTAACATTACGAAAAATATACAAACTGCATAATCGTGTTGTGCAAAAATTTGTCTCAGCTAATCCCTGGGTTCGACGCAACTGATACCCAAATGGTTTATCGCAGCCTTCCAATTAATTAGTGGGTTCCTGCACCGTAAATTAAGTTATCTGTAAAAATAGCCTCAGCAAATTCGCCAGAATATCAGGGAGAAAATCAATGACAACGACAGTTTGGCATAACGGCAAAGTCTGGATTGATCAAAACGAATCTACCCATGCGATTGCAGCCACTGATGGAGTAATCGTTGCCCATGGCGACGCAGCACTCGAGCTATCTGCTGATGTGAGTGTGGATTTAAATGGCTCAACTTTGCTTCCCGGTTTTGGCGATGGCCACGCTCATCCAATTTTTGGTGGCGTTGAAACATTATTTGCCCCTGTCCGAGGTCCAGAAAAACTTGATGAACTACTTGATGCCGTAAAAAAATGGGCCGATGAAAATCCAGATGCAGATTGGGTGCGCGGTGAGGGTTATGATCCGAGCTTGGCTCCAATGGGAATTTTCGATGCTAAGTGGCTTGATGAAATAGTTCCAGACCGACCAGTTGTGCTACGCGCGATGGATTACCACACCGCATGGGTTAACACCAAGGCAATGGAACTTGCCGGCATTACTAGCGAAACACCGCAACCTCCTGATGGCGAGATTCCGCATCGCGAAGATGGGACACCAATTGGCACGCTGCGTGAATGGGGCGCTTGGTCCATGGTTTACAACTTGTTACCACCGCTGGACAATGAGCAGCGACACAAAGCTGCTCTGGCCGCGTCAGCTGCATTTTCTTCTTGTGGTGTTACTTGGGCGCAAGATGCCTGGGTTGAAGATGACACGTTGGAAACTTGGCTTCTCGCTGCCAAATCTGGCGCGCTTAAATTCCGCGCGAACCTTGCCTGGTTCGCTGAGCCAGAAGGAATTTGGAAAACAAAAATTGATGGTTTTTCAAAAAATCGTGATCGCTTAGCAACGGAAGCTCCAGATTTACTAACTGGAAATACCATTAAGTTTTTTGCCGATGGAATTCTTGAAGGTGGTACGGCAGCGGTACTTGAAGATTATTGCGATTGCCCAAATAAAGGTATTCCTAACTGGCGCCGTGAGGAATTAATTGAAGCAGTTGGTGAAGCGGTCAAGCGAGGTTTTCAGCCGCATATTCATGCCATTGGTGATGCTGGAATTCGCAATGCCCTCGATGCGATTGAGGAAGCGCGCAAAGTTCACAAAGAAATAATCAATCCAGTAATTGCACATTCACAACTAATTGATCCAGCAGATTTACCTCGCTTTAAGCAACTGGATGTGATTGCAAATTTTGAGCCACTTTGGGCGCAATTAGCTAATGAGCAAGTTGTCCTAACTGTTCCAAGACTTGGACAAGAACGCGCAGATCGTCAGTATCCAATTGCCACGCTGCTACGCAGTGGCACGAAAATTTCCTTTGGATCTGATTGGCCAGTAACTTCGCCAGTGCCGATGCAAGGAATCGGCGTGGCAATCACCCGCCAGACTGATGAAGCTAAACCACCAGAGGGTTGGGTATCAAAAGAACGCTTGACACTAGATGAGGCACTGACTGCTTACACAATGGGTTCGGCAGTACAAGCTGGGGAGACTCACTTATGGGGCGACTTAGCAATTGGAAAACGTGCTGACATCGCCATGTTGGATAGTGACATTCATGCGCTGGAGCCAATGCAGGTGCGCAGAGCAAAAGTTGTTGGCACTTGGCTCGGTGGCGTGCGAGTACATGGCTAGTAGCAATTAAATATGAGGGCTAAATAAGTATGGAGCTGACTCCATCAGAGCAAGATCGGCTTTTGATTTTTAGTGTTGCCCAATTAGCCCAAGCCCGTCGGGCTCGTGGCGTAAAACTAAATAAACCAGAAGCGGTTTCGCTGATATCTCATGCCGTGATCGAGGCAGCGCGTGACGGTAATACGCACGCGCAAGCATTGCAAGCTGGACTTAATGCGATTACGGATAATGAACTTCTTCCCGGAATCGGATCGATGTTGCGTGGAATCGCGGTTGAAGCGGTATTCGATGATGGGCGACGCTTAGTTGTCGTGGATTATGAAACATCTGATCCACAAGTTCCTGGCCAAGTAACAAGACTTGAACCAACTTCAAGAACTGCAAAAAGTGGAGCAGTGACAATTTCCGTGCACAACAACGCAGCAATTCAAATATCAGTTACAACCCACATGCATTTCTTCGAAGTAAACCCACATTTGGTATTTGATCGACCTGCAACATACGGCATGCATCTTGATATAAAAGCTGGCGGGCACGTTGACTTTCCTTCTGGTGAAACTGTAACTGTGCAGCTAGTTCCAATAACTGGAGATCGCGTCTTAATCGGTTTCGCTGGACTTGTTGATGGTCCACTAGATGAGCCCGGCATGAAGGAACGCGCCATCGAGCGAGCGCGAACTCTTGGCTACTTAAGCGAACAAAAATGAATAAGCAAGAATTAATTGAGAGTCAACAAGATATTGCAGTGCACGGAGCACGCAAAGGTGACTTTGTTCGCTTGGGCGATACTGCGCTTGTAGTTCGTGTCGAGGCAGATGACCGCGAACTCGGCAATGAAGTTCAAATCGGTTTTGGGAAAAACTTGCGCGACGGAATTGGGATGCGCTCAGTTTCCAGCAATGAATCGTGCGATGTGGTCGTGACAAACGTCCTGATAATTGATGCCGTACTCGGCATTCGCGTGAGTTCAATTGGAATTCGTAACGGCAGAATTGCCGCAATTGGTCGGGCTGGTAATCCAGACACTATGGATGGCATTGATGTCGTGGTTGGCAGCGGCAGCATCGTTATTCCTGGCGAAGGACTAATTGCAACTGCTGGCGGGATCGATACGCATGTGCATGCCATGTCTCCCCGAGTTTGCGATGCTGCGCTATCTAGTGGAGTGACGACAATAATCGCCCAAGAATTTGGTCCATTTTGGGGAGTTGGAGTCAGTTCAAAGTGGGCACTTGATCATGCTCGCAATATGTATGGGGCGTGGCCGCTCAATGTTGGAATCCTCGGTCGAGCAGCGGGCTCGACAACAGCGCCACTTCAAGAAGCTCTTGCTGGAGGAGTATGTGGCTTCAAAATTCATGAGGACACTGGCGCGCACCCACGCACAATTGATACCACTTTGAAGTTTGCCGATGAACATGATGTCGCAGTCGCACTTCACACTGATGGATTAAATGAAATGTTGAGTGTGGCTGAAACGATCAAGGTAATCGCAGGTCGCGCAGTGCACGCCTTCCATGTCGAAGGCTGCGGTGGCGGGCATACACCTGATGTTTTGCAGTTAGCCGGACGCGACAACATTTTGGCATCTTCCACGAATCCAACGCTTGCCTATGGCGTGAACGCAGCAGATGAACATGTCGCCATGATTATTTCTGCGCACGGTATGAATCCGGAATTACCAAGCGATGTACAAATGGCGCGAAACCGAGTTCGCAATGCAACTATGGCAGC
>DJBM01000101.1 GCA_002430405.1 Actinobacteria bacterium UBA5976
CGTTATTTTTTGGATTGCGAGCTTGCAGCGTGAATTCCTTAGGGGCTTTAGCAACTTGAGCCAAGATCCATTCGGGATCAAACTTCACATTGTTGCCTTCAACTTTTTGACCCGCGGCCCGGAACATTTCCAGGGCGCGATCATGCATAAATTCGATTCCCATTTCGGAAACAATTCGGCGCCATCCCTTATCTAGGACTGCCATTGCATCTTGGGACAGGATTTCGTAACGTGGGCTCTTATTTTGGAACATTTCTGGCTCCTGCTTTGCGCGCTATCAGTTTTTATAACAAGTTGAAAAAATCCATCAAAATGACTTGACGAATACCGCATACGATACCGTACGATGTGGAACATAGGTTCCAGATTGTGAAACTTTTTTGTAGTTGCTGCAACCAGGAATTAGCTCGACGTTACCGCGCAGATTTCAATGCATATAGAAGGAGGCGAGATGAGCGAGAAGTTGGCCTTAAATGTGGAAGAAAAACCAGTGACTGGAACGCAATCTATCGATCGAGCCTGCGACCTACTGATTCGGGTAATTAACTCCGAAGATCCTGTGACTTTGAGCGAGTTAGTCTCCACAACTGGCTTAGCTAAGGGAACTACCTCGCGAATCCTCAGCGCCCTTGAGCGCAGTGGCTTGCTAGCCCGAAGTGCGATTGGCGGATTTGAATCAGGACCAGTGCTTAATCAATACGCAGTTCGCGGCGGCGCCTACACAGCTTTGATCGGTTCCGTTACGCCAGCAATGGAGCGCATTGCCGACATTACGCACGAAACGGTCAGCTTGGCTGTAACTGGACACACTGGAATCGACAATATTGCCCAGGTCGAAGGTTCATATCTGTTGGGAAGCCGCAACTGGGTAGGCGAAAGTGTGCCATCTCATTGTTCGGCTGCCGGAAAAGTCCTAATTGCTTTTGGTGGCGCATCTGCGCCGAGCACATTAGCGCCTCGAACCACTGAAACCATCACCGATTTTGCGACTTTGGATGCCCACATTCGAAAAGCACGAGAAGTTGGCTATGCCGTTATTCGAAATGAACTTGAGCAAGGTTTGATCTCAGTTGCTATTCCAGTTCTTGACGGGTCTAACAAAGCGATCGCGGCTTTGTCGGTTAGTGGACCTGCTGAGAGAATTACCCCAGGCGATGAATTACACATTGCACAACTTATGCGTAGAGAACTTAACCAAGTACAAGGCTTAAAACAAGAAGGAGCAGCATGACTCACGATGATATCTTGAAGGAAATGTATGAGCGCACCATGGAAGGCAATGCACCACGCGTGCTTGAGCTAACTCACATGGGCTTGGACTCAGGACTTACACCGGACTCAATTCTTTTTGATGCCTTAATTCCCTCACTAGAAGAAGTGGGTGCGCGCTTTGAGCGGGGCGATTATTTCGTACCTGAAATGTTGATTGCAGGTCGCGCAATGAGTGGCGCATTAGATGTGCTTCGCCCACTGCTGGCAGATACCGGCGCGGAAACTGTTGGCACCTTCCTTATGGGAACCGTAAAGGGAGATGTTCACGACATCGGTAAGAATTTAGTTAACATCATGCTTGAAGGCGCTGGCTTTCAAGTTATTGACATCGGCGTGCAGTGCGCTCCTGAAAAATTTATTGATGCAATCAAGGAACATCAACCAGATGTTGTTGGCATGTCAGCATTCCTAACCACCACGATGCCAATGTTTAAAGTCAACATCCATGAAATTACCAAAGCGGGTATGCGCGATGACGTAATAATCATGGTTGGCGGTGCACCGGTGACTCAAGAATATGCCGATGTAGTTGGCGCTGATGGCTATGCATCTGATGCATCCACTGCAGTTCGCAAGGCCAAGGAACTAATTGCAATCAAGCGTGGCAAGTAGTAAAAGTTATGACGACTTTTATTGCAACTATTGAACACGTAGTCAAGGGCCCGGTTTGGGGCTGTCAAGACTGTGGTCAATGCGTGCTGCACTCAACTGGAATGACTTGTCCAATGAACTGCCCAAAGACTTTGCGCAACGGCCCATGTGGTGGCGTGCGCGAAAATGGTCATTGCGAAGTAAATCCAGAAATGAAATGTGTTTGGCTTAAAGCTTATGACCGCACGCAAGCTTGGCCATTGCCCTCAGCCTGGAAGCAGGAATACAACCACTTGCGTCCACCAGTTGATAATCGACTAAAGGGAACCTCGTCGTGGAAAAACTTTTTCACCAAGCGGGATCGTTGGACGCCACCAGGCTGGAAGAACACCACGGATGACGCTCTCGAAGTGGGTCACAACTGATGTCAACACTTGAGCATAAATTAACTAAAACTACCGAAACGGTATTCACTGCTGAATTTCACTCGCTTGATGGAAATGGTCTAGAAAAAGCAAAGAAGTATGCGGACCGATTTCGCGGTTGGTTTGATGGGGTAAATGCCACTGATAACACGGCTGCACATGCACATGTTTCTAACGTTGCTTCTGCCATAGCCATGAAACAACTTGGCCTGGAACCAATTTTGCAAGTAGTTTGCCGTGATAAGAATCGCTTAGCTCAACAAGCGGACATCATGGGCGCAAGCATGTTTGGCATTGAAAACTTCTTGGCGCTAACTGGTGACGACGTAACAGCTGGAGATGAAACGGAATCTCGTCGGGTATTTGATCTAGACGGACCACAGCTAGTGCGCTTAATGAGCACAATTAAGCGGGGTGAATACATGTCGGGCCGCAAAATTGATCCAGCGCCGCACATGTTCATTGGCGCTGTTGAAAATCCAGGAGCGCCGCCATTTGAGTACCGCGTTGAACGTGTGGCCAAAAAATATGCTTCGGGAGCTAAATTTCTGCAACTGCAGATTTGCTACCATCAAGATCGCCTAGAAAAGTTCTGTGCTGGCGTCCGAGATGCCGGGTTAGCTGGCAAGATCGCGATAATTCCAACCATTGTTTTGATCAAAGGTCCCAGGTCATTGAATTTTATGCACAACCGCGTGCCAGGTATTGATGTTCCAGCTGATCAAATTGCTCGCATTGAAAAAGCTACGGATCCGGCAGAAGAAGCATATTTACAAACTTTGGAATTTGCCCAACATTCCTTGGCTCAGCCAGCGGTGCGTGGCCTACACGTTACTGATTTTAGAAATGATGAGACACTTGAACGACTAATGACAGATCTTGGCAGAGTTCGTCAATCAATTACAAGCGAAGTAAAGGACAACCATGCATACAGTGCTTAGTAGCCCAACCAAGACGGTAACGATCGGTCACGATGTTCCATTTGTAATTATTGGCGAGCGCCTAAACCCAACTGGACGCAAACTTTTCCAAGAAAAACTTCGTGCTAACGATCTTTCAACTATCAATATTGACGTAGCTGACCAAGTTGCTGGTGGCTGCGACATGCTCGATGTAAACATGGGCGTTCCACTAACAGATGAACCAGCTCTGTTGGCAAACGCGATCAAACTTGTCCAGTCACTAACTGATTTACCAATTTGCATTGATTCATCGGTCATTGAAGCGCTGGAAGCAGGACTTGCAGTTTATGAAGGCAAAGCACTAGTTAACTCAATGACTGGTGAAGATGAGCG
>DJBM01000148.1:0-603 GCA_002430405.1 Actinobacteria bacterium UBA5976
AATTAAGTCGCCTGATTTTTCTGGACGAACAACGCCTTTGCCACGGGCTCGAAACTTCGCGCCAGTTTTAGTTCCAGCAGGTATTCGAATTGTTACTGCTGGCCCATCAAGAACTGGAACTTTAATGTCAGCGCCATTTACAGCTTCTTCAAAGCGGATGGGAACGAGCACAGTTAAGTTATCGCCATCACGACCAAATACTGGGTGGGCAGAAACTGCGACGTTTATAAAAAGATCGCCAGCGGGAGCACCAGGTTCACCTGCTTGGCCTTTTCCTTTTAGGCGAATACGCTGATCGTTTTTTACCCCCGCTGGTATGCGCGCTGAAATGTTTCCAGTGCTTAGGCGAAGCGGCAGCGTTACACCATGAATAGAGTCTTCAAAAGTTATCGTGACGGAAGTTTCAAGGTCTGAGCCTTTACGCGGGCCGCGTTGGCGAGCACCACCAAAAAGGCCACCGAAAATATCCGATAAATCGCCGCCACCAAACATGTCCTCAACATTTACGTTTTGGCCACCCGGAAAACCGCCTTGTCTTGCTTGCGGTCCACGACGCGCTCCACCCATTGGGCCTGCCGCGCCGTAGCGTCGCGCTTCGTCATA
>DJBM01000148.1:741-6020 GCA_002430405.1 Actinobacteria bacterium UBA5976
GCGTCGCGCTTCGTCATACTCAGCGCGACGTTTTGGATCTGAAACTACGTCGTACGCTTCGCTAACTGCCTTGAATTTTTCTTCAATCTTTTTATCACCTGAATTATTATCAGGGTGAAGATCTTTAGCTAGTTTGCGGTAAGACTTCTTTATGGTTGCTGCGTCAGCATCTTTAGAGACACCAAGGATTTTGTAGTAATCCTTTTCGTACAAATCTTTTGCAGCCATGGTGACTCCCTCCTGGCGAACTAATTATTGCGATGCAGTAGCTGGCGAAGGGTCGGCAACACTCACGATTGCAGCGCGAATGATTCGTCCAGCAAATTCATAACCTGGTTGGAAAACTGCGATGCAAGTTGAAGTTGATACTTCGTCACTAAATTCATGGGCAATTGCTTCATGGCGAGTTGGGTCAAAGACATCGCCGGCCTCACCGAATGGCTTTAGGCCTAATCGTGAAAGCGTCGCTTCAAGTGATTCGCCAACACTCTTGAATGCACCTTCGAGTTCGCCATGCGTGCGAGCTCGACCGATGTCATCAATTACTGGCAACAATTCCGACAATGTGTTGGACACAACTAAATCCCGAGTTGCCTCACGATCACGTTCAACACGCTTTCGATAGTTTGCGAACTCAGCTTGCAGCCGTTGCAGGTCAGCAGTTAGTTCAGCGATCGGATCACTTGGCACTTCTTGCTCCGAAACTGGAGCTTCCTGCTCACCCGAAGGTGTGCGAGGAGCTCCAGTTTCTGGATCAAGCTTGCGCTTATCGGTGACCTTGACGCCCTCGGCTGCTATGCCTTGGTCGTTTTCGCTCATACCTTTTCGTTCTCATCTACGATTTCGGCATCTACGACATCGTCGTCGCCAGCTGCTTGTGCTTCGCCTGCTTCATTCTGAGAATTTGCGTATAACGCAGCGCCCAGAGCTTGGCTTGCAGTTGCAACCTTCTCAACGGCTGCCTTAATTGCTGACATGTCATCACCGGCGATTGCTGTCTTTAATTCAGCAAGTGGTTCGTCAACATTTGCCTTGGCATCTGCTGGAACTTTGTCGCCACTTTCCTCAAGGAACTTCTCTGTCTGGAAGATTAGTGACTCAGCTTGGTTGCGAATTTCTGCCTCTTCACGTCGCATGCGATCTTCGTCAGCATGTGATTCGGCATCGGCCATCATGCGATCAATCTCTTCCTTAGAAAGAGCTCCACCACCTGTGATTGTCATCGACTGTTCTTTGCCAGTTCCTAGATCCTTAGCTGATACGTGCACGATGCCGTTGGCATCAATGTCGAATGCAACTTCAATCTGTGGGACGTTACGTGGCGCAGGTGGCAGACCAGTTAGCTCGAAAGTTCCAAGCTTCTTGTTGTAAGCCGCCATTTCACGTTCACCTTGGAACACCTGAATCAAAACCGATGGTTGGCTATCTTCAGCAGTTGTGAAGATTTCCGAACGCTTAGTTGGGATCGTGGTGTTGCGCTCAATCATCTTGGTCATGAGACCACCCTTGGTTTCAATACCAAGTGAAAGTGGAGTCACATCAAGAAGTAGCACATCCTTAACTTCACCGCGAAGTACGCCAGCTTGCAGCGCAGCACCAACGGCAACTACCTCATCAGGGTTAACACCCTTATTTGGTTCGCGGCCACCAGTAAGTTCCTTAACCAAATCAGTTACTGCTGGCATGCGAGTTGATCCACCAACGAGCACTACGTGATCGATGTCGCCAACTTTTACCCCAGCATCTTTGATTACTTGGTTAAAGGGTGACTTAGTGCGATCGATTAGATCAGCAGTCATCTTCTGGAAATCTGCACGAGTCAGATTTACATCAAGGTGAAGTGGTCCCGCATCAGAAGCCGTGATGTAAGGAAGGTTGATGCTTGCCGACTGCGAAGAAGACAATTCAATCTTTGCTTTTTCAGCTGCCTCACGCAGACGTTGCAAAGCAACTTTGTCTGCTGAAAGATCAACACCATTTGAATTCTTGAACTGTGTGACCAAGTGATCAACTACGCGCTGATCCCAATCGTCGCCACCGAGATTGTTATCGCCACTTGTGGCTTTAACTTCCACGATGCCTTCGCCAATTTCAAGAAGTGAAACATCGAAAGTTCCGCCGCCAAGGTCGAAAACCAAAATCGTTTGGTCTTTATCGCCCTTGTCCAATCCATATGCCAGTGCTGCTGCAGTTGGCTCGTTGACAATACGCAATACGTTTAGCCCGGCGATCTGTCCGGCATCTTTAGTTGCCTGACGTTGGGCGTCATTGAAGTAAGCCGGCACCGTAATAACTGCGTCGGTTACTGTGTCGCCAAGGTAAGCCTCTGCGTCACGCTTTAGCTTTTGCAAAATACGTGCTGAGATTTCTTGGGCGTTATATTTCTTGCCATCGATGTCTACGTTCCACTTTTTGTCACCCATGTGACGCTTTACGGAACGGATCGTGCGCTCTACGTTGGTGACAGCCTGACGCTTGGCAACTTCGCCAACGAGCACTTCACCATTTTTCGCAAATGCGACAACACTTGGTGTGGTGCGGGCGCCTTCTGCGTTTGCAATGACGACGGCTTCGCCGCCTTCAAGTACTGAAACCACCGAGTTAGTAGTTCCTAGGTCGATACCTACGGCTTTAGCCATTTTGTTTCCTCCTATAAGGGTGTTCGCCTTAGTCATACCCGACTCACCGCACCTGAAACCTCTGGCATCAGATACCTTGAGTCGGGTGGACTCAAGGACTTTTATCATAACCCCAAAGGGATTAATTGCAAATTCGACCCGAATTCTGTGGATAACCAGCCTTCGAATACCCTTATGCCATGCGTGTAGCCCAGTTTGATGCCTTTGGAAAACCCTTGTATTTAGCCGATCGTGATCTCCCAATAGCTCGCCCGCACGGGGTAGTTATCCAGGTTTTGGCCACTGGACTTTGTCGAAGTGATTGGCATGGGTGGCAAGGTCACGATTCCGATATCACCGAACTTCCACATGTTCCTGGCCATGAATTCGCTGGCATCATTTCTGAAGTTGGCGCCGATGTTAAGAATTGGAAAATTGGCGATCGCGTAACTGTGCCATTTGTTTGTGGCTGCGGTGATTGCATCGATTGCAAAGCAGGTAATGCGCAAGTTTGTTTATTTCAATGGCAACCCGGATTTAACGGACCAGGATCTTTTGCTGAGTACGTTCGTATCCCGCATGCTGATTTTAATGTTGTTGCACTTCCGGACTCTATGACGTTTGAAACGGCAGCAGCGTTAGGTTGCCGCTTTGCCACTTCTTATCGCGCCGTTGTGCACGTTGGAAAAGTTCAAGCTGGTGAACTCGTTGCGGTCTTTGGCTGTGGTGGCGTAGGACTTGCTGCAGTAATGATTGCAAAGTCGCGTGGCGCAACCGTTGTTGGAATCGATACTTCCAACCCAGCGCGAGATCGGGCTCGATTAGCCGGCGCAGATTATGTGCTTGATTCAATTCATGATGATGTCGTAAAAGAACTTAAGAAGCTAAACCCGGCCGGGGCGGATCTAACTATTGACGCACTCGGCAGCATTGCCACTAGCAAATTAGCTGTGGAATCTTTACGTCGTTTGGGTCGACACGTGCAAGTTGGTTTATTGCCACCTGCTGAAGTTAAAGACCAAGCCACCATTCCAATGCACACAGTGATTGGCCGGGAATTAACAATTATGGGAAGTCACGGAATGTCTGCAGCGCACTACCCACAAATGCTTAGTGAAATTGCGGATGGCACTTTACGTCCTGACACTTTGGTGGAACGCACAATAACTCTTGAACAAGTGCCCGATACCCTTGCTAGCTTGGGCTCCAACCCATTACCGGGTATCACCATAATCAAGCCATGAGCATTGCTAGCCTGTAAACATGGTCAAAGTTTCTGCAGATTCCTTAAGTGAGTTACGTAAACGGCGCAGCGAGAAGTGGCGCACTTTCCCGGAAGATGTTTTGCCACTGCCGGTCGCGGAAATGGATTTCCCAATTGCAAAGCCGATTCGCGATGCATTAATCGATATGGTCAAGCGCAGCGATACTGGCTATTCCATTGTCGAACCTGAATTTTCACGAGCATTTGCGAACTATGCCAAGCGCAATTGGAATTGGACGGTTAACAAGGAACAGTTTTACTTGGCAACTGATGTTGGAGTCGCTGGAATTGAAGTTTTGCGGCTATGGACAGAGCCTGGTGACAAAGTCGTAATCAACACTCCGGTGTATTTGAATTTTTTTAACTGGATCAAAGAAGCAAAGTGCGAAGCAGTTGATGCCCCACTAATCAACCTGGGTGACGCGTGGGCACTAGACCTGGCTGGTCTGGAAGATGCGTTTGCTGATGGCGCGAAGGCCTATCTCCTTTGTCACCCACATAATCCGGTGGGACATGTTTTCACTTTAGATGAATTAGAAAAAATCGCTGAGCTTGCCAAAAAATATAATGTTTTGGTTATCAGTGATGAAATCCATGCACCATTGATTTTCAAAGGAACAAAATTCGTTCCATATTTAAATGTCAGCGAAACTGCGCGCGAAACTGGGCTTTGCATTACTTCAGCAAGTAAGGCATGGAACTTAGCTGGACTAAAGTGCGCCCAAATTGTTGCTGACAATTCTGTGATAAATGACCGATTAGCTATGTTGCCAGTTTTATCATCTGGGCGAGCTTCACTCTTTGGAGTTTGGGCCGGCATTGCCGCTTACAACCAAGGCGAACCATGGCTAAAGGCAGTGCTTAAAAATATTGATAACAACCGTCATTACCTGGCTAAGTTGCTTAAGAAGCACTTACCACAAGCAAAGTACACCGCNNACTAAAGTGCGCCCAAATTGTTGCTGATAATTCTGTGATAGGTGATCGATTGGCTTTGTTGCCAATTTTATCGTCTGAACGAGCCTCGCTCTTTGGAGTCTGGGCCGGCATTGCCGCTTACAACCAAGGCGAACCATGGCTAAAAGCAGTGCTTCAAAACATTGATGACAACCGTCATTACCTGGCTAAGTTGCTCAAGAAGCACTTACCAAAAGCAAGGTACACAGTTCCGAATGGAACTTACTTAGCATGGATTGATTTAGGTGCATACGGGCAAGAAGAAGTTACACAGCTACTACTAGACAAAGGCAGAGTCGCCTTAAGTGATGGTGCGGACTTTGGTGGAGTCGGCAAAGACTTTGTTCGCTTTAATCTGGCAACCGGCAAAGAAATCATCAAGGAAGCCGTTATCCGTATGGCAAGTGTGCTTGAGGATTAAATGTCTCACCTTGGAATGA
>DJBM01000097.1:0-10241 GCA_002430405.1 Actinobacteria bacterium UBA5976
CATGAATTTATTGATTTAGTTGCCGAAAAACTTGGGGTCTCCCGGCAATTAACTTTGCCAACTAATGTTGCTGCCCAAAATGTAATTCCGAATAATGTTATTCCGCTTAACCGCCGCGCAGTATCAACTCCCGCAGTGTCTAATCCCAAGTAAGTTATGGCGCCAGGATTTGTTCACCTTCATGTGGCATCAGCATTATCGATGCGTTATGGCACAACCACGCCACAAGACTTAGTGAATCGCGCCAGCGAATATGGGCAAAGTGCACTGGCATTAACAGATCGAGATACCGTAGCGGGCGCAGTTAGTTTTATTCACGCGTGCGCCAGCGCGCAGATCTCCCCAATTCTTGGCGTAGATATTGCACTCGAAACCCCACAACCTTATTTACCTACTCCAGCTCACGGTGGCAAGTGGGTTAAGCCGGAACGACCGCGCCTAACTTTATTAGCTCACGATAAACAAAGTTGGGCTGGATTGTGCGCAATCATCTCCAGAGCTCATCTTGATTCGCGGGAAGATCCAGAAATTAATAGACAAGAATTATTGCAACTAGCTGGCGAACATGGACTGGTTGCTTTACTGGGTCCACGCTCTGACATTGGCTACAACATCCTTAATCGCAGACCTGATCGAGCCCTCGATCATTTGCGAACTTGGCAAGACCACGGTGTTCGTACTTATTTAGAAATAGCTACCCACTGCCAAAGTCCAGATGTCGATAATTTGTCCGATACTTTTGCAGCCCGAATGTTGCAGTGGGCTATCGTGCATAAAGTTCCTGCAGTGTTAACGAACATGGTGCGGTATCTCGAACAGCAGGATTCCCGTATTGCTGATGTGCTTGATGCTTCGCGTCGACAACTGGCGTTATCTGCAAAGACAAACAGTGGTCCAACAAATCAAGCATTTCTTGCAACCACAGCACACATGTGCGCTATCGCACAACGAATTTCAGGCATGGTTGGCGATCAACGCGACATCAGCAGGATACTTCTGAGTCAAACTGTGGAGCTGGGTCTGAAGTGCGTAATTGATCCAAAAGCCGACTTAGGAATGAATCAGGTTTATGTACCTGAGTTAGCAAAGTTGTTACCGGGTGAATCGCGCAGCGCTGATGCCATATTGCAGGAACGTTGCGAGATCGGATTTACTAACTACCTAACTGATAACGCAGTTACGCGAACTGATGATCAACGCAGCAGCAGAGCGCGCCTAGATTCTGAGTTAGCGATCATTGCTCAAATGGGTTTAGCTGGTTACGTCCTTACTGTGGCGCAAGTCGTTGACATGATTCGCCAAATGAAAGTAAGAGTTGCAGCTCGTGGTTCTGGAGCCGGAAGTTTCATTAATCATTTATTGGGAATTTCTGGTGTTGATCCAATCGCGCACAATTTATTAATGGAACGATTTGTATCCACGCTTCGACCAGGGTTGCCTGACATTGACATCGACGTAGAGTCAGATCGACGGATCGAAATTTATCAAGCAATTTTTGACAGATTTGGAGATAAGCGCACAACCTGTGTTTCAATGCGCGAAACATATCGAGTTCGACACGCAATTCGAGATGTCGGAGCAGCGCTGGGCATGCCGCCAAGTGAAATTAATACTTTTGCTAAATCCTTTCCGCACATCCGGGCGCGACACATCCGAAGTGCCTTGGCAGAATTACCAGAACTGCGTCGAAGTGGCATTGGCATCAGGGCTGCGCGTGGGGATCTCGATCAGTTTTTAGATTTAGTTGAAGGTTTAGACGGCTTACCTAGACACACTTCATTGCATCCATGCGGCATAGTGCTTTCTGATTTGTCGTTACTAGAACGCACACCAGTGCAACCAAGTGCCCAAGAGTTCCCAATGTCCCAATTTGATAAAGATGATGTTGAGCACATGGGATTACTCAAACTAGATGTGCTTGGCGTTCGAATGCAATCTGCTCTGGCTTATGCCATTAAACAAGTACATAAAGTACAGGGTCCAAGTGCACATGGAACAGATCACACTGGGTTTATTAATCTAGAAACAGTGCCTCGTGATGACGCAAAAACTTTTGAACTAATTCAAAGCACTAAAACTCTGGGCTGTTTTCAAATTGAGTCACCAGGGCAGCGCGAACTAATTGGAAAGTTCGCACCAGTTTCTTTCGGCGATTTAATTACTGACATTTCGTTATTTCGTCCTGGCCCAGTAAAAAGTGACATGATCACACCATTTCTGCGAGCTCGGCAAGGCTGGGCAATGACTGATTACATACACGAAGACTTAGCGGAAATTTTAGCTGAGACCAGTGGCGTTGTAGTTTTCCACGAACAAGTTATGCGAATTCTTGCAGTCATGACAGATTGCACTCTTGAGGCTGCTGACTTAATTCGCCGTCGCATGGGCGACTATGAACAACTCGATGAAATTCGAGAATGGTTTTATTTAGCCCTTCGCAAAAAGAAGTATGAACTAGTTGTAATTGAACAAGTCTGGGAAGTTTTACGAGCTTTTGCTTCATTTGGTTTCTGTAAAGCTCACGCTGCTGCTTTCGCTCTACCCACATATCAATCAGCCTGGTTCAAGACACACCACCCAGCAGCATTTATTGCAGGGGTTCTAACACATGACCCAGGCATGTATCCAAAACGCTTAATTGCTGATGATGCTCGCAGTTGTGGTGTTGAAATTTTAGGACTTGATGTAAATGTCTCAAATGATACTTACTTAGTTGAACGCACAGTCGATGATGGTTTGGGAATTCGGATCCCACTCTCAGAAGTTAAAGGCATTAGCCAGCAAGAAGTCAGCGACATCATTTCGGCTCAGCCTTACCGGTCGCTAGCTGACTTTGTTTATCGCGCTAGGGCATCTAGGCCAATTATTGAACGCATCGTATTAGCTGGCGGCTTTGATGCACTACATGGCCAACTAGTTTCGCGGCGAGATTTACTATTTCATGTTGCAGATTTAAGTACTCAATTCAAACTAAAGAGGACTGTTCGAGAAACAGTTACAGCTCAAATCACACTGGGTATGGGGGATATCGAATGGATTCCAGAACCAACTGGTTTGCCAGCACTATCGCTAGCAGATCGAGTCAGACATGAAATTGAAGTACTTGGACTTGATGTCAGCGCTCACATCATGAGTTTTTATCGCGAAATGTTAGTTCAACTAAATGTTGTGCCAGCAGGCCACTTACTTCAAGTGCGCTCGCAATCCAATGTCTTAATTGCTGGGGTTAAGGTTGCGACTCAGACGCCACCGATTCGCTCTGGCAAGCGCGTGGCATTCGTTACTTTGGAGGATTCAACTGGACCGGTTGACACTACGTTTTTTGAGGAAGCGCAAGATCAATATGCACCCACGTTGTTTCATTCTTGGCTACTTTTAGTTAGTGGCACAGTTCGTCGAACTGGACCGCGTGGGGTATCTATTCTGGCTAATGGGTGCTGGGAATTATCGCAGGTTTATCAGCACTGGAAATTTGGAGGTGTGCGCGCAGTGCAAGAATTAATCGGCGTAGCGCCAAAAGTCCAATTAGATCCAGTTACACCAACTCAAGTTTGGGAACATGCCAGTGGCTTTAGATCCTCGCCATATGCAGATGTGCGACCTGCTGGTAATGACATAGCTAGATCAATGCGATCAGCGGCAAAGTTGGCACCATGAGTCGATCCCAATTAAATCGCGGAGGCTCAGCGCGCACACCAAAAGGTGATGACGCAAACTGCAACATTTTGCATATAGATATGGATGCATTCTTTGCCTCTGTTGAAGTGCGCGAAAATCCAAAACTTATTGGCAAACAAGTAATAGTTGGTTACGACGGAAATCGCGGCGTCGTACTCTCTGCTACTTATGAAGCTCGAAAATTAGGCGTGCATTCAGCTATGCCAATGTCGCGCGCACTTCGCTTAGCGCCGCACGCAATAGTTATTGAACCAGATCATTCCAAGTATTCCGAAGTCTCGGAAAACGTGATGGCGATTTTTGAATCCATAACTCCGCTGGTCCAACCACTTTCCGTTGATGAGGCTTTTTTAGATATTTCAGGCGCCCAGAAGTTATTAGGATCACCAACTCAAATTGGTGAGATTATTCGCGCCCGCGTAAGTGATGAGCAGGGAATAACTTGTTCCGTTGGAGTAGCGTCAACAATGTTCATTGCAAAACTTGCAACTAACTTTGCTAAGCCAGATGGCTTACACGTAGTTTCAGCTGACAAAGTAATTGAGTTCTTGCACCCGCTACCAATTGGCGCGCTTTGGGGAGTTGGTGAGAAAACAGCTGAACAACTTTCTCGACTTGGGCTGGTCACGGTAGCCGATATCGCAAATACTCCAGTAAAAACTCTAACTCGCGTAATTGGTCAAGGCGCTGCTGAGCATCTTTACGAGTTGGCTTGGGCCCGTGACCCACGCAAAGTAACACCAAATCAAGCCGAGAAAAGTATCGGTGCGGAGCGCACTTTCGATTCTGATATTGATGATCCAGAGTTATTGCTAGCTCAGTTCTTAGATTTGAGCAACAAAGTGGCAAAACGTCTGCGAGATGCGAATTATTTTTCTCGCACCATCACAATCAAGGTTAGATTTTCTGATTTCACATCAGTAACCCGCAGCAAGTCGCTGGTTTCCGCAACCGACCTGGCAACCGATATTTATGCAACGAGTAAAAACTTGTTCACAGCCATGAATTTGCAGCGAGCTCGGATTCGCCTTGTTGGAGTGCGAGCCACCGGACTAATTCCGACGAGTGAATCAGCCATCCAACTGGAATTATCAGATCGAGATGCTGGCTGGCGCGAGGCGGAGGCAGCAATGGATCAAGTCACGCAAAAATTTGGAAGTTCTGCCGTTAAACCAGCCAGATTAATTGAAACTGACAATTAGGTGATTTTGGGAACAAATTCCCCAAATTAGTGGCTAAATCACTGGATTTAGTTTCCGGATTCCCGATTCAGACGTAGGCTTAGTGTAAGTATTTAAGATGTAGGTATTTAGTTAGTCAAGTAATTAGGAGGCGAACATGGCACTCTCAGATCACGAGCAAGCACTTCTTGAGCAGATGGAACGTGCGCTTGCTAGTGAAGATCCCAAATTTGCCTCCGCCCTTCGCGTCCCAATGGTTAGTCGAGCTGCCCCAAGAAGTATTGGGGTAGCAGTATTAGGCGTCGTAACAGGCATCGGAATTTTAATTGCTGCAGTCACTTTGGCAATACCAGCCCTTGGAGTCCTAGGGTTTTTGGCTATTGTCGCTGGTTTTTACTTTGCGCAACTTGGAACTAAAGCCGCAGCCGGCGCGAAAGATCCGACATCATCAACTAAACCAGCTCCTAGTGGTGGGTTCATGCAAGGTCTAGAAGATCGCTGGGATCGTCGCCAAGACAACGGCTAATTAGACGAGCCTGACTTAAGTAAGGCATTATTTATCCATGACGATTCACAAAGCTGAAATTGGAAATTTTGCCGAAGACTATATTGTTGGAGATGTATACCAGCACGCACTTGGTCGCACCATTACGGAAGCTGACTCAACCTGGTTCACATTATTAACGGTAAACACCAATCAAAACCATTTCAATGAGCACTATGCAAAAATGAATCCCATCGCTGAAGGCCGCATCATTGTAAATTCTGGCCTCACCGTTGCCTTGGTACTTGGTATGTCAGTACTTGATATGAGTCAGCATGCCGTTGCAAACCTGGGCTGGACTGACATCAAATTAAAATCCCCAGTTTATGTAAATGACACTTTGTACGCCGAAAGTAAAGTATTGGAAATGCGAATGTCATCCTCGCGTCCAGATTTTGGAATTCTGACCATGCGAACCCGTGGAATTAACCAAGATGGCACCGAGGTCTTGTCTTGGGTTCGCTCAGTAATGATTCCAACTAGAGCTTCAGGAATTGGCCAGGATTATTTCCCAGCAGCAAATACTGGTCCGATCGAATAAGGTTTGCGTAGGTTTTTTGGGTTTGTAGTAACCGCGGGCGCACTAGCACTTGCTGGGCTAGTTGGATATTCCGCTGTAACTTCGTGGTTGTATCCAGAACCATTAACTATTGAAACAGTTGATGGCCGGCCATTAATCAAGGCCACCCAACCGGAACTAATTCCATTTTCGCAGCTCATTGATAACAGTGGGTATGACGTTAGCTATCCACAGTGCAAAGATAAATTGCCAAATAAATTCGTTGGGTTTGTAATTGTTGGTTTAAATGGTGGCAAGCCATTTTCAGAAAACAACTGCTTCGCAAAGCAATGGAAGTGGGCTTTAACTTACGACGCAGTTGCGGTTTATATAAATACTGCAGATCCTGGAAAAGAATCACCTGTTCGTTACGGCAAAAAGATTGCAAACGATACCTTGGAGCGATTAAGTAAGTACGAAATCAAAGCCGGTACGCCAATTTGGTTAGATGTTGAAACTTACAACACTTGGACAAGTCCAGATCGTGCGGTTCAGGCATTAACTGAAATTGCGATTACCTTAACTTCGGCTGGGTACCCTGTTGGAATTTATGCCCCGCCAGCCCACTGGTTTGAAATAACCGGCAATGCAAATGTTGGGATGCCAACTTGGCTGGCACTTGGTCCTTATTCGGATGTCGCATCTGGGGTGGCAGATTCAAAAGCTGCCTGCCTGCGAGGCTCATTCGGTGGAAAAACCCCGGATATAGTGCAATTTGTTGCGACCGTGGACGGCGTTACATTAGATCGAAACATAATGTGCGGCGATCCGACGGGGCTTGTAGCCCCCACTAAATAACTTTTCTATTAAATCCGCCCCATTTTACTCCACCCTTGATTTGTTGGGTTAATTCTCTGTTTTCGTTAAAGGTGTGACTCCAGTGCATAAATTTAGGTTGACAGTGGAGGAAAAGGGAGTAATCTGGGACAACGCGGTGACCCGGGGAAGGGTTGCTATTGCTTAAGGCGGGTGGCAACAGTGTTTTTAGGTACCCACACGCCAAAACTTGATGAAAAAGGCCGCTTAATTTTGCCCGCCAAATTCCGAGACCCTTTAACTACGGGCTTAGTTATGACCAAGGGTCAAGAACGCTGCGTTGTAATTTGGCCAAACGAGCAATTTGAAGAATTTGCTGAAAGCCTGCGGCAACGCTCTCAAAATAATGAAAAAGTTCGCGCCTACACCCGCGTCTTTTTCTCTTCCGCATTTGATGACAGCGCCGACAAGCAAGGTCGTGTGACTATTCCAGCTCCACTTCGGGAATGGGCCGGACTTAATCGCGACTTAGTTGTAGTTGGCGCAGATACTCGTATTGAAGTTTGGGACACCTTGGCCTGGAGCCAATATCTTGCGATCCAGGAACCTGGTTTCGCAAGTTTGGATGAGGGTGTCATGCCATGACATCAAAAATTTTTTTAACGAAGTCAACTTCACATGATGTTGCCTGTGGCCTCTGGCCGTTGGCTAGATCCTGGCGCACCTTCCCCGGTGCCAGGCTCTCCAACGACCAGGGACTAGAGGTAGCAGCAAGTTCCAAGGTGGCTCGATGACGACTTTCACCCACACTCCAGTTTTACAACAAAGATGTTTTGAGTTGTTGGCGCCAGCCATCAGTGTTGATAATGCAATTTTGATTGATGCAACTTTAGGTCTTGGCGGTCACGCTGAATCAGCATTGACCGAGTTTCCAAATTTGCGGGTGATTGGAATTGATCGCGATCCAGAAGCGTTAGAGCTTTCAAAAACTCGATTATCTAGATTTGCTCCAAGAATTGATTTTGTCCTCGCGGTGTATGACGAAATTTCACAGGTGTTAGCAGATTTAGATATCGAGCATGTGCAAGGCATCCTCTTTGATCTTGGCGTGTCTTCCATGCAACTTGATAACGACGAACGCGGCTTTACTTATTCCAGAAATGCTCCGCTAGATATGCGAATGAATGGCACAGTTGGTCAAAGCGCTGCTGATGTTGTTAACACCTACGACTACGCAAACTTAGCCAGAATCTTGCGAGAATATGGTGAGGAGAGATTTGCAAGTCGGGTGGCCAATGCCATTATTCGGGAACGTCAAATCAAGCCATTCACCACAAGCGATCGATTGGTAACTGTTGTTCGTGATGCAATACCCGCTGCAACTAGGCGCACTGGTGGCAATCCCGCAAAGCGTACTTTTCAAGCGCTTCGCATTGAAGTAAACGATGAACTTGCCGTCTTAGAGCGAGCCATTCCAGCAGCACTTGATTGCCTGGAGCTTGATGGGCGAATTGTTGTTCTGTCCTATCAGTCACTTGAAGACCGCATTGTAAAGAACGCCTTGCGCGTTGGAACGATGTCGACAACACCAGTTGACATGCCATTTGTTCCAGATACAGATAAGCCTTGGCTGAAAATATTGACACGAGGATCTGAGCCAGCAAGTGATGACGAAATTGCCCAAAATTCCCGCGCTACCTCAGTTCGGTTGCGTGCCGCCCAGCGAATAGGAGTTGCCGCATGAGCGTAATGCCTGCAAGAACTCCTAGCCTTAGTCCGATTCCAAGTAAATCGCGAACCATGCGTAAATTGGCGCTCGTTAAACCAATTCTCAAACCAATAATTTCTCCGATTGCCGAAGCGATTCCAGTTGTGGTGCCACAAGGACGAGCGAGCAAAAAAACTTTCACATTTATTATTCTTGGAATCATGTTCACCGGGATGATGACTTTGCTTTATGTAAATACGTTAGGTGCGCAAGCATCATTTCAAAAATATGAATTAAAAGTTCAATTAAGCCAAATGACAGCGCTTGAACAATCTATATCCAGCACGGTGTCTTTAGGTGAATCTCCGGGCAGTTTGCTGGAAAGCGCAGAAACCATGGGAATGGTGCCGGCGCAAACCCCTGTTTTTTTGCGCCTGTCAGATCGTGAAATTTTAGGTACTCCAGTTGTCGCGGTGCCTCTGGTAGTTCCATGAGCAGCAATGGCCCACAACTGAGTCAACGGCCGAGTCATGGTCCAAGTCATGGTCCAAGTCAAAGGCCACAACCACAACTTGCAAAACCACCAGTGCTGATTTCACTTGCCAACCCGCGCAAACGTATCAGATTTGTAACCGTTATTTTTCTAGTGGTCATGCTGGGGTATGTAACTAAACTCGTTGAAATCCAAATTATTCGTGGACCAGAGCTTGCTGCAACCGCCCAGAATTCCCGAATCCAAACTTTGTTATTACCAGCAACGCGTGGTGGTTTTACAGATCGCAACGGCACGCCAATCGCGATCACCATTATGGCTCGAAACGTAACGGTTGACCCAACATTAATCACAGATCCAGTGGGCACTGCAGCTGCGCTTTCCTCAATACTTGGAATTCCGCAAGCGCAAATAGTCGAATCACTAACTATTGATTCGCGGTTTTCATATGTTGCAAAACGAATCACTCCAGAAACTTGGCAACAAGTCGCAGAACTTGGGATTCCAGGGGTCTTTAGTGAACCCACGACTAATCGTACGTACCCAAATGGCAAGCTAGCTGCAAGCATTGTTGGCTATGTCGGAGCTGAGGGCACTGGTCTTGGCGGATTGGAATTTGGACTCAACAAACAACTTATGGGCCAAGATGGAACCCTCACGGTTGAGCGGGTTAATGGCCGCGAGATACCTGCGAGTCAGAGACAAAGCATTGATCCGATAAATGGACTTTCGGTTCGACTCACAATTGATGCTGACCTGCAGGCAACCCTAGAGCGATCACTGCAAGATCAAGTAATTGCAACAGGCGCTGAAGGTGGCGTTGCAGTCATTGTGGAACCTAACACTGGAAATATTTTGGCTCTTGCAACTTATCCAACTTTTGACCCGAATGTCCCGTTCGCTTCCACGGATTACACCAAGCGCAATTCTGCGGTAACCGATATTTTTGAACCAGGCTCCACAAGCAAAGTAATGACTATGGCCGCTGTTATTGAAGAAGGTGGCGCTGGAGCGCAAACTGCATTCACAGTACCTAACCGACTTCTGCGTGGTGGCACTTCATTCAAGGACTACAACGAACATGGTGTATTGCAATTAACGCTTGCGGGGGTATTAGCCAAGTCAAGTAACATCGGAACAATTTTGGCTGCAGAAACAATTGGTGAAAAAACCTTTTACAAGTACCTCCAAAAATTTGGAATTGGTGAATCAACTGGATTAAATTTCCCCGGCGAAAGTGCTGGTACGCTTCCCGACATCGATGATGCCAACCAATGGTCAGACACAACTTTTCCAACTTTGGCATTTGGTCAAGGACTTGC
>DJBM01000097.1:10314-21127 GCA_002430405.1 Actinobacteria bacterium UBA5976
TCTGGCTATTCAAATTCGCAAGGGGTGTTTGAACCTACTTTCTTGAGTGAAGGCCGGCGAGTAGTCAGTGCAGAGACCGCAAAAACTGTGCGCGAAATGCTTGAAAGTGTTGTTTCCGCAGACGGTACTGCTAATAGTCTGCAAATTCCTGGCTACCGAGTGGCTGGAAAAACTGGAACTGCTAACAGGTACGACCAAGCTACTGGTGGCTACAGCGGTTACACTTCTTCATTTATAGGAATGGCGCCAGCTGAAAAGCCAGCATTTGTGATGGCGGTCAGCATTCATAATCCAAAGACCAGCACTTATGGAAGCGTGGTTGCTGGGCCGGTATTTAAAAAAGTTATGACGTACGCATTAGCGAATAACAAAGTCCCACCTTCGACTACAAATCCTCCAAAGCTTCCAGTTGAATGGTAGGAGTCTCACGTCATGGACCTGCGCCCAGTAAAAAGTAAGACTTCACTTTCCGAGTTGGCGTTACTTGTTTCGGGTACGTGTCATGCGCGAGAAACAGTAACTGGGATTACGCATGACTCAAGATCAGTTCGTCCAGGAGATTTGTTCGTTGCCCTACCGGGTAGCAATGGGCATGGGATTGAGTACGTTGATCAGGCCCTGAGTAATGGCGCAATCGCAGTTGCAACTGATTCAACGGGGTATAAATCTTTGGGTTCTAAACAAGTACCTTGCTTGGAATTAACAGATGCAAGAAAAGATATGGCAAAGCTGGCAGCCAAAATTTATGGTCACCCAGAAAATAGCTTGAAGATCGTTGGCGTAACTGGCACTAATGGAAAAACTACGACAACGCACATGCTTCGTTCAATCTTTCTTGATTCCGGCTCACATGTTGGGGTAATCGGGACCTTGGGAACCTTCCTGGATTTGGAAACAATACCGAGCGTACGCACAACGCCAGAATCCACAGATCTATTTGCGCTACTAGCAGTGATGGTTGAACAAGGAATCACCCATGTGTTCATGGAAGTTTCTAGCCATGCGTTGGAATTAGATCGAGTTTTAGGTTTGCAATTTGATGTTGCAATCTTTACCAACTTGACGCAAGATCACTTAGATTTTCATGACTCAATGGAACGTTACTTTGCTGCTAAGGCAAAGTTATTCACTCCAAGTTATGCCAAAGCTGCCGTTATCTGTATTGACGATGACTGGGGGAAAAAACTATTTGCGCAAGTTACCATTCCGGCGATCTCAATTGGCAGCCAAGGGGATTGGCAAACCCAACCTGCCACCTCCAATTCAACTGGATTCACCACACAAGAGTTGCAACGCGCAGATGGCACCAATTTTTCAATAGAAGTAAACATGCTCGGTGCCTACAACGCCGTTAATGCCAGTTGCGCGTTAGCAGCAAGTGAAATCCTCGGCTTACCGTTACAGCAAGGCATCAAGTCAATCCGAAACATCAGGGCAATTCCTGGCAGGCTCGAAGAAGTAATTGTTTCTGGCTTAGCGCGGGTGATAGTTGATTACGCACACACCCCAGATGCAGTGGCAACTGCACTTAATGCAATCCGCGAATCTGGGGTCAGAAAACTAATAACAGTAATTGGTTGCGGTGGTGACCGAGATTCCTCGAAGCGTCCAATTATGGGACGAGTTGCTAGCAAATTGTCCGACGTTGTCATAATTACTGATGACAACCCGCGCTCGGAAGAACCTGCCGAAATTCGCCGTCAAATTTTGGCTGGCATAGCATCGGACGCTACTCAAGTATTTGAAGTGGCCAATCGACGGGAAGCAATTGCAAGGGCATTAAACATTGCTCAGCGAGATGATGTCGTTGCTATCCTTGGCAAAGGTCACGAAACCGGACAAGAGATTAACGGCGAAATTTTCCCGTTTGATGATCGCTTGGTAGCAGTGCAGGAGTCAGAACTTGCCTGAGTTAACACTTTCCCAAGTTGCTCAAGTTATTGATGGCACCTTGATCGGAAACCCAAACATTCGAATCACCGGAATTTCTACTGATTCAAGAACAACTAAACCTGGTGATTTATTTTGTGCAATTTTAGGCGAGCGCACTGATGGTCATGACCACATTGCGCAAGCTAAAGAAAATGGGGCAGTTGCTTACCTAGCATCACGGGAAGTAACTGGTGATCATGTACTAGTTCCAAATGTTGCGGGCGAGCTTGATCCAGTTATTTTCGCTCTAGGAAAACTTGCAACACAGGTACGTAATGTGATGACAAATGTTGAAGTAATTGGAGTTACGGGATCTTCTGGAAAAACGTCAACTAAAGACATGATTGGTCAAGTTCTTTCCCATGCGGGCGCAACGCATGCGCCAATTGGATCACCAAATAACGAACTCGGTTTACCACTTACTATTCTTAGTACGCCGCCAGGAACTCGATACTTAGTTGCAGAGATGGGAATGCGCGGCCTGCACCACATCTCGCTACTTTGTGAAATCGCCCATCCCACAATTGGTGTGGTGACAAATGTTGGCCAGGCACACATCGGTGAAGTTGGAAGCATCGAAGGCATTGCGCAAGCAAAGTCTGAATTAGTTCAATCGTTATCTGACGCAGGGGTCGCAATATTAAATGCAGACGATGCTCGCGTTCTTGCAATGCGAAGTTTAACCAAGGCAACGGTATTTACTTATGGGTTTTCTGAGCTGGCTGACATTCGCGCTGAAAACGTAGTTCTAACCAGCGACGGTACTTACGATTTTGATTTGGTTTATCTTGGCTATCGAGCAGCTGCCACTGTCCCGATATTAGGTGAACATAACGTCATGAATGCTCTGGCTGCTTGCGCAGTTGGCATTGCAGTGGGAATGGAAATATCACAAATCGTAGAAGCGCTCGCGGACTTAAAGCAGGTAAGCAAGTGGCGCATGGAAGTACATAACTTACCTGGGGACATCACGATAATTAATGATTCATATAACGCAAATCCAGAGTCAATGACCGCGGCACTTAATACTTTAAAGAAGATTCCAAATCACGAAAAGACTTGGGCAGTAGTAGGAATGATGCATGAACTCGGGACTTTAAGCGCGGAGTTACACCAAGGGGTAGTTGCACATTGCACGCACCTTGGAATTTCACATTTAGTTGCAGTTGGTGCTAACGGGGGAATTTACGGACTCCCTAACTCCGTTGACCCCGCGCTAAAAACGGTGTGGTTGCCCGATTTCCAAGCGGCGACAGACTACATTTGCAAGGAAGCCAATTCTGGGGACATCATCTTGTTTAAAGCTTCCCGCTCTGAACATTTTGAAGTGCTGGCAACAGAAGTTGAAGCCTGTCTAAAAATGAAGTGGAGCCAAAAGTGAAGCTGGTAGTACTAGCGGGTGGCCTGGCAACTTTATTTTCACTCATCGGAACACCGTTACTGATTAATTTCTTGCGTCGTCGGGGTATGGCGCAAGCGATTCGAGAGTCAACAAGTGAGATTAATTATCCCGAACACGGCAGCAAACGTGGCACACCTTCTATGGGCGGAGTTGCGATAGTTGGCTCAGTAATTCTTGCCTACTTCTTAGCACATTTAATTATGATGCGGCCGCCAACAGCTTCTGGATTACTTGCAATATATTTAATGTTTACCCTGAGCTTGGTCGGCGTTGCTGATGACTACTTAAAGATTTTCAAACAACGCAGTACTGGAATTAGAGCAAGAACTAAATTACTTGGTCAAGCTATTGCCGCCCTTTCCTTTGGATATCTAGCCATGCAGTTTCCAGATGAAGGAAATAACATGCCGGTAAGTAATGCCATTTCTTGGGTAAGAGACACTGATTGGATATTGCCATCTGCCGCACTAATCTTTTGGATTTGGTTACTTATTACAGGAATTTCAAACGGGGTAAATCTAAGTGACGGACTCGACGGACTTGCGACCGGAGCCGCGCTTGTGGCATTTATTGCATACACCGTGATGTCGATTTGGCAGTATGGCCAGAGTTGTTTTTGGGGGGAAATCCCACGTTGCTACACCGTGCGCGATCCCCTTGACTTAGCAGTATTTGCGGCTGCCTGCGCAGGTGCTTGCTTTGGTTTTTTGTGGTGGAATGCCAGCCCAGCGCGAATCTTCATGGGCGACACCGGATCCCTTGCTTTGGGTGGTGGCATAGCCGCGCTGGCATTAATGACTCGAACGGAGTTGCTACTCGTATTAATCGGCGGCTTGTTCATATTGATCACACTCTCAGTGATAACTCAAGTTGGAGTGTTTAAAGCAACTGGTCGTCGAATATTTCGCATGGCGCCGCTACATCATCATTTCGAGTTAAAGGGTTGGCCAGAAGTTCAAATTGTTGTTCGGTTCTGGATTATTCAAGGACTTTGCGTTGGCGCAGGTATGGCACTGTTTTATGCGGAATGGGTGCGTCAGTAGAAACCATGGCTTCCCTAAATGTTTCTGAATTATCAAGAATAAGTGACTGGACTAATGTTCGAGTTTGTGTAGTGGGTCTGGGTGTTGCTGGCTTTGCGGCCGCTGATGCACTCGTCAACTTAGGTGCTCACGTAATTGTTGTAGATGCAGCAGCTAACGATCGGCAACAAGAGCGCGCAACAATTCTGGAAATTCTTGGCGCAGATGTCCGCCTTGGGGATGACACTGAGTTGCCAAGTGATATTGATTTACTCGTATTGTCCCCAGGGGTATCGCCGCTTGCCCCAATTGTTAAATCCGCGCAACTAGCTGAGCTACCGATCTGGGGAGAACTTGAACTTGCTTGGCGCTTGCGAGATCCAAATCATCTTGCGCCATGGCTCGTGGTTACTGGTACGAATGGAAAGACGACGACCACATTAATGTTGGAATCAATTTTGTTGGCCGCTGGAAAGCGCACAGTAGCGGCTGGAAATATTGGTCGCTCCCTTGTTGAAGTTGTAATGGATCCAACACCCTGGGATGTGCTGGCAATTGAAGTTGGCGCTCCACAACTTCCGTTTGTACACACTATGTCGCCACAAGCTGCCGTTTGCTTAAACCTAGCTTCCGACCATATTGATTTATTTGGTTCCTTTGTGGCCTATCGCGATGCCAAGGCCAGAATTTATGAACGCTGTCAGGTGGCTGCAATATTTAATGTTGCAGATGAAGAAACTATTCACATGGTTGAACAAGCAGAAGTTATGGAAGGCTGCCGAGCGATTGGATTTACCGACGCAATCCCAGACATATCTATGGTTGGAGTTGTTGAAGAATTTCTAGTTGATCGGGCATTTCTAGATAATCGTAAAGATGCCGCACTAGAACTTGCAGAAATTAGTGATTTAGCTACACCTGCAAAACACAACGTTTTAAATGCGTTAGCAGCTTGCGCGTTAGCTCGGGCACACGGTATCGATGCCCGCGCAATTCGTGATGGATTACGGGATTGGCAGCCAGCACCGCACCGAATTTCTCACGTAGCGTGCATAAATGAAGTGGATTACATTGATGATTCCAAGGCAACAAACACGCACGCTGCAGCCACTTCTTTAACGGCATATGGATCAGTAGTTTGGATTGCTGGTGGCATGGCAAAAGGCCAAGATTTTGATCAACTTGTTCTAGACACTGCGCATCGAATGCGCGCCGTTGTGCTGCTGGGAATCGACCAAGAACTTATCGCTGCTGCGCTTGCGCGACACGCACCGAATGTCCCAATTCATCGTGTAACGACAAAGGAAACTAATGCAATGGAGATAGTTGTGGGCAAAGCAGCAAGCTTGGCCCAGGCTGGCGACACAGTTCTTCTTGCCCCAGGGTGCGCATCATGGGATATGTTTACGGATTATGCAGCTCGCGGAGATGCATTTGCAGCAGCAGTAAAGGCCCTTCCCCAATGAAAACGAATCGCGTGGTAACAGAACCCAATTTAGAAGGCGGCCTTGCCGCTCGACTTGAACATCCAATGATGCATTACAAAATTTTGCTGGTTACCACAGGTATCTTGCTTACTTTGGGCGTTGTAATGGTTGCTTCATCTTCGAGTGTATTTTCTTACCAACAAAATGATGGGAACTCTTGGGCGCTAGCAACAAGGCAACTCATATTCGCGGCGCTTGGCGTTTTCTTGATGATGACAGTTTCTAAAATGCACGTTGATGCGATTCGACATTGGTCTACTTTATTTATGGTGGTAGTCGGAATTTTGCTGATTGCAGTTCTGATAATCGGTACGGCACGTTATGGTCAAAAAAACTGGATTGAATTTGGTGGCCCGTTTAGAGTTCAACCATCCGAGTTTGCAAAACTGGCAATAGTGTTATGGGGCGCCGATATTTTAGATAAAAAATATCATTTGCTCGAGCAGCGAGACCAATTAGTTATTCCACTTGTTCCCGTCTGCTTCGTAGTTCTAGTTTTGATTATGTTGCAGGGCGACTTGGGAACAGCCATGGTCATGATGCCCATCATGGCCTCGCTACTTTATTTTGTTGGCGCGCCGCGCAAATGGTTTCTGGTAATTGCGGCTGCTGGGTTATCCGCAATCGCAGCACTTACAATTGCGGCGCCATACCGAATTGCCCGATTCACTTCCTGGCTGGACCCATACGCTGACGCACAAGGCACTGGCTTTCAAGTTATTCGGGGTCAGCAAGCACTTGGATCTGGCGGCTGGTTGGGCGTTGGGTTAGGCGGCTCGCGAGAAAAGTGGGGAACGCTGCCAGAGGCGCACACTGACTTTATATATGCGGTAGTAGGAGAAGAGCTGGGAATTTTTGGAACTCTAGGCATCCTGGTCCTTTTCGTAACTATCGCCATCATTGGATTGCGAATTGCTCGCGGCACTAACGAGGCCTTCATTCAAATAGCTGCCCTCGGAATCGTAACTTGGCTGGTTGTTCAGGCGCTGGTAAACATTGGCGCAGTGCTGGGAATACTTCCAATCACAGGTGTGCCATTACCAATGGTTAGTTATGGCGGATCTTCACTAATTCCGAGTTTGGTCGCCATGGGTATATTGATGTCGTTTGCTAAACATGAAGCCGTGATGCAAAGTGCGAACTGATAGGTGTTGAAATTATGAATGCGGAAATTTTGTGAATATAGTCCTTGCGGGCGGCGGCACTGCAGGTCACATTGAACCAGCTCTGAATTTAGCTGATCAGCTAAAAATTATTGATCCGCAGGTAAACATCACTGTGCTGGGCACCGCACGCGGCCTTGAAGTTGACTTAGTTCCAGCCAGGGGTTACGAATTAAAATTGATCCCGGCAGTGCCATTACCTCGAAAACTAAGTGGCGAACTAGTGACATTGCCAATTCGCTTACGTTCGGCAATTTCGCAAACGCGCAATTTACTTATGGAATTGCAAGCTGACGTAGTAGTTGGATTTGGCGGGTATGTTTCAATACCTGCGTATCTAGCTGCGCGTGGGCTAGTTCCAATCGTGGTACATGAAGCTAATGCCCGAGCTGGTTTGGCTAATCGAGTTGGTGCCAGATTTGCCACAGCCGTAGCAGAAACCGTGCCAGGTAGTTTGCCTCGGGCCAAACTGATCGGCATCCCACTACGTAAAGCGATAGAAAACTTAGATCGAGCAAACTCGCGCAACCAAGCGCGCGAATATTTTGGCATTTCACCTGAGGCAAAATGTATTTTAGTTTTTGGTGGATCTCAGGGTTCCGTAAAACTAAATTCGGTGATTGATGATTGCCTACGCAATGGCAGTTTGGACGAATTTTCTGTGATTCATTTAGTTGGTCAAAAAAATCTGTTCCAACACCCGGCAAGTTCACGTTACTCTCCACTGAACTACCTAGATCGCATGGATTTGGCTTATGCTGCCGCTGATTTTGTTATTGCTCGTGCTGGCGCCATGACAGTTGCCGAGTTAACTGCCACTGGGTTGCCAACCTGTTTTGTCCCACTTCCAATTGGCAACGGTGAACAAAGTCTCAATGCGCAGCCTGTGGTGAAGGCAGGTGGCGCGTTGCTAATTTCAGATTTGGAATTCTCTGCTGAATTTGTCATGAACCAGATATTGCCCATTTTGCGAAGCGAGCACGACTTAGCTGCGATGGCAAAAGCAAGTGCTGCCTTGGGGCACAAGAATGCTGCGGCAGCCCTTGCAGACCTAGTTTTCTCTGTAGTGCGAAATACTTAAGCCATGACTTACTTAACTAGTCGGGTCCACATAGTTGGAATTGGTGGCGCTGGAATGAGTGGCATTGCTCGAGTGCTACTTGCTCGCGGTATTGAAGTTTCTGGCAGTGACGCAAAAGACTCGAGGCGCTTACAAGCATTGAAGCCACTTGGCGCGAAAGTATATGTCGGTCATAATGAAAATCAATTGGAAGTGTCGGGTTCATTACCGTCTTGCGTTGTAGTTTCAACTGCAATTAACTCCGAAAATCCAGAAGTCCAAAAGGCAACTCAACTTGGCATCCCAGTTATTAGTAGAGCCACTGCGCTAGCTGAGTTACTCATCGGTGCCACCACAATTAGCGTGGCTGGCACACATGGAAAAACCACAACAACTTCCATGGTTACGGTAATTTTGCAAAATGCTGGCAAGGATCCATCATTTGTCATTGGTTCCGAGATGAATGAATCGGGGAGTAACGCGCATCAGGGCTCTGGGGAATTATTCGTTGTTGAAGCGGATGAAAGTGATGGCACATTTTTAGTTTTGCCAACAACCTTTGCCATTGTGACCAACGTAGAGGCAGATCACTTAAATTATTGGGAATCCCTTGCCGCCATTGAACAGGCATTTGTGGACTTCATGGTGAAAACAAAAAGTAATGGCGGCGCAGCAATAGTTTGCGGCGACGATCCCGGTGCCAAAGAAGCTGCTAAGCGCGCCGAAAAACTTGGGGTAAAGGTAATCACTTACGGGCAAGGCGGCGAAAATGATGCAGTATTAACTTTGCTGCCAAGTGGAAGTGTGGGTTCGCAATTCACAATTCGCTTCCGGGAGCAAACCCATGGTCCAATAAAATTATTAGTACCAGGTGTACATAATGCCCTAAACGCAACAGCCGCTCTCATCGCAGCGCTGGAACAAGGTTGTAGTTCCAAAGATTGTGTCGCAGGACTTGAAGGCTTCACTGGAACCCATCGCAGATTTGAGTTTCGTGGCGAGATAAATGGCGTGCGGGTTTTCGATGACTACGCCCATCACCCAACAGAAATCGACGCAGTACTGCGCGCAGCCCGAACTGTTGTTGGGTCAGGTCGGGTGCTGGCAGCATTTCAAGCGCATCATTACTATCGCACTGCACTATTTTCAAAAGAATTTGGACAAGCACTTGGTCTAGCAGATTTCGTAGTGGTCTTGGAAGTTTTTGCCCCAGGTGAAACTCCGATTCCAGGAGCTTCGGGTAGCACTATGGCCAACAATGTTCCACTTGCACCAGAGCAAGTTGTATTCGAACCATCGTGGTCCCAGGTTGCTGGCCATTTGACTAACCAAGCCCAGCCAGGCGACATAATTATGACCCTTGGAGCGGGCGACATTGGAATGATGTGCCCTGAAATACTCGCGTTATTGGATTCGAAGTAACACCATGCCCCAAGCCGTTCGCTCAGCTAAGAAACAAAGCACTCGCAAACCAAAAATTCCCTGGTCGATCTGGTTATTACTTGTAATTGCAGTTTTTGTCTGGTGGAGTCTCTACCAATCAAAATGGTTTATTGCCCAAGACGTATCGGTAACTGGTAATGAGCGCCTCACAATTGAACAAATCTCTACCCTTGCCGAAGTTCCAATTGGAAATTCCTTGATGTCGATAGATACCGCTGCAATGGCTTCGCAGTTAATGACGATGCCAGAAATTAAAGTTGCAACTGTTGAGCGCGGTTGGCCGCACACTATTTTGATTAAGGTAACAGAGCGAACTCCGATTGCAGTTGCTGCCACCGTAAGTGGGTTTAATTTAATTGATTCGCAGGGCCACAATGCGGGGGTTGTAGCCGCTCCACCTGCAGGACTATTAATTATTTCGGCGCAGCCAGATAGCATCGCGATGCTAGGCGCGATTAAAACTCTGGCAGCTATACCTGTGCAATGGCAATTAATTGGATTATCAGCCGCAACGCAAGACAGTATCGTCGCTACTTTGGGAAGTGGCGCAGTGATTACTTTTGGGTCCAGTGAACGGGCAGCAGACAAAGTCGAAGTTGCACAGGCGTTAATGGAAAAGGGTTACTCCGTAATAAACGTCAGCGCTCCCGATGCCGCTACAGTTTTAAAATAATTACTTTTCAAGTTGCGCCAAGCACATTTCGACACGCGAGGGTTCAATCAGCTAAATTTCTCGCGCTAGCCCGTAACTTATAGTTGCACTTAGTTGACATAACTTTAAGTCTCTAGATTAGGTTTAGAGTTTCCTGCTGAGCAGTACCACTCAAAATGGATACTTAAATTTTTGACAAGAACTTCGAGGGAGGCAAGCATCATGGCCGCATCACAGAATTACTTAGCAGTAATCAAAGTTGTCGGAATTGGCGGCGGCGGCGTCAATGCCATCAATCGCATGATTGAAGCCGGGCTCAAGGGCGTGGAGTTCATTGCCATTAATACTGATGCCCAAGCCTTACTAATGAGCGATGCTGACGTCAAGCTTGATATCGGCAGAGATTTAACCCGTGGCCTGGGCGCCGGCGCAGACCCAGAAATTGGTCGCCAAGCAGCGTTAGATCACCAGGAAGAAATCGAAGAAGTGTTGCGCGGAGCAGACATGGTTTTTGTTACCGCGGGTGAAGGCGGCGGCACGGGAACTGGTGGCGCGCCAATTGTTGCAAAGATTGCGCGCGAAATGGATGCCTTAACTATCGCGGTGGTAACTAAGCCATTTAGTTTTGAGGGAAAACGCAGAATGGCGCAAG
>DJBM01000097.1:21310-23559 GCA_002430405.1 Actinobacteria bacterium UBA5976
AAGCCGATGAAGGAGTTAATCTCCTTCGCGATGAAGTCGATACGTTAATTGTTATTCCAAATGATCGCTTACTTGAACTTGCAGATGATGGCATCAGCGTTATTGATGCCTTTCTCCACGCTGACTCGGTGCTACTTCAAGGAGTCAGCGGTATCACTGACTTAATTACTACCCCAGGTTTAATTAACTTAGATTACGCAGACGTGCGAAGTGTAATGAAGGGTGCGGGCAGCGCACTGATGGGAATCGGATCAGCGCGTGGCGCAGATCGCGCGACGCAAGCTGCGCTTCAAGCTATTTCTAGCCCCTTGCTTGAAGCAAGCATTGAGGGTGCTCGCGGCGTCTTAATGTCGATTTCAGGCGGCAGCGATTTGGGACTTTTTGAAATTAACGAGGCTGCTCGTCTGGTGCAAAGCGCGGTTCATCCTGATGCCAACATTATTTTTGGCGCCGTAATTGACGACACCCAAGGAGATCAAGTCAAGGTAACTGTTATTGCCGCTGGCTTTGACGGTGGCGCCCCACCATCTAATCGTTCAACTTCGCCGAATTCGATGCGAGCTCGCGCAGAGACCCCACTTGCAGTAGCAGTTGCAAATGACTTAGCACGCGATGGCCGAGCAGCAGCGATTCCAACCTCAGGTTCTTATTCAACTGGCGCATTTGGCGCAAAAGTACCTGATGACGACGACAACTTCGATAATTTATTTGGTGAGTTGCCAAAGGTGGGAGTTGTTGATGACTCGGGTCAACTGCAATATCTCGAAGAACCCCAAGATTCTGGCGACTTGGATGTACCTGACTTCCTGCGCTAGCAACGATTCGAAATCGGAGCTTGGTCACCAAATATGAGTGTGGCGCAAATTTTTGATCAAGTCAGTTTTGGTTCAGTAAAAGTAATTGCCTTGAGCCGAAATGGTGGCTTAAGTAATGCCCCGTTTAGCTCACTCAATCTTGCTGATTATGTGGGTGATGAATCCGCCGCAGTGCGCGCAAACTTGGCGCTGGTCACTGAGCTAGCCGGGGCCAGCGGTATTGCTGTTATGTCGGCAACTCATGGCAATAAAGTCAATGTTGTTTCGAGTTTGGGATTAGCGCCAAGTGGCGACGGGCTTGTGACGCGAGAAGGTAATTTGGCATTGCTTGCGCTAAGTGCTGATTGTGTTGGCTTCGCATTGACGGACTCTGTTTCAGGCGTGATTGCAGTCGGTCATGCGGGATGGCGCGGCGTGCTTGCTAATGTGATGCAATCTGTCGTTGACACTTTTGTTTTAAGTGGTGGCAAGCTTGCGCAAACTAAAGCGGTAATTGGCCCGGCTATTTGTGGCAGTTGCTATGAAGTTCCAAGTGATCGAGTCTCCCAATTTTCAGAGCATCCGGCGGCGATTTTTGATGAAACACATTTGGATTTGCGCGCTGGCGTTCGAAGTGTTTTGGCAAAGCAAATTGATTCTATTTATGAATTTCCAGGATGCACACAGGAAAGTGAAAATTTATTTTCCTACCGAAAGGCAAGTGGCCAGCCAACTGGTCGTGGTGGATTACTTGTCATTCGAAGTAGTTCCTAGAGTGGTGGGTATGAAACGATTACAACACTTGCAAAGCAACTTGGAAATTGTCACCTCAGAGATTGCTGATGCCTGCGCCGCGGCGCAACGTTCACCAAGTGAAGTTACCTTGATTGTCGTTACAAAAACCTGGCCTGCATCCGATGTCAAGTTATTGGCAGAGCTTGGTGTAACAGATGTAGGTGAAAACCGAGATCAGGAAGCAAAACCAAAATTTGAGGAAGTTAAAGATCTCAATTTAACTTGGCATGCAATCGGACAACTGCAGACTAATAAAGCAAAGAGTGTGGCAACTTGGGCAGATGTCGTGCACAGTGTTGATCGTCCTGAATTAGTAACTGCGCTAGGTAAAGCAGTCCTTACCCGGACGCAACCTTTGGCGGCTTTGATTCAAGTGGATTTAGATCCAAGTCCAAAAGATAATCGAGGTGGCGCTTCGCCAGAGCAAGTTCTTGAACTTGCTGATCTGATAAATCAAACTCCGGGACTTGTTCTGCAGGGCGTCATGGGAGTTGCCCCACTGGGCGGGGACGACTTCGCTGCTTTTGCGCTCTTGCAGGAAATATCCAAACAAGTGCGAGAGCAGAGCCCGAAGGCTAATTGGATCTCAGCAGGAATGAGTGGCGACTTTGCAGCTGCACTCAAATTCGGCGCGACACACCTAAGGATTGGGTCATCTAT
>DJBM01000097.1:23670-28516 GCA_002430405.1 Actinobacteria bacterium UBA5976
CATCTATCCTCGGAAATCGAGCATTTAAAGGGTAAGTTCATTAGTAAATTACCCCTGCAAGGAGCTAACCCCATGGCTAACGCAATGCGCAGAGTCGCTGAATACCTCGGCATCTTTGATGGCGGGGAATACGTCGATGATCAGGGTCAATTTGATTTCGAAAGCGATGACCGCTCGCTCAGCGTTAACGGGAACTCTTACTCTGAGCAGCCTCGAAACGTGACGCCAAACCCCGATGTTTACCGGATTACAACTTTGCATCCACACACTTACAACGACGCTCGCCGAATCGGGGAGGAGTTTCGTGTTGGCACCCCAGTAATCATGAACTTAAGTGACATGGATGACGCTGACGCGAGACGCATTGTTGACTTCTCGGCAGGTCTGGCTTTTGGCTTGCATGGGACTATCGAAAAGGTGACTAAAGGCGTATTTTTACTTTCGCCAGCCAATATTGACGCCGGAGCAGCAGCTCGCGCGCAATTGCGTGAAGACCCATTTTTTAACCAGAGTTAGGTTGAGTGCGTCTTGTCACAACTAGCCTCGTTAATTTCATCGTTACTTAATCTCTACGTCCTAGTACTAATTACCCGCTTAGTTTTGGAGTATGTAGCTATTTTCGCGCGCGATTGGCGGCCCCGCGGGCCCGTTCTCCTGCTGAGCGAAACTGTTTTCACCCTCACTGATCCGCCCCTTAAGGCAATCCGAAAAGTCGTTCCTAACTTGCGAATAGGTAGCGTTTCACTGGACTTATCGTTTCTAATTTTGTTGTTTGCGATCTCAATAACCCGCGGGATTTTGGCCGGCATTTAGCGGGCACAATACGCTAAAACTTGTCGGTTCTTGGCCAATTTCTGGTAACTGAGTGACGGATGAGTTTCACTTTTTGCCGATTATTGCCTACTCTAGTAAAAACGAGTTAGTTAATTCCCAGTGAATTAGCCAGTTTATTGATTTATGAACTACGGAGGTCAACATGGCACTGACGCCCCAAGAAGTGGCTAACAAGCAGTTCACCACTGTTCGATTCAAGGAAGGTTATGACCTTGATGAGGTCGATAACTTTTTAGATGAGGTCGAACTCACTTTAAATGCCATGTCTCTGGAAGTGCAGGATCTACGCTCAGTTTCCAAGGGCACTGTGCCAGATTCCGTTCGTGAGGAAGTGCGTTCGCTAGGTGTTGAAAATAGCCGCTTAAAAAGTGAACTTGACCAGGCTCAAAGGAAACTTCAGGGCGCGCAAGTACGCCCTGGACTTACAAACGATATCGGTGCAAATGATTTCGCGCTTAAAGCTTCGCAGGATCGCATTGCTGCATTGGAAGCTCAAATTGATTCACTGAAAAGCATGCAGGCAGAACAAGCAGGATCTGGTACTAGCACTACAGCATCTGAACAAGGTGTAGCTTCGGTGCGAATTCTAGAACTTGCGCAGCGCGCTGCGGACGATGTTTTAGCTAGCGCCCGGATCGAAGCTGAAAATATGCTGGCTGAAACCAAAACTAATGTCATAAGAGAAACCCGTGACTTAGACGCTCAGCGAGTTTCCATGGAACGCCGAGTCGAAGAACTTCGCGCTTACGAACGCGAGTACCGCGGTCGCCTACGTAATTACCTTGAGGCACAATTACGCGAGTTGGATTCAAGCGCTATGAGCGGCGACCGTCAGGGAGCACAAAAATAGCAACAAGGTATAAATCTTTTAAAAAATACGACCCAGATTAATTTCTGGGTCGTATTTTTTCTAAAAAGTTCACGCAAACTTCATCAAATCTTTGCGATGAGTACCTTTAGATCAAGCTCGTCATCTTGCGCTGTTGGATCTGCAACTTTGTCTTGTCGCCACGATGTTGCCAAGACGTCCACACAAATATGGTCTTGATGCGTGGTCAGAGCCTGCACTGTTGCAACTGCCCCAGATTCCCAAGTAACAGTGATTCGATCACTTATTTCAAAGCCCGAACTTTTCCGGGCGTCTTGAATTAATCGCGTTACATCCCGGGCTATACCTTGACCGATTAGTTCTGGAGTCAAAGCCAGATCAAGAGCCAAAGATTCGCCCGCATCACTGGCTACTGTCCAGCCTTGTCTTGGAACTTCGGTAATAACGATATCTTGCGAACTAATTTCATATTTCGTTCCAAGTACCTTTAACTCAGTTGGACCATTTCGCAGCGTTGCAACTAACTCCCGAGCATCCTCTTTCGAAATTTGGGCAGCGATGTCTTGGGTAGTTTTACCAAACCTGGCACCTAATGTTTTGAAATTTGCTTTTACTGTAACATCTACGAGTTCATCGGTGTCCGCTAAACTTTCCAGACTCAGCACATTTACTTCATCACGAATTTGTGCTTGCAGGCTCTCTGGCAAGTTATCCCAACCTGGCGCTGCGACTAATGCGCGTTGCAGTGGCTGTCTCGTTTTTACCCCTGATGTTGCTCGCGCCGAGCGACCCAACTCCACTAATCGCCGAGTTAAATCAACTTGATCTCGTAAGGTGTCGCTGATTTGATCTTGTGACCAGGATGGCCAATCACTTAAATGAACGGAAGGTGTTTTTGCATCAGAGAATAAATCTTGCCAAACCCGTTCCGTTATAAATGGCGTGAAAGGTGCCATAACTTGGGTCACGATTTTTAAGCAGTGATGCAGCGTACCTAAAGCGGCTGGTTCACCATCCCAAAAGCGACGACGCGAACGACGTACATACCAGTTACTTAAGTCATCTACGTACTCCGCGATAAAGCGACCGGCGCGTTGGGTATCGAATTGATCAAGTGCTTGATCCACATCACGAGCTAATCGAGTGGCCTGGGAAATGGCCCAGCGGTCTAAGTCAGTAAGACCATCTAGCGCGAGTAACTCATTAAGTGTTTCACCGGTTGCTTCCCAGGTGCTCGCGCGCGCATACAAACTTTGAAACGCCACAGTATTCCAATAAGTCAATAAAGTTTTGCGAACTACCTCGGCAATCGTGCCGTGACCAACGCGACGCGCTTGCCAAGGTGAACCGCTCACTAACATGAACCAACGCAATGCATCCGCGCCATGTTCATCCATTAAGCCCATAGGTTCCAGCACATTGCCTAGATGCTTGCTCATCTTGCGGCCATCTTCGTCCAGAATGTGTCCCAAACACAGCACGTTTTCAAATGATGATTCTTCAAATACCAAAGTGCCGATTGCCATCAAGGTATAGAACCAACCACGAGTTTGGTCAATTGCTTCACAAATGAAATCGGCCGGGTAACTTGCCTCAAATGTTTCTTTGTTTTGCTCGGGGTAGCCCCATTGCGCGAACGGCATAGCTCCCGAGTCATACCAACAATCAATAACTTCAGGTACGCGTGCTGCGAGCCCATCACATTGCGGACAACTAAATGTCACATCGTCCACAAATGGGCGATGTGGGTCAATAGTTAAGGTTTCATCCCCTGCAAGTTCAGCTAATTCCCGTCGTCCACCCACACAAGTCAGGTGGCCTTCTTCGCAGCGCCAAATTGGAAGTGGCGTTCCCCAGTAACGATTTCGGGAAAGTGCCCAATCCACATTGTTAGTTAACCAATCACCAAAACGACCCGACTTAATGGTGTCTGGAAACCAATTAGTGGCTTCATTTTGCGCAAGCAACTCATCTTTAATCGCGGTGGTCCTGATGTACCAAGATGGTTGTGCGTAATAAATCAATGCAGTGTGGCACCGCCAGCAGTGCGGATAGGAATGCTCATAGGGCAAGTGGCGAAATAGCAAACCTGCTTCCTGCAGCAATTCAACGAGTCGAGGATCAGCAGCCTTAAAAAATACCCCAGCAACTTCAGGTATGCCTGCTTCAAACGTGCCATTTGGCAGAACTGGATTAACAACCGGCAAGCCGTAAGAGCGACACAGCGCAAGATCCTCGGCGCCAAACGCTGGCGCTTCATGCACGATCCCCGTGCCATCTTGGACGGTAACAAAGTCGGCCAATAAAACAGTATGAATTGGCGCAGTTGTTTCTGGAAACTCCACCCAATCAAATGGGCGTTTGTAGGCAGTGCCCTCTAAGTCGATACCTCGAATAGTTTCGAGTACGCGCGAATCTTCCCCAAGTACTTTCTCCCGCAATGCCTCGGCAATAACTAGGTACTCACCATCGGAAGTTTGGGCAACTACGTAATCGACTTCGCCATTTACGGCTGCTGCCGTATTTGAAATTAAAGTCCATGGCGTTGTTGTCCAAATCAATAATGAGATTCCCACATATTTTTCTGCAAGCAACGCACTAGTAATAGGGAAGCGAACGTACACCGAAGCATCAACAACATCTTCGTAACCTTGCGCTAATTCGTGGTCTGATAATCCGGTGCCACACCGTGGGCAGTAGGGGGAAACTCGATGATCTTGAACAAGTAATCCCTTTTCAAAAATTCGCTTTAAACTCCACCACACACTGTCGATGTATTTTTCATCCATAGTCCAATAGGCCTGGTCCATGTCAACCCAGTAGCCCATGCGCGATGTCATGGCTTCAAATTCATCCACGTGACGAAGCACTGATTCTTTGCAGCGCTGATTAAATTCGGCAATTCCGTATTTCTCAATATCCTGTTTGCCGGTAAATCCCAATTCTTTTTCAACAGCAAGTTCAACTGGCAATCCATGACAGTCCCACCCAGCTTTGCGTGGAACGTTAAAACCCTTCATGGTTCGATAGCGCGGGAAAATGTCTTTGAATACTCGAGCCTCAACATGGTGGGTGCCTGGCTTACCATTTGCCGTTGGCGGACCTTCGTAAAAAACCCAACGCGGACCGTCGGCAGTTTTAGCCAATGACTTATGAAAGATGTCATTGGCTTTCCAGAACGAG
>DJBM01000097.1:28665-29021 GCA_002430405.1 Actinobacteria bacterium UBA5976
TGGCTTTCCAGAACGAGAGCACTTCATGCTCCATCGCTGGAAGGTCGATTTTCGCGGGTACATCGCGGTAGGCCATCTTTTATTTCCTTGTCGATTGCGGGTCAGTTCTCTCCAAAACACGTCGGTCTAGGCGAGTTTTCAAGGGACGAGATGGTCTAGTTTTCCATTCCCGCGGTACCACCCTTGTTGACATTGCAGAATGCAAAAAAGCAAACTACGCAATCCACTTAAGTAAATCAACTACTCGTTCTACTAAGCCAGTCAACTTCCTAACTTGGCGGTTCTTCGAAGTAACTCGGAAGTGATATCAAGGCAATCGTCCACTGAAACTGGGCTTACACCGTCCCCAGCTCGCT
>DJBM01000097.1:29182-30112 GCA_002430405.1 Actinobacteria bacterium UBA5976
GAAAACAATGGCTGTGAAATCAACTAAGAAGGCTGCTAAGAAAAAGGCTGCTCCGGCAAAAAAGTCTGCAAAAAAAGCGGTAAAGAAGGCCACTAAGAAAAAGGCTGCGCCCGCCAAGAAGGCTGCGAAGAAAACCGCTAAGAAGAAGGCCACTAAGAAAGCAACTAAGAAAAAGGCTGCGCCCGCTAAGAAGGCTAAGAAAGCCGCCAAGAAGGCTGTTAAGAAAGTTGCTAAGAAAAAGGCTGTTAAGAAAGCAACTAAGAAAAAGTCTGCGCCCGCCAAGAAGGCTGTTAAGAAAGCCGCTAAGAAAAAGGCTGCGCCCGCCAAGAAGGCTGTTAAGAAAGCTGCCAAGAAGGCTGTTAAGAAAGCCACTGAGAAAAAGGCTGCCAAAGTGGTTGCGCCAAAACCAGCAGTTGTTAAAGTTCCTGAAGTTACCAAAGCCCCGTTAGCAACGATTGCTGTTGCGCCAGTTCAGCCCATAAATCCAATTGGGTCCATGGGCCTACCATCAGTTCAAAACGTAGTGCGAGAATCAATACCAGAACCAAAGTACCCAGTGGTTCAAGAATATGAATCAAATTGGTCAAGGAGTGAGTTAAGCGCAGTGCGCCAGCCGCTTCAAGATGATGCCGAGGAAATTTTGCCTGAAATCGCTCAAGCGGAAGAGAGTTCCCGTGCATTCAACTTCGAAAGTAGTGAAGGTGCCGCTGATGATCAGGCTGATGATGGTGGTCTAGGTAGACTCTAGAGACCGAAACTTTGGTGAAAAGAGAAAACAATGGCTGTGAAATCAACTAAGAAGGCTGCTAAAAAAAAGGCTGCGCCCGCTAAGAAGGCTGCGAAAAAAACAGCAAGCAAAGCAGCAAAGAAAAAGGCCGCACCTGCCAAGAAGAAAGCCACCAAGAAAGCAACAAAGAAAAAGGCTGCGCC
>DJBM01000097.1:30202-36982 GCA_002430405.1 Actinobacteria bacterium UBA5976
GCAACAAAGAAAAAGGCTGCGCCGGCTAAGAAGGCTGCGAAAAAAACCGCAAAGAAAGCCGCTAAGAAAAAGGCTGCGCCCGCAAAGAAGAAAGCAGCAAAGAAAAAGGCTGCGCCGGCCAAGAAGGCTGTTAAGAAAGTTGCTGAGAAAAAAGCTGCCAAAGTTGTTGTGCCAAAACCAGTAGTTGTTAAAGTTCCTAAAGTTACCAAGGCCCAGTTAGCAGCGATTGCAAAAGCGGAAGCTGCCGCTGCTGCCGCGCTTGCTGGTCCGCCAGTTCAGGTCATCAATCCAATTGGATCTTTGGGCTTACCATCAGTTCGAAAGGCAGTGCCCGGAAGAGTACCAGAGCCAAAGCATCCAGTGGTTCAAGAAGATGAGTCAAATTGGACACAGAGTGAGCTAAATGCAGTGCGCAAGTTGCTGCAAGGTGATGCCGAGGAACTTATGCTTGCAATTGCTAAGGCAGAAGATAATTTCCATGCACTCATCTTTGAAAGTGGTGAAGGTGCTGGTGATGATCAGGCTGACGCTGGCACAAAGACCTTTGAACGTGAGCATGAGATTTCAATCCTTTCCAACAAAAAGGATTTACTAGATCAAACTAACCGCGCATTAGAACGAATTGATGCCGGAACATATGGAGTCTGCGAAAACTGTGGCAAACAGATTGGCAAACTTCGACTCCAAGAAGCGAATAAGCGTGCAACCCTTTGCACGCCTTGTCGCGAACGTCAGGATCGTTCCTAGCTCAGTGTTTCTTCGCCCACTTCTAGTTACGGCAATATCAGTATTTGTCATTGATCAAGCCACGAAGATCTGGGCAGTTGCATACTTGGAAAATGGAAGTGACATCCAAGTAATTGGAGAGTTCTTGCAGTTCTCGTTTCTTCGAAATCCTGGGGCCGCTTTTTCGATCGGCACGAATGTCACCTGGGTTTTCACCTTGATCTCAAGTGCAGTTGTGATCGGTATTTTAGTTTTAGCTAAAAGTGCCACTAACCGATTTTGGGCTTTGGGCTTAGGTGGAATGCTCGGTGGGGCACTTGGAAATCTTGGCGATCGAATATTTAGAAGTCCCGAGCCATTCCAAGGTCATGTAGTTGATTTCATTTTGCTTCCTAATTATCCGATGTTTAACATCGCCGATAGCGCAGTCGTAGTGTCCGCAATTGCGATGGTGATCTTGTCTTTTCGTGGTGTCGATTTCAGTGCGCCGGGAATTTCTTCGTCGCAACCTAACATAGACAAACCATGATTCGGATTTGGCCAATTGATGAAACTCTCGAAGGCGAACGCTGTGATGTTGGCCTCTCTCGACTAATGGGAGAGTCGCGCGCGAATTGCGTGACTCTAATCGAGCAATCGCGAGTCATGATTAATTCAAAAGTGGCCCAAAAAAGTGCTCGCTTATCGTTTGGCGATGTGATCGAAGTTGATTTACCTGATCCTGACTTACACGAGGCTGAGCCAACCGTTGTACTCCCAATCGTTTTCGAAGATGACTCATTCGTAGTCATCGACAAACCTGCTGGCGTGGCTGCGCATCCAAGTCAAGGCTGGTCTGGACCAACAGTGACTGGTTCGCTTGAGGCGATGGGCACGGTGTTAACTTCTTACGGTCCATCTGAACGAAAAGGAATTGTGCACCGATTAGATGTTGGCACCAGCGGTTTGATGGTTGTTACAAAATCTGAGCGCGCCTACGTAAGTATTAAGGATCAATTCCGCGATCGAAGTGTGGACAAGATCTATCACACCTTAATTCAGGGCAGACTTGATCCAATTAATGGCACGATCGAAGCACCAATTGATCGTCATCCAACTTCCTCTTATCGATTTGCAATTATGAGTGGGGGCCGGCCCAGCATCACGCACTATGACACTCTGGAATCTTTTGCTTACGCTTCACTTTTAGAAGTTCATCTAGAAACGGGTAGAACCCATCAAATTCGGGTGCACATGTCCGGTCTTCGACATTCCTGTTGTGGCGACTTAACTTATGGCGCAGATCCGACATTAGCGGCCAAATTAAAACTGGATCGCCAGTGGCTCCATGCAGTTCGCTTAGGCTTTACCCACCCGATCTCAGGGGATCAAGTCAATTTCTCTTCACCATACGCGCCTGATTTAGCAAATTCCTTAGCGTTAGCCCGAAATCTCTAACTTCAAAGTTCTCGCCTTGTTGACTTACTTGTACTCCGCACCGCAGATCTGTCTGATCCCGCGAGTAACCTAGGGGGGCGTCCTTCCTCTCGCATTTTGCCCCAAAAACATAAGGAACTGATCCCGTGAGTAAAGACTCGTTTGTGCATCTACATGTGCACACCGAGTACTCGATGTTGGATGGCGCTGCCCGACTAGATAATTTGTTTGCAAAAGCAGATGAGCTCGGGATGCCTGCGATTGCCATGACAGATCATGGCAATTTATATGGCGCTTTTGAATTTTGGAAAAAAGCTCAAGCCACGAACGTTAAGCCAATCATTGGTATCGAAGGTTATTACGCCCCACAAGGTCGAGCTTTGCGAGCACCTTTTGACTTTGGATCCCCAGCTGTTGATGACACTTCCCAAGATGGCGCTGGACGCGGGCGTTACAACTACACCCACATGACACTGTGGGCCGAGAACAATGTTGGCTTGCACAATCTATTTCGTCTTTCCAGCAAGGCAAGTTTGGAAGGCTACTACTACCAACCTCGCTTTGATGCGGACCTGTTGCAAACTCATGGCGCTGGAATCATCGGCACTACTGGGTGTCCATCGGGTGAAGTCAATCGGTGGTTACAAGCTGGTAATTACGATAAAGCGCTTAGCACTGCAGCAACTATGCGCGAGATTTTGGGTAAAGATAATTACTTTGTCGAACTTATGGATCATGGCTTAGGCATTGAGCGCCGCCATCGCGAAGACTTACTTAAAATCGCTAAGAACTTAAACCTTGGTTTAGTTGCAACAAATGATTTGCACTATGTATATCCCGAAGATGCTCGAATGCATGAGGTGCTACTTTGCATTGGCACGCGATCAACTATGGATGACCCCAAGCGCTTTAAGTTTGATGCCCAAGATTTCTATTTAAAAACGGCAGCCGAGATGCGCGAAGTTTGGCGCGAGTTACCAGAAGCTTGTGACAACACATTGTTGATCGCGGAGCGTTGCAACATTAATTTTGTCGAGGGCCAGGATCTACTTCCATCATTTCCAGTCCCAAGCAGTGAGACCGAGAACACCTGGCTGGTTAAGGAAGTTCACTTAGGTTTACAGCGCCGCTTCAATAGCGAAGTTATTCCGCCAGAACATTTAGAGCGAGCAGCATTCGAATTAGCCGTAGTTGAGCAAATGGGATTCCCTGGCTACTTCCTAGTAGTTGCTGACTTATGTCGCCATGCCCGGGAGGAAGGAATCCGAGTTGGTCCAGGTCGAGGTTCAGCTGCGGGCGCCTTGATTGCCTGGGCTTTGGGTATCACGGAACTTGATCCAATTAAACATGGTTTACTTTTTGAGCGATTCTTAAATCCAGAACGTATTTCTATGCCTGATATAGACATTGACTTTGATGAGCGTCGCCGCAGCGAAATGATTCGTTATGCCACACACAAATATGGCGAAGAACGCGTTGCTCAGATTATTACTTATGCCTCGATCAAAGCTAAAGCAGCCGTCAAGGACGCCACTCGCGCACTTGGTTTCCCGTACGCCCTCGGCGACAAGATCAATAAAACTATTCCGCCGGGAGTCATGGGTAAGGACATTCCACTTTCTGGAATTTTTGATCCAGATCATGATCGCTTTGGGGAAGCGGGCGAATTCCGGCAACTTTATGACGACGATGCTGATGTGCGAACTGTCGTAGATACAGCGCGTGGCATCGAGGGCCTAAAACGTCAGCCTGGCGTGCACGCAGCCGGCGTGATTTTGTGCAAAGAGGAGCTCCTCGACATATTGCCGATATGGCGGCGCGATCAAGATGGCGCGATCATTACCCAATTCGACATGGGAGCTTGCGAATCTTTGGGTTTGCTGAAAATGGATTTTCTTGGACTTCGAAATCTCACGGTCCTCGATGACACTTTGCTCAATATCAAATCAAATCGCGACGAAACTATTGTCTTGGAAGAACTTGAACTTGATGATTTAAACACTTATGAATTGCTGGCCCGCGGCGACACACTTGGGGTTTTCCAACTCGACAGTGGTCCCATTCGCTCACTCTTGCGTTCGATGAACCCGGATTCGTTTGGCGATATATCTGCTGTGCTTGCGCTCTATCGACCAGGCCCGATGGGTGTAAATGCACATACTGATTACGCAGATTACAAAAACAAACGTAAAGTCCAAGTTCCAATTCACCCTGACTTAGAGCAACCACTAGCAGCAATCTTGGGAGACACTTACGGCTTAATCGTTTATCAAGAACAGGTAATGGCAATTGCCCAGGAAGTTGCAGGTTACACACTTGGGCAAGCCGATTTACTACGGCGCGCTATGGGCAAGAAAAAGAAGGAAATTCTAGATAAAGAATATGTGCCATTTGAAGCTGGCATGAAAGAGCGCAAATTTTCGCAAGCTGCAATTAACCGACTTTGGGAAACCCTAGTTCCTTTCTCAGATTACGCATTCAATAAGGCTCACAGCGCTGGTTATGGTTTGGTTTCATATTGGACGGCGTATCTAAAAGCAAATTACCCAGCTGAATATATGGCAGCGTTGCTGACAAGTGTTAAGGACGACAAGGACAAGTCCGCAGTTTACTTAAACGAATGTCGGCGCATGGGTATCAAAGTTTTGCCACCCGATGTGAACGAATCCGATGTTGATTTCACCGCAATAGCAACTGACATTCGCTTTGGCCTTGCTGCAGTGCGCAATGTTGGCGTTAATGTGGTGGAATCCCTAAAAGTAAGCCGGACCAACAAAGGTCGCTTCACATCCTTCGGCGATTTCCTGACCAAAGTTGATGTACAAGTTTGCAATAAACGAGTTATCGAATCTTTAATTAAGGCAGGTGCCTTTGATTCACTCGGTCACACTAGGCGCGGACTCTTTGCCATCCATGTGGAATCAGTTGATTCAGTATTGGATACCAAAAAAGCCGAAGCAATAGGACAGTTCGATTTATTTGGTTCGTCGCAAGATTATTCCGATGCTTCAATTGGTGGCATTGATGTCGAAATCTCCCTTGAGGAATGGGACAAGAAAACATTATTGGCCCAGGAGCGCGACATGCTTGGCCTTTATGTAAGTGACCATCCATTATTTGGTGTTGAACACCTGTTAGCCGCGAGCACTTCAATGCCAATTTCAGGAGTAGCAGAAGCAACTGATGGCGCAGTTGTCACACTTGGCGGATTAATTAGCAGCGTGCAGTTCAAGACCACGAAACGTTCTGGTGACAGATGGGCAATCGTCTCGCTCGAAGACTTAGAAGGTGTTGTTGAAGTTATGGTGTGGCCAAACACTTTTACAAAAGTTGCTACCTTGCTAAATGAAGATGCCATTGTTTTAATGAAGGTACGAATTGAAAAGCGAGATGACGAAGGTCCTCGTGTTGCTGCGTTGGAAGTCTCAACCCCTGATGTCAGCGCAGCGTTTACTGGTCCAGTAACTGTGTACATTCCAGAGTCGCGAGTAAATTCCGCCGTCATGGATTCCTTGCGTCAGATTTTGAGCGCGCACCCAGGTACCACGCAAGTCAACTTGACAGTTATTCAGGCTGATAAATTCGTTTCAGTTAAGACCGATGACAAACTAAGAGTTTCGCCATCACCGTCATTATTTGGCGACTTAAAAGCCCTGCTGGGTGCTAATTGCCTAGAGGCACCGCAACTTATGACAACTTAATCAATCACTGGTAATTGTTAAACCGCAATGTCTGCAAACTTCGCTTGCAATAACTCTGCTAAATCAATTGGGGATAACTCAATATCAAAGCCGCGCTTTCCACCGCTGACGAGTATTGTGCCAAGTAATTGGGCAGACTCAGCAATCACGGTTGGAAGTAAAACCTTTTGGCCAAGTGGACTTATTCCGCCAACCACATAACCAGTAATTCGAGCGGCGACTTGCGGAGGCGCCATAGTTGCCTTTTTAGCATTAAGGACTCGCGAAAGTGATTTTAAACTCACTTGTTGGTTGACGGGCACAATTGCAACTGCAAAGTAATCATCAACTTGCGCAACCAAGGTCTTAAATACTTGGCTTGGATCAATTCCGAGTTTCTCGGCAGCTTCTAATCCAAATGAAGTAGCGCTTGGATCATGTTGGTACACATGCTCCACATAGATAACTCCCGCTGCAACCAGCAAAGTCGTTGCAGGTGTCCCTGTCGCCATATTTTAGAATCCTATTACCTTGAGTTTGCCGTTAAACTTGGCAATATGTTGTCAACGCTAGATCTACGTGGGGGATCTCGCCGGGCTGTGGATTTGCGCAATATCGTGCCCCGAGCAAAATTTGATTTAGATTCAGTAGTTGAAGTTGTGCGACCAATTGTGGAAGACGTCCGGGAGCGGGGCGTAGTTGCTGTCCAAGAATGGTCTGCAAAATTTGATGGTGTGACTGCGCCAGAGATCCGCGTGCCGCAAGCCGTAATTGATGATGCTTTATCCAATGTCGATCACAAAATTCGCGCAGCCTTGGAAGAAGCAATTCGTAGAGTTCGAATAGTTCACGAGCAGCAACGTCGCGAAGAATCTGTTGTCCAAGTTGCTCCTGGCGGCACAGTTAGTGAGCGTTGGATCCCCGTTGCGCGCGTTGGGCTTTACGTTCCTGGTGGTAA
>DJBM01000030.1:0-1734 GCA_002430405.1 Actinobacteria bacterium UBA5976
AGCAACAGCAGGTGCAGCCGCTTTCTTAGCTGGCGCGGCCTTTTTAGCAACAACTGGCTTAACCTTTGCAGTGGCTTTGTCGCCAGCGGCAATCTTCTCGTTACCAATTGAAATAATTTGAACTTCTGTTAGATCAGCGCGGTGTCCTTGACGACGACGGTAGCCAGTTTTGTTCTTGTAACGAAGAATTTCGATTTTTGGTCCACGGTTATGGTCAATTACTTCAGCCATAACGGTAACGCCTTTGGCGTCCGCATTAACGTTGCTGCCATCAACGATTAAAACCGTGGGAAGTACCACAGTCTCACCGCGTTTAGCCTGAACCCGGTCTAGGGTAATTAGGTCGCCAACGGCAACTTTCTCCTGGCGGCCACCAGCACGAACGATCGCGTACACGAGGTATCTCCTTGAACTAATGCTTGTTTCGGGCGAAAACCCTAAGTCTTAAGCCTCATAAGGTTACGGACTTAAGGGCCTTAGGGTCAAACCGAGACTTGCTCTTCTGGATTGGAATCGGAATTAAACTGCGCCGAAGAGTCCGACGCGTGTTCATGATTTGCTTGTTTTCCCTTATTTTTATCAGTTTTTTCAGGGTCGTGACCAGCCATGTTCACTACCGCACCACGTCCTTGGCAGTGATCACAGGTTTCACTGAACACTTCAAGTAGCCCAGCACCAATGCGCTTTCGCGTCATTTGAACCAGACCAAGGGAAGTTACTTCGGCAACTTGATGCTTAGTGCGGTCCCGACCTAAGCACTCAATTAAGCGCCGAATGACTTGGTCACGGTTGCTTTCTAGAACCATGTCGATGAAGTCAATGACGATAATTCCACCAATATCGCGAAGTCGAAGTTGGCGAACTATTTCCTCAGCCGCTTCCAAATTATTTTTAGTTACAGTTTGCTCGAGGTTTCCACCTGAACCAATGAATTTACCGGTGTTCACATCGACAACGGTCATCGCTTCCGTGCGGTCAATTACTAAGGAACCACCGGATGGCAAGTAAACCTTGCGATCCAGTGCCTTTGCGATTTGTTCATCAATTTGATGCTCAGTGAAAACATCTGCTGTGCCGACATACTTTTCTAGGCGATCCGCAAGATCTGGCGCAACGTATGAAACATATTGTTCAACCGTTTCCCAAGCATCTGCGCCCGAGACAATAAGTTTCTTAACATCCTCATTGAAGATGTCGCGAACTACCTTGATTGAAATGTCTGGTTCGCCGTAAAGCATAGTTGGCGGCGACGCAGCTTTTGACTTGGCTTCAATATCAAGCCATTGCGCTGCCAACCGAGCTACGTCGCGGCCCAACTCTTCTTCGCTCGCTCCCTCTGCTGCGGTGCGAACAATTACACCACCATCTTCGGGAACTACTGCCTTCAAAATTGTTTTAAGTCTGGACCGCTCCCGGTCTGGAAGTTTGCGCGAAATACCAGTCATTGGATTATTTGGAACATAAACCAAAAAACGTCCTGGCAAAGAGATCTGACTTGTTAGGCGAGCACCTTTTTGTCCAACGGGATCTTTGGTGACTTGCACCAAAACTGGATCGCCAGATTTCAAGGCAGTTTCAATTTTCTTTGGCTGACCATCTAAGCCAGCAGCATCCCAGTTAACTTCACCTGCATAAAGGACCGCATTGCGACCTTTGCCGATGTCAACGAATGCCGCTTCCATACCTGGCAAAACGTTTTGGACCCGGCCTAAGTAAACGTTGCCAACTAAGGAG
>DJBM01000030.1:1845-3973 GCA_002430405.1 Actinobacteria bacterium UBA5976
CGTGCACCTTGTTGGCGCACAACCATAACGCGTTCGACATTTTCCCGGCGGGCAAGAAATTCTGATTCCGTCAAAATTGGCGCACGGCGGCGACCTGAATCACGGCCGTCACGACGACGGGCACGCTTAGCGTCTAATCGTGTTGAGCCAGATTCACCTTCGGAGCCATCCCGCGTGCGAGTGCGACTGCGTTTGCGCGCTGAGCCTGGTTGCGCTCCGTCATCATCAGAATCTGTTGCTGAATCATTAGAATCGACGTCACTTTCATTTTCAGTGTCGTCAACTTTGCCGCCATTTTTCGCGCGGTTTTTATTCTTACCGCCTCTACGATTGCGACTACGGTTTCGGCCACTACCTGAGCGCTCTTCGCCAGAATCTTCGCTATCGCCAGTGCTTGAATCAGTTGCTTGCGCGTCATCACTTGCTGCAACTTTCTTAGCTGGCCGTTTCTTGGCTTTACCCTTTGCTGCAACAGAAAAAGCCTCATCCTTACTCTCTGTCTTAGCTGCGGCTTTTTTCTTTGCAGGGGTCACTTGCGTAACTGGGGCAGCTTGAAATACTGGCACAGAGATTGGGGCTTTTTTTGTAGCCGAAGCCTTTTTCTTGGCTGCTGCTGATTTTGCAGGGGCTTTTTCAGAACCAACTTTTTCAGTAGTTGACTTGCTAGCTGGCGCATCTGCCGGCGGGCCGGCAGGTCGCCCGGCAGCACGTCGACGTGGTTTTGCTTCTGGTGTTATGTCTTTTCCCGACATGAAAGTCGTCTCCTATCGCGCAAAACCTATGCCGTAGCACTGATTCTTGCGTTCACTCACGCCCTAGGGCGCATAAGCCTATGTAGTGACGATGCCGGGCTCAAGCTTGTGTGGCTTCACGGTCCAAAGTGAAAGGATCACCTACGGACCAACCATCTTCAAGCAAAGGACCCTGCGCCAGTCGAGTTACCCGAGGTGGGATCTCCTGGGCGAAGTCCGCAACTTTTTTCAGAGCTGCCAGAACATCGTCGGGTCGAACGGTTGGCAAGCCATGCCGAACGACTACTTGAAGTATGGCACAGTCCGAGCCCATCTCCACATTTGCGCGAATCACCGCAGTTCGGGCGTCAAATGTACGTATTCCCGACTTCGACATACGTTCTACTAACACTTGCGGTGCATCCAAGAACAGCTTTAGGGCATGATCCAAAGTGGCCTGCGAAGTGCCCGGTAGTTCAATTTTCCAGTGACTTGCCTCAAGGCGCGCAACGAAATCTGGGGTCCGGGCTTCCACAACAGCCAAAATATCCAGGCCAGGTGGCAGTACCTCATCCAGTACGACTTTAAGTTTTTCTGGATCAACCAGCGCGACTACGCCAATTTCTACGTACTCGGCTTCACTGGCAACACCAGTTGGAGCTGCGTTGGCGTATGAAATTTTTGGATGTGGCGAGAATCCAGCGCTGTAGGCCATTGGCACACCAGCCCTTTTTAAAGCGCGCTCAAACGCCCGTTGAAAATCTCGATGTGACGTGAAACGGAGTCGATCCCGCTTGGCATGTTGAATTCGTAATTTTTGGATTGCAGGAATGTTCTCACGACCAGGATCGCGATCACGAGCCACTATTAACAGCCACCCGCGATGGAATCGTTGGCATTGGCAACATCACTGCATTAGTTGGACCAACCTGAATTTCGGTACCCATGTGATCGCAGACGCCACAATCAAAACATGGCACCCAGCGGCAGTCATCAACTTCGACTTCCGAAAGTGCATCTTGCCAATCATCCCAAAGCCATTCTTTATCAAGTCCAGAATCTAAATGATCCCAAGGAAGTACTTCCGAAAGTTCCCGCTCGCGGATTGTGTACCAATTAACATCAACGGCTTCATCGGCAAATGCAATTTCTGCCGCTGCCATCCACTTGTCGTAAGAAAAATGCTCACTCCAACCATCAAAGCGTTGACCATCACGCCAAACTTGTTCAATTACTTTTCCAACCCGGCGATCCCCACGTGATAACAAGCCTTCAACTACGCCAGGCTTGCCGTCGTGGTAACGAACTCCAATGGATTTACCAAACGCCTTATCCTGACGGATTGCATCTCGCAGTTTATAAAGTCTGGAATCTGTAGTTTCGTGATCTAGTTGCGC
>DJBM01000135.1 GCA_002430405.1 Actinobacteria bacterium UBA5976
CAAGGCTGGTGAGTCTCGGGTCTACACCAGCCTTGGCACATCTATTTCACACTGCTTCGAACAAGTCCGCATCTTTTAGGAAATGGACAGAATTATCTTGAAATTACAGGGCTGCTAATGCCTTCTTATAGTCATCAGTATTGCGAGCATCGCCAGGTCCATTAACTACTGACCATTTCAAGATGCCCGCTTTATCAATGATGAAAGTTCCGCGCGTTGAAAATCCGCGAGGCTCAAACCAGGATCCGTAAAGTTTGGATACTTCGCCATGTGGCCAGAAGTCTGAAAGTAACGGGTAATCAAATCCCTCTTGTTCGGCGAAGACCTTTAGTGAGGCATTCGTATCGCACGAAATTCCGATTATCTGGACATCATCGGAAACAAAGTCGTTGCCGCGATCGCGAATCTCGCAAAGCTCACCAGTGCAAATTCCCGTGAATGCCATCGGATAGAAAACCAAGACTACGTTTTTCTTGCCACGGTAATCGGAGAGTTTCACTGGCTCACCAAATTGATTTGGCAAAGTGAAATCTGGTGCTTCAGATCCAATTTCTACTGACATGGGTAATCATTTCCTATTAGGTGATTTCTAACTGAACTTGCGAAAGTTTATCTCAGCGGCGAGATTTAGGAGCAACAAGTCGAGTACCTTGCCAGTCTTTTGCGGCGCTGATGCTATTCGTTGATTGCAGACCTGAAGTTGGCGCAGCATCTGCAATGTCTTCTGGTTCAACGTGACCTGGGCGACCAGGCTTTGGAGTCATTAACCAGATAACTCCGCTGTCCGCTAACGGTCCAAGCGCGTCTACAAGCGCGTCTACTAAATCGCCATCATCTTCGCGCCACCACAGGAGTACGGCGTCAACGACGTCGCCATAAGTTTCATCGACTAATTCTGCGACGGATGCAATCGCATCAGAAACAGATTTATCGCAATCACTATCGAACCCAAGCTCTTGGACTACTAGTCCTTCACCTAACGCAAACTTGCCAGCCAACCCCTGAAGGGCACCTTCTTGTGAACTCACAGTCATAGTCCACCCGAGTAACGCGAAAAAGGCAACTGCAAACCACATATTGCCCAAAATTTTCAATTCACGAAAATTCGCAGGCGATTAACGAATGCCGCGTCCAGTCAGACACAATAGGAGGTGAAATAACTGATCAAGTCCATACTTCTCTTACGGTCTAAACCAAGGCAGGTACCAAAACGTGACCACGACTCCAGATCGGGATTCGCTACTGGCTGGCGGTCTTCCAACGCAATATGTGGACGTCAACCCTGAGGAAACCCGAGAGTGGATTGAATCACTTGATGCTTTAATCGCAACACATGGCGAGCAGCGAGCCCGTCACATTATGTTGTCACTACTTCGCCATTCATCCGAAAAAAATGTCGGGGTGCCAAGTCTTCGTAGCACCGACTACATAAACACAATTTCCCCAGACCGGGAACCTGATTTCCCTGGTGATGAATTCATTGAGCGCCGAATTCGCGCTTACATCCGCTGGAATGCCGCGATGTTGGTTCACCGTGCCCAGCGCCCTGGCATCGGAGTTGGTGGACACATTTCAACTTATGCATCCAGTGCCTCTCTATATGAAGTTGGGTTCAACCACTTCTTCCGTGGTCCAGAGCACCCAGGCGGCGGCGATCAAGTATTTTTCCAAGGTCACGCCTCCCCTGGCATGTATGCCCGCGCATTTCTGGAAGGTCGCTTAAGCGCAGAGCGCCTTGATGGTTTCCGCCAAGAGTTATCCGCTGCGCCCAATGGTTTACCAAGTTACCCACATCCACGTTTGATGCCTGACTTCTGGCAGTTCCCGACAGTATCTATGGGCCTTGGCCCGATGAATGCGATTTACCAAGCGCGCTTCAATCGCTACCTGCACCACCGTGGGATCAAAGACACTTCACAGCAACGTGTCTGGGCCTACCTGGGTGATGGCGAAATGGATGAACCAGAATCACTTGGTGCTATTGGAATTGCGGCCCGCGAAGAACTTGATAATTTAACTTTCGTTATCAACTGCAATCTGCAACGCCTCGATGGTCCAGTTCGTGGAAACGGAAAGATCATTCAGGAACTTGAATCGCATTTCCGTGGAGCTGGCTGGAATGTAATTAAAGTAATTTGGGGTCGCGAGTGGGATGAACTACTTGCCAAAGATAACGACGGCGCACTTGTCAATTTAATGAATCGCACACCCGATGGCGATTACCAAACTTACAAAACAGAAAACGGCGGCTTTGTTCGCGATAATTTCTTTGGCCGCGATCCTCGCACAAAAGCAATGGTTGAAGACTGGACGGATGACAAGGTCTGGAACTTAAAGCGCGGTGGCCACGATTACAAAAAGATGTATGCCGCTTACGCAGCGGCGGAAGCGCATACGGGTCAGCCAACTGTGATTTTGGCTAAGACCATCAAGGGCTGGACGCTTGGCTCGCACTTCGAAGGTCGAAATGCAACTCACCAAATGAAGAAGCTCAATCATGAAGATCTTGCAGAATTCCGCGACCGCTTGCAGATCCCATTTACTGATGCGCAACTCGATGACAAGTTGCCGCCATATTTTCATCCAGGCGATAACCACGAACACATCGAATACCTACATGAGCGCCGTCGCGCCTTAGGTGGCTACGTGCCATCGCGTCGCACAAAATCAAAAGTGTTAACACTTCCTGGCATAGAAACTTACAAAGACATGAGCGCAGGTTCTGGCAACCAACCAGTTGCAACCACCATGGCTTTTGTTCGACTTCTGCGGGATTTAGTTCGGGACAAAAACATCGGCAGTCGAATAGTCCCGATAATTCCAGATGAAGCGCGAACCTTCGGTATGGATAGCTTTTTTCCAACCCTAAAGATTTACTCACCGCATGGTCAGCAATATTTGTCCGTTGATCGCGAGTTGATGCTTTCTTATAAGGAATCAGAATCTGGACAGATTTTGCACGAAGGAATCAACGAAGCAGGATCGGTAGCGTCTTGGACCGCAGTTGCAACTTCGTATGCAACCCACGATGAACCAATGATTCC
>DJBM01000092.1 GCA_002430405.1 Actinobacteria bacterium UBA5976
TGGTGTGGTGTTCTGTATCTGTGCTGTGCTGTGCTGTATGTCTGTTGAATTCAACACGCTAACAGGTGCTTTTATCTGATTTCCGTACCAGGGCAACGTGTACTTTGGCACGCCATATTCAGTTTTCTTTCCAGTGTCAGACATGAGCCCAACTTGCAATAACACTTTTTTACATTTGCTAACAGTTGCGGGTTCAAGGTCTAGGTCAGTAGCACATGCTTGATTAGATGCATTTGTTGTGCCTAGTTTCGCGTTGTAATGAGCCGCGAAATATACGAGCACGGCATGACAAGCCCACACCCCGCCACTACCCTTAACCGATTTGGTCGCCTGGGTAGTGAGCAATTCTTTTGGATATTCACCCCAGGCAACTTGCACACCTGGGTCTGATAAATATCTAGGGAGATTTTTTGTCGGTGTGTTTGGGTATTCTTTAATTGCGTTACCCAACGTTTGGCGGTCAGGTGTTTGAGCCTGGCCGCTTTGTTGTTTGTCAGACATAGTTACACCGCCCGACGTGTGTTAGCGGTTAGCCACTGGTCAAGTGTTGCGCGGTCAATGCGCACATGTTTGCCCACTTTGATTATTTCGATACGTCTTTCAGCTGCCAGGCGTCGCATCATGCGCTCACTGGTGTTTGTGTATTCGCCCGCTTGTTTGCAGGTCATTAACTTAGGCCAGGTGGCCATGTTTTCGGTGTTGCTCATTGAATGTAATCCTTAAAAAGTTAAGGGTCACATCTACGGATTTACGCAGTATTGCGCACAGGTAACTGCCAGGCCGTCACTGATTAGGCACGGGTCAGTAATCCTGCGACGTGACCCAGGTTTATGCACCTGTGATTTGTCGCAGAATTTTTAGGTGGGTCAATGCCCGACACTGTGCCAGTTATGTGCACAGACTTTTTTCGTTTGGGTGATGTAAATCCGATTTGGTTTATTGCTGAATTGCGTTTGGTTGCCTTGATTGCTTTCAACACAAACACAAATAAGGCACGGCCGACCGTGTTCAAGTCGCTTAGTATCTGCTCTGCTCGCAATTTATCAACTGCGGTTAGTGGCTCTTTGCGCTTTAACTTTGCATGAGTTAGCGACACAAAACTTTCGGCCGCTTTAACTCTTGCCTGAAACTTGCGCAAGGGTTTGCCAATGGTTTGGTATGTGGTGATTTTCAGCTGCTCGTCACTGGTGCGGGTCACTTGTTCCCAGGTTCGCTTGTTGTTGTGATTATCTACCGCTTTGGCGACTTGATTAAAGGCAACTAACGCGCCCATTTGTTGGCGCACGGCATCAACAGTTTGTAGTTCGCGTTTACCCATAGCAAAAACCTAGTAACAGGCACTGACAGTTTTTAGCGGTCATTACGATACCCGCGACTTAATCGGCACAACGTTGTCTATCTGCTCTGCCAGTTTGCCCATGCGCTCTGCGATTTCACGGTCACCGCGGTCAGTACCGTGCATGTAAATAGCCGTTGCCTGTAATGACGATTGACCCAGGCGGTCACGCACCTGCACATCAGTTGCGCCCAATTCACGCGCCAGGGTTGCATGTGTCCCACGCAAGTCGTGTGCCGTCAGCTGCTCGCAACCAATTACGCGCAAGGCGGTGCGGATTGCATCAGACCCCGCACACACCGCAGGGTTGCCCAATGATGTGGCAAAAATCAAACTGTCATTACCTGGTTCGACAAATTCATTTAAGTGACTTTGCAGAATTGGCACAACGTACTGCGGTAATGCAACAGTGCGCACACCTGCATCAGTCTTAGGTGTATCCCAGTTGAACCCACCGCCCGACCTGTTGGCCTTTACGCGCCTGGACACACTTACGTTTGGGTAATCGCTATCTAGTTGCAGGTCACTGCGACGTAATGCTGTGGTTTCGCCAATTCTCAGACCTGACCAAACAAGCATGTGAACCAGTGCCTTGTAACGCGGTGCGATTGCATTGGTTAGTTCAATGACTTGCTCAACCGTTAAGGTCTTACGCTTTGCAGGTCGCACCCGACTAGCACCTTTAATTTGGCAGGGGTTTGACCTAAGTATTTGATTTTCAACGGCGGTATTACACACGGCACTAATGACGCGGTATGTGTAAGCAATTGACGATTTACCCGCACCCGTCTGAATTCGATTTGTTTGCCAGGCTCGCACCTTTTCAGTGGTTAGATCTACCAGGCGAACCGAACCAATGAATGGCGACACATGAACCCGCCACTGTGCCAGGTAGTCGTCACGGGTTGCGGTCTTTAGTTGCCTTTGCTCAATCCATGCCAGGCCGTATTCATCTAAAGTTTCGGTGACCTTGCGCATGTCGCGCCATGTGCCCTGCTCAATAGATACGCGCTCATTTGATAGCCACAGTTTGGCGTCGGTCTTATTGCTGAATGTCACCTGCGCACTGCGTCGCTCACCTGTTATTGGGTGTGTGTATCTTGCGCGGTAGTTGCCAGATTTCAGCTGCTCAATAGTTCCAAAATCAGTTCGTCGTGCCATGTCGTTACCCTTTGTTTACAGTGCGGTGTTTGAGTGCACTAGTTCCAGTGTTGCGTCAGGGTCTGACAGTTTTTAGCGGTCATTTGTGGATTACTCTGCCCAAGTTGTGCCCACGCCACTGCATACCTGACGGCGCACTACTAACAAAATCTAATAAACAAAAGGCTGTTTTCAATTGGCAACCGCTTTGCCCCGCTAACTCTTAATCAGCGGGTTGGGGGTTCAAGTCCCTCGCGGTGTACTCCACAAGGATGAGCAATTCCCATTTATTCGACAGATCGCAGTAATTTAGGGGCTTGAACCCAAATCTTTGACTCCCCTAGCACCGACTGACATACTCAATAAGAGACCAATGGCTGCAACGTTAAAGCCTAAATTATGAACCGTAAGGTACTAAAAGTCCGCGGTTCAATGACCAAAGGAACTCGGTCATGCCGATGGAAACTTTGAATTCTGAACAACTAATCGTCGTCGCCAATAGGCTCCCACTCGAGCCCATATACGCAGATGAAGACCAGAACTCCAGCCCCGTGTCGTGGCGTCTTGCTCCTGGTGGACTCGTCAGTGCCCTTGAATCAATTCTTCGTACTCGACCTTCGATCTGGGTGGGTGCCGGAGACGAGGTGCCTGAAATGGACCTCGGCGAGATGCGGCTCGAGGCGGTGAGTCTGGATCCGCATGATTCCCACGGTTACTATGAGGGGTTTTCCAACACAGCCATTTGGCCGCTTTACCACAGTTCTGTGGTGAATCCCGAATTCCATCGCAATCACTTCGCGGCCTATAAGCGAGTGAACCAAGCCTTTGCTGATCGCGTGATTTCAATTGCCGAAGTGGGTGCGACCATTTGGGTGCACGACTATCAATTGCAACTCCTGCCACAACTGCTTCGAGAGCGACGCCCAGACCTTGTCATCGGTTTTTTCTTACACATTCCGTTTCCGCCGAGTGAGCTGTTCGCTCAATTACCTTGGCGGCATAGCATCCTCCAAGGTTTGCTCGGTGCAGACCTCATCGGGTTCCAAACCCATGGTGATGCAACCAATTTCAGGGATTCAACTCAGCGCCTCCTCGGACCCAACATTGATGTAGGCAGGGTAATACTCAGCGATCGCCATGCTGAGATAGGTGTGTTCCCGGTCGGTATCGACGCAGCGGGCTTCGCTGAGATAGCGGCAGATCCCGCAGTGCGAGAACGGGCAATAGCGCTTCGCACCGAACTGGGTGATCCCAAAACTCTGCTACTTGGTGTTGATCGACTTGATTACACGAAGGGGATCGACATCCGACTTAAGGCCTTCGCTGAGGTACTTGAGTCAGGTCAACTAGATCCCACTGAGACAGTCTTCGTCCAAGTTGCCGTGCCCTCTCGGGAAGAACTTTCGGAGTACCAGAACATCAGAGACGAGATCGAGCTCCTAGTTGGACGCTTCAATGGATCACTGTCAAGTCTTGGCGCCACCCCAATCCACTACCTGCGTCGAGGTTTGGAGCGTGAGGAATTGGTTGCGCTTTACCTTGCCGCGGACGTGATGCTCGTGACCCCGCTCCGGGATGGAATGAATCTTGTCTGCAAGGAGTATGTCGCCTCGCGCAATGACGACTCTGGGGCTCTGATCCTAAGTGAGTTCACCGGCGCTGCCGCTCAACTCACTGATGCGTGGCTTGTCAATCCATTCGACACCCTTGGCCTCGAGGAGGCCATATGTGATGTCGTGCTTACAGATGACGAGGAACGTAGAAATCGCATGCACAGGATGCGAAAGGTAGTATTCAACTCTGATTCGAGTACATGGGCCAATGATTTCTTAGGAACCCTGCACTCGATTGCAGTGAGTGCCGATGAAGCACCCGAGCCAAAGCTAGTTAATCTCGATGAGTCTTGCCTAAACCTGCTGGCAGCAACGCCCCACCTTCTTGTCTGCTGTGACTATGACGGCACCCTTGCTCCAATCGTTGATGACCCATCGCAGGCACATCCACTAAAAAGTGCTGTAGACGCACTTCGAGGGCTGTCGCTGCTCCCATCAACCACAGTCGCTGTTGTATCTGGGCGGGCACTTAGTGATGTAAAAGCACTCGCGCGGCTGCCTAGTGCAGTACAACTAGTGGGGAGCCACGGTGCTGAAATCGACCATGAGTTCGCACCCAACTTGCAACAGCGCAGACTCTTGGACCAGTGCATTGCTGCAAGTACTGACCTGAGTGCAGACGTTGGTGGCGCCCATATCGAGATTAAGCCTGGCAGCGTTGCCATTCATGTGCGTCGCTGCACGCCCGCGGACGGCAAGGACCTAATTGAACGCATTGTTATGGGCCCCGGACAGTTCCCGGGGATTGTCGTGCAACATGGTAAGAAAGTAATTGAGCTCAGCGTTGTACAGGCTCAAAAGTCAGACGCCGTTGCCGCAATCAGGCATCGAGTAGGTGCCAGCATGACCTTGTTCATTGGCGATGACGTCACGGACGAGTCGGTATTCACATCACTCAGCGATCCCGATGTCGGAGTTAAGGTCGGTGATGGGCCTACTGCTGCGCCCTGGCGAGTTAATGCGCCGCAGGATGTTGCCGATCTGCTCATCGAACTGTCCAAGCAGCGTGAGCGCTGGTTTCTTAGTGGCCACACTAACCAATGAGTCGTCGAACACAAAAACCAAGTTTTACTGCGCGTTTGAGTTACACGTTTCAAATGAGATTCGATTGACCCATCCTGCATTACGCACAAGTGACTTGACTCGAGTACCACTCAAGTCACTCGCCTTTCGCGCGGCAAGATTACACGACTCGCATTTCCCAAGTGGATTCAATTACGAGGGACTATGCTCATGGCAGCATCTGAGCAAACTGTTCACGTTTCCCCCGATAATTCTGTTTTAACTACCATCAAATCTCCAGCTTTACTCACAAAAGAGGTCCTCGCTGGACTCGTAGTTGCATTGGCACTGATCCCAGAGGCAATCGCCTTTTCGTTGATAGCTGGTGTTGATCCAATAGTTGGCCTGTACTCATCGTTCATTATGGCGATGGCGATTGCCTTTCTAGGAGGTCGCCCCGCGATGATTACTGCTGCTACTGGCGCTATTGCAATCTTTATGGCCCTTAGTGTCCCAACGGTTGGCGATGAGGGCAAACTTCCTGAAAGCCTGCCTGAATTTTTTATTCCAAACGTGCCATTAACAATTGAAACACTTTCGATCATTGCTCCATTTGCACTTGCAATGGCTCTGGTGGGTCTTCTTGAGTCTCTGCTTACTGCAAAACTAGTTGATGACATTACAGACACTCATTCCCGAAAAACCCGAGAGAGTTTGGGCCAATGTGGAGCCAACATTCTCTCGGGGTTCTTTGGTGGCATGGGAGGTTGCGCAATGATTGGCCAGACCATGATTAATGTAAAAGCCTCAGGGGCTCGCACCCGAATTTCTACCTTAATAGCTGGCTTATTTCTCCTCATCCTGATTTTAAGTCTGGGGGATTTTGTTGCAATGATTCCAATGGCGGCACTTGTTGCAGTGATGATCATGGTGTCGGTTGCTACCTTTAATTGGCATAGCGTTCTACTTTCAACTTTAAAGCGAATGCCTAAGAGTGAGACTTTTGTAATGGCAACAACTGTTGTGGTAGTTGTTTTCACGCACAACCTTGCGATAGGTGTAATTGTTGGAGTAATCACGGCGATGATTATGTTGGTTCGACGAGTCGCTCACTTTGCAGACCTCACCCGCACGGTCGTTGAAGAAGAGGGAAAAGCAGTTGCAAATTACAAAGTAACTGGCGAACTGTTTTTTGCATCGAGTAATGACCTGTATTCACAATTTTCCTACACAGTAGATCCAAAAAATGTTGTGATTGACATGTCTGAATCACACATTTGGGATGCTTCAGCTATTGCTGCACTGGATTCGATCCTCACCAAATACGAATCACAAGGAAAATCCGTTGAAATAATTGGACTTAATGAAACAAGCACAATTTTGCAAGATCGGCTCAGTGGCCAATTGGGTGAAGGCCACTAATGGTGCAGGCTTTTCCTTTCCTACAATCAGCCTGATTTTGTGATTTTTTAGCTCATCAATTCTGATACGTCTTACTGGGCGTTCGAGTTACTCAATCACCTATTACTTAGTTCTACGAAATCGCTCAGCAGTCAATAACAGGCCTGATGGGGAGGTTTAACAGTTTCCGTTACGCTACCATTTAGGCCAAGCGTCATTCAGATAGGGAAAAATCATGAGTACCAGTAGTGGAAAAACAAATCGTCGCGCAATTGTCAGTTTTGTGTTGTCACTAACTTCAGCAGTTCTGGTGATTGGAAATCTAGTCGGAGTTGGTGGTTTCTTTGATGACTACTTTGAAGTCAGCGCATTTTTGGCCATCTGTTTGTCTATTGCTGGTGCAGTGGTTGGCCGCAAAGCGATGCGTCAAATCAAAGAGACGGGGGAACGTGGCAGGGGCATTGCTCGTGTTGGCGTGATCATTGGATGGGTCTTGACTGCAGTCGTAGTCCTCGCCATTGCATTTACCTTGGCTGTGGCAGCCTCTTGGCTTCTGACACCTGGTTGGTAAAAGAACAGAAGTTATTTACTGATAAGTGGCTCCGAGAATTTTCAATCACCCGTAATCGGAGTTTGATCATAACCACACCAGCCATCATTGCGACGCAAGAATAACCCGGACATAAAGCTCAAAACCGCACTAGTCATAGTTCGTCCTGTTATTCGAACTACATCAGTCGCTGGATCGTGTTCCACGAAGTCAATTGCTGCAACCTTTGGATGCTGACCCATAATAAACAGCGCTTCATACAAATCCATTGGATGAATGCCTTCTGGTGTGGCAGCGCCTGTGCCGGGTGTGTAGGCAGACTCAAGTACATCAATATCAACCGTTATATAAATAGAGTCAGTGCCATTACCAGCAATCTCTAGTGCGTCTTTTGCAATCTTGGTTATGTTGTTTTGCCGAATATGGCGGCCAGTAAATATTGTTCCGCCATGACCTTCTACCCATCGCTTGTAATAACTGGAATTCATGAAGCCATGGATTCCAACTTGTACCAAATTCTTTCCTTCGAAATGCAATCCTGATTCCAATAACTGTCTAATAGGAGTTCCATTAGTTGGTCCATGATCCATTACTCGAACATCATTGTGTGCGTCAAAGTGAATGAGGCCCATTTTGTGACCTTTGTGGGCTTTAGCAAATGCCCTGGCTGCTGGCGCTGTTACAGCGTGATCTCCACCAATAAGGATTAAAAATTTCTCTTTATCAACCGCCCAGAGTTTTTCCATGGTGTCTTCAATTCGATCAAGAGCTTCGTATTGATTAACTATTGGAATTGATACATCCCCTAGATCTCGTACCACCATGGTTTGCAAATCAACATCGAAGTCTGGACTATATGTTGTGAATCCAGGCGTTGATAATCGAAAAGCATCGGGCGCTAAGAAACATGAAGTCGGCAAAATTGATGTGGTGGACAAACCTGCTCCAACAATTCCAACATCAAAGCTGGAGTGAAAGTCCCACGGCCGAATCCAATTCCACACTCTTGGCTCATGGCGATCTTCAAATCTTGAATTAACAATAACACCAGGTTCTTTCAGGTGTGTTATCCCGTGTTCTGCCAGCCAAAGTGATCTAGTTTCCGACATGTGAACTCCTAAGTATTTAAAGCAATTGGATTGCATTGCTTTTCCTTCAACTATTTTCACACCCTTGCTGCTCTAGAGATGGTGAAAATGAAAAATCAGTGTTCACATTTACTGAGTCTTACCTAGACATGAAATATTGCCGCGGCGTAGCGGTTTTTACTCATGATTTGTGTACATAATCCTGTCTGGAGTGCTACGACGCATGACCTAATCCCTGAGAAAATAACTGAAGTCTTGAATTTACTCGGGTAACCAAAACGCCAATCTTGAACAGTTCCCTTACCCTTGGGATATGAATAATCCGATTGGATCTCGAACATCTGGATTGCTTGGGGTGCTGGCAGTTGGTGCTGGCCTGGCATCGACGCAACTAGTTGGGTTGATCTTTCGTGGTGTAAACGATCCAATTGTTTCAATCGGGAATCGAATCATTGATAACGTTCCAGCTGCTGTAAAAGAGTTCGCAATTCGCGCTTTTGGTTTGGCAGACAAACTCGTATTAGTAATGTCTATCTCCGCCGTGATTTTGCTACTGGCTTTAGTCATTGGGCGTTTGTTTTTTTCTGGGAAGCAAAAAGCAGCAAAAATAATCATTGCTCTCATGACGGTCACTGCTTGCGCCGCTTCTTTCTTTGATGCGAATGCCACAATTGTTTCGTTATTGCCTTCCCTGACTGCCGGGCTAACAACATTATGGGTACTTAAGATTTTGGAAAAACAGTCTGGCCAATTAGCTGCGCAGGAATATGACCCAAGTCGACGAACTCTAATGCGCGCTGTTGGTTTAGTTTCAGCCGCTTCTGCGGCCGCAGTTATTGCTGGTAGTTACGTTCGGACGCAGGCAACGCAGCAGTTTGAAAAACTTAATTTAGTTCTGCCAAAAGCGCTAAAGCCCCTGCCACCTGCTCCTGCAGATCCAGCGCTAGTGACTCCTGGTTTATCAAAACTATTTACACCTAATGATGCGTTCTACCGAATTGATACTGCCCTTGTTGTGCCCGTTGTCGACGTTTCTACTTGGCGGCTAACTATTGATGGCATGGTGGGCAATCCGCTCGAATTTACTTACAGCGAACTTACAAGTCGTCCAGTCTTTGAACTAGATAACACGATCGCTTGTGTCTCAAATGAAGTTGGTGGTGGACTTGTTGGAAATGCGCGCTGGGTCGGGATTCGCCTGGATGATTTGATTAACGAAGCCAAACCAGAAAGTTTGGCTGACCAAATTATGGGTTACTCAGTTGATGGTTTCACCGCAGGGTTTCCAACCACATCACTGGATGGTCGTGATGCCATGCTGGCATTTGGAATGAATGGCGAACTATTGCCACCCGAGCATGGCTTTCCAGTGCGCATTATTGTCCCTGGACTTTATGGATATGTCTCTGCTACTAAATGGCTAACACGAATTGAATTAACGCGTTTTGATAAAGCACAGGGTTACTGGATTCCTCGTGGTTGGTCGAAACTCGCGCCGATTAAAACTGCATCGAGAATCGACACACCTGCGAGCAGAAGCAGCATCAAAGCTGGTAAGCAAGTAATTGCTGGTGTCGCCTGGGCGCCAATGAGTGGGATTTCAAAAGTTGAAGTCAGCGTTAATGACGGACCGTGGCAAGTTGCCACGCTTGGCCCCAAATTAGCAAACATTACTTGGCAACAATGGTGGCTGGATTGGGATGCCACTGCGGGTGAAGCGGTGATTTCAGCGCGCGCTACCAACGGTGATGGCCAGTTGCAATCAAGTCAGATCGTTGCCGTAGCTCCCAATGGCGCAGAGGGTTGGCATACGATCGGGCTCTCGGTTTCGAGTTAATCAGGCAAAACTCGTTACAAGTTGATGCTGTTGAAAATAAAGTCTGGTGTAATTAACTCAGCACCGTAGTTTGTCCTTATCTAAGGGAGTTTTTGTGATTAACAATCTTGTTCGGCTAGTGACAGTAATTGGCGTAACGTTTGTGCTTTCTGCGTGTGGTGCGGGCAGTGGCCAAGATAACTTCACGACCGATTCAAGCGGTGCTTCCGCAGATATTGCGAGCTTAGAAAAGGGTGCACCCGCCTATGCGGAAACTGCAGTCACCGCGGAACA
>DJBM01000106.1 GCA_002430405.1 Actinobacteria bacterium UBA5976
CAATTGCGGGCCAAACCGCTATGTCATTGATAGTAGATCGAATCGGCTTAACCGGTGGTGGCAAAAAATTGATTTCAAAACGTCGAGTCATGGCAGCTTTGATAACCGTATTTGCTGTTTTTATCTCAGCGCTGGATCGAATTTCCTTGGCCTCGTTCTCGGTTTTTGCGGTTGCCCTTGCAACGTTAGCCGGTGCCTTAGTCGGTGTTCAACGAGCGCTCAATGGCCAGATCAATGAATATTCGAAGGCAAGTTTCACAACTTCGCTATTGAATTTCTTTATGGGAACTTCGGTTTTAGCACTTATGTTATTTGCGCTCCTAATCTTTAACGGAGATGAAATAGTTCCACTTCCAACTGGCCCATGGTGGATTTACACCGGAGGAACAATTGGTGTTATCTATATTGCATTTACTTCAACGATTGTTCAACATCTCGGCGTTCTAACATTTACGCTCTTTAGCGTGGGCGGCACTTTAATCGGGTCACTTCTAATTGATCTGATTGCGCCAACAAATGGAAATACCGTCTCTTGGTATTTAGTTTCAGGAATCTTGATGACCTACCTAGGTGTTGTTATTGGTGGGCAATCAAAGCTATTTAAGCGCTAAGCGCGACCAGCAAGTTTTACAGCGTCCGCTACTTTGGTCACAACCTAAGTATCAAAAACACTTGGAACGATGAAGTTTGCATTTAGCTGATCTGATGTAACACAAGAAGAAATAGCATCAGCTGCTGCGACCAACATCGCGTCTGTAATTTTTGTGATTCGACCATCAAGTAAACCGCGGAAGATTCCTGGGAATGCAAGAACGTTATTGATTTGGTTTGGTTGATCACTTCTGCCAGTAGCAACAACAGCTGCATATTTACGGGCAATTCTAGGATCAATCTCTGGGTCTGGATTCGCCAGCGCAAAAACTATTGAACCTGTAGCCATTGCGGCGACATCATATTCCTTTAAAACATCTGGTGCGCTAACACCAATAAAGATATCGGCGCCAACCATGGCTTCTGAGATTGTTCCACTGAACTTTCCAGGTGAACAATTATCTACAAACCAGGTGCGCATCTCTTCATCGCCAGCTTTATGTTCGGAGACCAGGCCATCTTTATCGTAACCAATAATGTTTTTGGCACCACTTGCTACTAACAACCGAGCGATTGCAGTTCCAGCAGCACCTGCACCACTCATAACAATTTTTGCTTTTGCTAAATCTTTCTTAACAAACTTAAGTGCATTGGTAAGAGCAGCAAGAACAACAATTGCAGTCCCATGTTGATCATCGTGGAAAACTGGGATATCTAGAAGATCGCGAAGTCGACGCTCAACTTCAAAACAGCGAGGTGCAGAGATATCTTCTAGGTTAATTCCACCATAAACCGGCGCAATGATTTGAACAGTTCTTACAATCTCATCTACATCTTGAGTGTCCAAACAGACTGGCCAAGCATCAACATCAGCAAATCGCTTGAATAGCGCAGCCTTGCCTTCCATCACCGGAAGTGCGGCCTCTGGCCCAATATTTCCGAGTCCCAAGACAGCCGATCCATCTGTAACAACTGCAACAGTATTTCGTTTGATTGTTAGGCGTCGGGCATCTGATTTATCAGCAGCAATTGCTTGTGAAATACGTGCAACACCGGGGGTATAGGCACGAGATAAATCATCACGGGTTTTTAGTGGAACCTTAGATTGAATTTCAATCTTGCCACCAAGGTGCAACAAGAAAGTGCGATCACTGACTTTACGAACAGTAAGTTCTGGATGGCTTGCGATTGATGCAGTGATTGCTTCAGCGTGTTCAGCATCGATTGCATCGCAAGTTACGTCGATGACTACGTGATCTAAGAAAGATTCAACAACGTCAAGTGCGGTAATTGCAGCACCTGCGGCCGTAATTGCAGTTGTAACTTCGGCAACTGGTTGCGCGGACGGCGGACCTTCAACGCGAATAGTTATTCCGTAGCCGGGACTTGTAGATGCCATATTTTATACAACTCCATATAAGCGATCGCCGGCATCGCCTAAACCAGGAACGATGTAACCCTTTTCATTTAATTTTTCATCAAGAGCGCCGGTAACAATTGTTATTGGCAAGTTCTTTCCAGCAAATTCTTTTTCAAGCAGTGCAATTCCTTCAGGTGCAGCCAAGATTGTTATCGCAGTGATATCGGTGGCACCACGCTCAAGAAGGTAATTGATTGCGGCAATCAAAGTTCCACCAGTTGCAAGCATTGGATCAAGGATGTAGCACTGACGTCCAGTTAAATCATCAGGCAAGCGATTTGCATATGTAGATGGTTGCAGAGTGTCGTGATCGCGAATCATTCCGAGAAAACCAACTTCAGCTGTCGGCATTAATCGTGTCATTCCCTCGAGCATCCCAAGGCCAGCACGCAAAATTGGGACAACTACAGGTCTTGGTTTTGTAAGTTCGACACCATCGGCCATCGCAACTGGGGTCTTAACTTTTACTGGAGTTGTGCGAACTTCTCGCGTTGCTTCGTAAGCCAATAAAGTGACGATTTCTTCAGTTAATTGGCGAAAAGTTGGAGAATTAGTTTTTTCATCCCGAAGCACTGTCAATTTATGTGCAAGCAATGGATGGTTCGCTACATGAATCTTCACGACGCATACCTTACTCGCGCTAGTGGGGCTTGTCGCACGC
>DJBM01000108.1 GCA_002430405.1 Actinobacteria bacterium UBA5976
CAACTTGTGGCAGGCCTTCCAGGTAATCCACTTGCTGCACTTGTTAGTTTTTTGACAATCGTTGCGCCAGCGCTTCGAGGACTTTCTGGACAGTCAAATTTTCGCATGGCAAAAGCGCCGCTTCGCCTTGATTTTCCTTGTGACCGAACCCGCGTAGTTCCGGTAGTGCTAACTGCTGGAAAAGCTCAATTAACTGAGTTTCGAGGGTCAGCGATGTTACGCGGACTATCTCAGGCCGATGGTTTGGCGGTAATTACTCCAGGTGAAAATCTTGCTGGCACTTTAGTTCGCATCTTGCCACTACCGTGGCGAACTAATTAAGCATTAGCTTTTGCTCGAAGTTCATCCACAACTTTATTTAGAGTTGCGCTGAAATCTTTTCGATTTTTCGTTACATGTTGGTAAAAATCAGAGCGCATTTGCGGGGTCCAAAATTTCACTAGATGTTCCGAGATTCTCAGGTAAGTCTCCTCGTGAACTGGAATGTTAAGTTCAATTTGCGCAGCCATGCGAGTCAGTATTGCTACATCCATTTCTAGACCTTTGCCAACACTTCGTCAAGGGTATTTGTTGCAGGAGCACTTGAGTCCGCTGGACGAATCTCAACGGCTGTCACTTTGTATTCCGGACAATTGGTAGCCCAATCTGAGAAATCTGTCGTAATTACATTTGCGCCACTTTGTGGATGGTGGAAGGTTGTGTGAACAACACCAGCTGGAACTCGCTCAGTTACATGAGCAGTCAAAATTGTTTCACCAATGCGACTTGTGACAGCGATTTTCTGTCCATCAACGATGCCTCGCATTGCTGCATCTGCCTCATGTATTTCGAGTATATCTTCGGTGTGCCATGTTGTGTTCTTAGTGCGACGAGTTTGTGCCCCAACGTTGTACTGACTCAAGATTCGACCAGTAGTTAGTAGCAGTGGGAATTTACGATTTGAGCGCTCTTCGGTCGCAACGAACGGGGTTTCCATAAACTGACCTTGACCACGAACGAAATTATCAACGTGCATAATAGGCGTTCCAGTTGGAGCAGCATCATTACATGGCCATTGCACACTTCCGACCTGGTCAAGCATCGCAAAACTCACACCCTTGAATGTCGGAGTAATCTGCGCAATTTCATCCATAATTTGCGCCGAGTTTTCGTAATGCATCTCATAACCCATTGCCTGGGCTATTTCGCAAATTATCTGCCACTCTTGCTTACCGTTGCGGGGAGCCATTACTGGTCGCACGCGATTGATTCGACGTTCGGCATTAGTGAAGGTGCCATCTTTTTCTAAGAAAGATGTACCCGGCAAGAAAACGTGAGCAAACTTTGAAGTTTCATTTAAGAACAAATCTTGCACCACGACAAGGTCCATTGACTCAAGCGCTCGGTATACGTGCTTAACGTTTGGATCAGATTGGGCGATGTCCTCACCATGAACGAATAAGCCACGGAAATCACCAGAAATAGCGTTATCGAACATGTTTGGAATACGCATGCCGGGATCCGGCAGTAACTTTACGTCCCACAACATTTCAAATTGCTCGCGGACGGCATTGTCCGAAACGTGTCGGTATCCCGAAAGTTCATGTGGGAAAGAACCCATGTCACAAGCGCCTTGCACATTGTTTTGGCCGCGCAATGGATTGATGCCAACTCCGTCACGGCCAATGTTTCCAGTAGCCATTGCCAAGTTAGCCATACCCATAACCATGGTTGAACCCTGTGAGTGTTCAGTCACTCCAAGTCCGTAATAAATCGCTGAATTTTTCCCACCGGCATACATCCGAGCAGCTTCGCGAATCAATTCCGCTGGGACTCCAGATTGAGCAGAGACAACTTCAGGACTGTTTTCGGGAAGTTCAATAAATGTCCGCCAGCGCTTGAACTGACTTGGCTCGCAACGTTCGGCAACGAATTCTTCGTCTATCAAACCTTCAGTTGCAATGACATGTGCGATCGCATTAATTACGGCCACATTCGTTCCAGGTTGGAGCGGCAAGTGATAGTCCGCTTTGATATGGGCTGATTCGACTAGATCAATTTTTCGTGGATCAATAACGATTAATTTGGCGCCCGCACGAATTCGGCGCTTCATGCGGGAGGCAAATACTGGATGCGCATCCGTTGGATTCGCTCCAATTACTACGATGACATCGGAGTGAGCAACTGATTTGAAGTCTTGAGTTCCGGCAGATGTTCCAAAAGTAGTACTCAGGCCATATCCAGTTGGTGAGTGGCAGACGCGCGCGCAGGTATCAATGTTGTTGTTACCAAAAGCTGCACGAACCATTTTCTGTACGACGAAAATCTCTTCATTAGTACAACGAGATGATGAAATACCGCCGATGCTATTGTCACCATACTTTTCTTGAATAGCTTTAAACTTCGTCGCGGTAAATTGGATTGCTTCATCCCAAGAAACCACTCGCCATTCATCAGTAATCTTTTCGCGCAACATTGGCGTAGTCACTCGGTCATTGTGTGAGGCATATCCCCAAGCAAATCTTCCCTTTACACAACTGTGGCCTTCATTTGCGCCACCAGTTTTTGTTGGGACCATTCGTATTAATTCATCGCCGCGTAACTCGGCATTGAATGAGCAACCAACTCCGCAGTAAGCACAAGTTGTTTCTACGGTTCGAGTTGGCATACCTAAATCAATTACAGATTTTTCTTGCAACGTTGCAGTTGGGCAAGCTTGCACGCAAGCTCCGCAGGATACGCATTCACTGGATAGAAAGTTCAAACCTCCTGGACTTACCTTGGAGTTAAAGCCTCTTCCTTCGATGGTTAGCGCCAACGTTCCCTGGACTTCGTCGCACGCACGAACGCAACGATTACAGACAATGCACTTACTCTCATCAAATGAGAAATATGGATTAGAAGAATCCGTTGGCGCATCTAGGTGATTTTTGCCTATGCCATAACGAACTTCGCGAAGTCCGGATACCCCGGCCATATCTTGGAGTTCGCAATCGCCATTTGCCGAGCAAGTGAGGCAATCAAGCGGATGATCCGAAATGTAAAGCTCCATCACGCCTTTACGAAGTTTTGCAACTTTTGCAGTCTGAGTGCGAACTACCATTCCTTCTTCAACAGGTGTGGTGCACG
>DJBM01000113.1:0-252 GCA_002430405.1 Actinobacteria bacterium UBA5976
CAATCAAATCAAATTGGCCAATCCGCAAACACCCGTGAAGATGATTTGGCACAGTGGTGGCCATGATGGTGGCTCCCCTGAAACCACTCGGTTAAACACTTTGACCCAAGACTGGTTTGCTGCCAACTTAAAGAAGACTAAAGATCTAAATACTGATTTTGAAGTTACCTTTGCTTCCCAAAGCATCACTGGTTCAGGCCGCGAACAAATTGGTCCAAACATTTCAGTTTCGAACAACTACACCCCACTTGG
>DJBM01000113.1:410-3522 GCA_002430405.1 Actinobacteria bacterium UBA5976
CAGGCCGCGAACAAGTTGCTCCAAACATTTCAGTTTCTGACAACTACACCCCACTGGGCCAAACCTTTAATCAAGTTGCCTTAGTTGGCCCACCACAACAAATTCTGGCACCAGCTGGTGGCTTGCCCTCTGCAATTTCTACATATCCAGGAATAGGCAGCGCTGGCGGATTTCTAACCCAACAGATCCCAGGTCAGTTTGCGATTTTCCAATCTGAGCCAGTTACCCAAAGCCAAGAAATTTTAGGAAGCAGCCAAATCTCGCTTTTGGTTTCCAGTCAAGATCTAGGTGTCACGAATGCAACTTTGTTTGCCAGTCTGCAAATCGTTTCTGCATCTGGCTCAACACTGCTGCCTAACGGCTTAGTCTCCCCAATAAAGCTCGATCAAATCTCACCTGCGCCAACTCAAGTTGATATCAATTTGCCGGTAATTGTCGCCGAACTATCCCCTGGCGATTACTTGCGCGTAGTTATCAGTACAACTGACATGGCTTACCGCTTGCCAACCGCCCCAGCAATTATTGATGTTGCTCTGGCCCAGCCAACTTTGGCTTTAGCATTCCAAGAACTAACCCCACTAAATGTCAGCACTTCGCTTTGGCTGTATCTCTGGGTAATCCTGGGCGCACTGGTAATTGCCGCAATAGTTTTGTTCGCGACTCGAAGGCGCTCCCTAGATGGCGAGACCAGACCAGAATTCACAGAAGTTCCGGTCACCATCGAGAACTTAGTAAAACAATTCAAGAACGGCCCGCGCGCAGTCAACGACATTTCCTACACAATTCCACAAGGCAAAGTAGTTGGCTTGCTTGGTCCAAATGGCGCTGGAAAAACTACAACTATGCGAATGATTATGGGGTTAATCAAGCCAACCTCAGGTGATGTGTTTGTCTTTGGTCAAAAAGTACAGCCTGGTTCCAAAGTCTTATCCCGCATTGGATCTCTTGTTGAAGGTTCGGGATTCTTGCCGCATTTAACTGGCCGAGAAAACTTAGACCTTTATTGGCGCGCAGCTGGGCGAACCGATAAAGCGAACTTCGATGAAGTATTGAAAATAGCTGATTTGGGAACTGCAATTGACCGCAAGGTTCGCACCTATAGCCAAGGCATGCGACAACGTTTAGGAATTGCGCAAGCGATGTTAGGTCAACCTGATTTATTGATTTTGGATGAACCAACCAATGGCCTAGACCCACAGCAAATCAAAGAAATGCGTGATGTCTTGCATGACTACGTCGCTACCGGCAAAACGGTGATCATTTCATCTCACATGCTAAGTGAAGTTGAACAGACCTGTTCTTATGTAATCGTGATGCACCGCGGACAATTAATTACTGCTGGCGAGGTTAGCGAACTGCTCAAATCAAATGCCAAACTTGAAGACTTTTTTATTGAAATTGTGGGCGAAGATCTAACCATTGGGAAATCATCATGAGTTATCAAGCATCCAAGACTTTGCCATTTCGCGTGGAGTTCGTTCGCCAATTGCGTCGCCGCCGCACCGCAGTCGCCTTCCTATTGATGTTGTTGCTGCCGCTAATTGTAGTCTCTGCTATTAAGTTCGGCAGCGATGACGAATCCTCTTCTGATGCTGGCGGCTTTGCTCAAGGTGGACAAAACTTAATTGATTTGGCAACCTCTGGAGCAATGAACTTCACCGTGGTAATGATTTTCTTTGCCAGCGGATTTTTGCTAACAACCGTTTTTGCTCTTTTTGCCGGTGACACGGTGGCAAGTGAAGCATCATGGGCCAGCCTTCGCTATTTGTTGGCAGCCCCAGTCCCGCGCCGACGATTGTTAGCCATAAAGCTATCGGTTGCCATGACACTAAACCTGCTAGCACTAACGGCCTTAATGCTGTTTTCTTATGGGCTCGGATTACTTGCATTTGGAAACGGATCGTTAGTTAGCCCAGTTGGTGGCACGTTCCAAGGAACGCAAGCTATTTGGCGGTTGTTGGTAATTGCCGGATATGTATACCTAACTTTGCTCTTTGTATCAGGCATTGCCTTTTATATGAGCGTGCGAACTGATGTGCCCCTTGGCGCAGTTGGCACCGCGGTGATGCTGGTGATTGTGCTGCTAATCCTTGATGCCATTACGGCGCTTGGAGATTTGCGAAACTGGTTACCCGGTCATTACTCGCAGGCCTGGACCGATGCTCTAGGGCCGCAGATCATTTGGGACACCATGGCAAAAGGTGCCGCTTTCACGATTGTTCCGTTCATAGTCTTAGTTACTGCTGCCATGCTTAAGTTCGATCGCAAGGATGTAATGTCTTAGCAATTCCAAGACAAATGACGAAACAGATCCTTGGCAGTTAAATCACTTCGCAGTTAACTAAATAAAAATGAACCGGTCCAGTAATTGACCCAGAAAGCGCGAAACCGAATCGTCCCGTTATATGGCGGGAGACTCGGTTCACTTTTGGCCGCTTACATAGCAACCAACAATCCAATCTTCATCAATAAACACTCGAATGTCAAGCAGCTTGCGACAACTCTTCTTGGACTACTCGTACCGCAACGACTCAACAGGATCTAGCTTGGCAGCTCTGCGGGCTGGTAATACTCCCGAAGCAATACCAATAATCGTCGTAAGCACAATAACTATTGAAGACGGAACTAATCCAGATGAAATCAAAGTTTGCACATCAATTGAAATAGAAGAGTCAGCAGATACGCTGGCAAACTTTGTTCCTAGGCCAACGATAATTACCGAAGCAAAAAGCAAGCCCCAAACTCCGCCCATGAATCCAAGTAGCGCAGCCTCAACTGTAAAGATTCGCTTCACATCACGATTCGTCGCGCCGATAGCTCGCATCACACCGATCTCTCGGGTGCGCTCAAGTGTTGCCATCAACATTGTGTTGATCACACCAATTGCACTAACCAAAAGTGAAATGCCGCCAATAGCCAGCAACGCCAGACTCACTACCCGGAAAGCTTTCAGGGCTTCTCTTAGCATGTCTTGGCCGATCACGAAGTAATAGTCGCCACCGGTGGTTTCTAAATCACTTTGATCGCGCATATCGAATTGCGCAACAAGTTCGGCTCCGATTCCGGCAATAACTTCATCTGACTGCGCCCGAATCCGAATTGACTGGTAACC
>DJBM01000113.1:3670-4301 GCA_002430405.1 Actinobacteria bacterium UBA5976
CTGTAGTAGGTCGAAGTGCTTTGATCAATGCCAAATTGCAGCGGAAACAAAAGAGTGCGCTGGCCTTCATTGATGCCAACAACCGTTACGGTCACATCAACTGATTGGCAAGTTCCGGTTTGAAAGTCACAGTTCTCTGGTTTTTGATCTGGTCCCGTGTAGTAGTCGTTAGTAGCAAGAATTATCTCCTGATTAACCAAGGCCTCGGGATTATCGTCAGTAAGGACGTTGGCGATATCTTTTGAAACCAAGACCAGCGCGCCAGTGTCAGCCTCGGTCAAGTCTCGACCGGCCACGATTGTTTGCTTAGTAGTTCCGTTAGCGCTTTGCGCTCTGGACTGGAAAGAATTAGCAGCCTTATCGCCATACTCAACTGATTCAAAGAACCACATGTCCACATTTGGTGAAACGCTTTCCACCCCTGGCAGCGCTGCGATCTTGTCCAGCATTGCGTTATCAATCATTTCCGAACTGGCAGCAGAAATATCAATACTGTAAAGCAGCCCAGTTCTCTCAAAATAGTCACTAATTGTCTTATTTGCAGTGAATGTAATCGTCAACACGCAAATCACAGCAAATGAGCCAATGACAATCGAAATCAGAGTTAATCGAGTTCTGCCTTTTGCCCGCT
>DJBM01000109.1:0-2153 GCA_002430405.1 Actinobacteria bacterium UBA5976
TGAATCAAAACAGTCTTACCAACACCGGCGCCACCCATGAGGCCGATTTTTCCACCTTTTACATATGGAGTTAGTAGGTCAATAACTTTGATACCAGTCCAGAAAACTTCAGTCTTGGACTCAAGCTGATCAAACGTTGGCGCTGGACGGTGAATGCCCCAGCGTTCTTTAATTTCAAGGGATGCCTCTGGCACGTCAAGGGGTTTGCCAAGTGTGTTCCACACGTGGCTCTTTGTTACATCGCCAACGGGAACAGTGATCGAGTCTCCGGTGTCGCGAACATCCGCCCCGCGGACAAGTCCGTCAGTTGGTTGCATCGCAATCGCTCGCACCATGTTGTCGCCAATGTGAAGGGCTACCTCAAGTGTTAACAATCGCTTTTCGCCATCGCCGAAATCCACATCGACTTCCAACGCGTTGTAAAGCGCTGGCATGCCTTCTACTGGAAACTCAACGTCAACAACAGGTCCGGTTACGCGAGCTACGCGCCCGAGTGATGTCTGTGTCGTGGTTGTCATATCTACTTACTCCCTGGTTATGCGGACGTCAGTGCGTCGGCGCCGCCGACAATTTCACTGATTTCCTGGGTGATTTCTGCTTGTCGAGCCTGGTTGGCCTGACGAGCAAGTGTGCGGATTAGTTCTTCGGCGTTATCAGATGCGGACTTCATAGCGCGTCGACGGGCGGCGTGCTCGCTGGCTGCAGCCAGTAACAATGCGGTGTAGATCATGTTCTCGACGTATCGAGGGATTAAAGCTTCGAGCACGGCTTCTGGGCTGGGCTCGAAATCATAAAGTGGGAAGACTTTTGAACCGAGTTTTTCAGCGGCTTCTTCCTTAGTGGCTTCAAGTATTTCTACGGGAAGAATGCGGCGAACCCGAACTTGCTGGACCGCCATGTTTACAAAGTGGGTATAAACCAAATGAATTTCGTCTACGCCACCTTCAGCTGTTGGCTTGTCAAAAGCTTCCAGAACTGTTGCAGCAATTGCCTTGGCATGTTCGTAAGTTGGCTGATCTGTAAATCCAGTCCACGACTGCGCAATTTTACGCTCGCGGAATTTGTAATAACCAACAGACTTGCGACCAACTAAGAAATGTTCTGGTGTTACGCCTTGTTCCTTAAGTAATGAATTCAGGCCTTCACCTTCTTTGATGATTGCTGAAGAGTAAGCACCAGCTAGGCCACGATCCGCCGTGATAAGAATTACGGCAGCTCGTTTACGATTCTCAACTTCAGTTACAAATGCGCCCTTGGTGCTGCCGTGTGAGGCTGCCGCAGAGATAGCACGCAGAAGTTCCTGGGTATATGGCAAAGAAGCTTCAACGCGTTGCTGCGCTTTTACGAACCGCGAAGAAGCAATGAGCTCCATGGCTTTCGTGATCTTCTTAGTCGACTGAACGGACTTAATCCGTCGTCGATATACCCGTAGTTGAGCGCCCATGTTACGCCTTGACCTTCACGATCTGAGCAATGTCAACGTCATCTTCATCGATCGCTGCAACAGGTGCGTCATTAACGAGCGAGTGACCAGCAGTTGTGCGGAACTGCTTTTTGAAGTCGCCGATTGCTTTTTCAAGTTGGCTAACGTTCTCATCTGATAAATCAGTTGTGCTTCGAATGGACTCAAAGATTGCGCTGTGATTGCGATCAACGTGATCTAGGAACTCAGCATCAAAGCGACGAATGTCTTCAACAGGCACATCATCGATGTTTCCTGAAGTTCCAGACCAAACGGAAACTGCTTCGCGCTCCATTGACTGTGGCTGGTATTGCCCCTGCTTTAGTAACTCAACAAGACGTGAACCACGAGCCAACTGCGCTTTAGAAGCAGCATCAAGATCGGAACCAAAAGCAGCGAATGCTTCAAGTTCGCGGTACTGAGCTAAGTCAAGACGTAAGCGACCGGCTACCTTCTTCATCGACTTAGGCTGCGCAGAACCACCCACGCGGGATACCGAAATACCTACGTTGATCGCCGGGCGAATACCTGAGTTGAACAAGTCCGACTCCAGGAAGCACTGACCATCTGTAATCGAAATTACGTTTGTTGGAATGTAAGCCGAAACGTCGTTTGCCTTTGTTTCAATGATTGGAAGTCCAGTCATTGAACCAGCGCCAAGTTCGTCAGAAAGCTTTGCGCAACGCTCTAG
>DJBM01000109.1:2350-2643 GCA_002430405.1 Actinobacteria bacterium UBA5976
GCTTCGCGACCTGGTGGACGGCGAAGCAATAGTGATACTGCGCGATAAGCCTCAGCTTGCTTTGAAAGGTCATCAAAGACGATCAAAACATGCTCGCCCTTGTACATCCAGTACTGGCCAATGGCAGAACCGGTGTAAGGAGCTAGGTATTTAAAACCAGCAGGGTCAGATGCCGGAGCGGCCACGATAGTGGTGTATTCCATCGCGCCAAATTCTTCAAGAGCGCCTTTAACTGCAGCAATGGTTGAACCCTTCTGGCCGATAGCAACGTAGATGCACTTAACCTGCTTCTT
>DJBM01000071.1 GCA_002430405.1 Actinobacteria bacterium UBA5976
GTTTGCTTTGCTTATTTCTTTAAAAATTAATTATAAAATTTTAACCACTTAATAAATCTTTCATCATTAAAATCTATTGATCCTATTATACGAGCAAATTCTTTGCCATTTACGGCAACTGGCATTCCTTGGCTGAAAGTAATTGTCACATCTTCGGTTTCAATTTTTACGTTGTCATCCCAGAATCGAACGCCCATGATTGGATCCACTATTTCAAGTGAGACATCCAGCTTCTCTAAACTTTTCGCTTCATGCGTAGCGCCGAGAATATTCGCATCTGTGGAATAAGCCTTTTCAGTGCTGTCTCGGTAAGGAAGTTTTTGGGAAACTAACCATTCCGACATTTCTTTACGGCCACCAAGTTCGCGTACAAAATCAGCATCGAGCCAAGGCTTGTAAATGCGTAAGTTTGGATTTGCCAGCAAGCCGTAGCGATAGAACCGCTCGATGTCATTGCCTTTATAAGTTGAGCCATCGCCCCAGATGTCCACGTTGTCTTGCAGCATTGCGCGCACTAATAGAGTCCCAGTAACCGCCCGGCCAAGCGGTGTGGTGTTGAAGTAATACTTGCCACCAGAGCGAATATGAAAAGCGCCGCAAGCAATTGCAACTAAACCTTCGGATACGAGTGCTTCTTTGCAGTCAACAAGTCTGGAGATCTCGGCGCCATATTCAGTTGCTCGCGCTGGAACGGAAGCAATGTCTGGTTCGTCGTATTGCCCCAGGTCTGCGGTATAGGTGCATGGAATTGCGCCTTTTGCGCGCATCCAAGCCACGGCAACGGAAGTATCTAGGCCGCCAGAGAAGGCTATGCCAACTTTTTTACCAACAGGTAGCGCGGCAAGAACCTTTGACATGTGGAAAGTCTATTGGAGTAACGGGTCTTAATTTCCCTTAAGCGGTGTGGTTCTGCGCATACGTTGATAGAACTTTCCGGGCTGACTGGTGCTCGGCTGCGGGTCACCAATATTTTCAAACCCAATAAGTTCATAGGCCTTGATCGCCGAGTAGTTATCGACCCAGACGCCCAAGCCCTGTTCGCTCCATGGCTTGACATGAACTTGCGAATCTACGTACTCGATGAGGGCCCGCATCACGCCTTTGCCGCGTGCTTGCGGATGTACCCAGCAACCTCGAATCCAGCAGCTGGAAGCAAAATCTTCATCAACTTGGTCAACGAACATAATCCCGATGTCGCCAGATTCATCACTGGCTAAAATAAAATCAGAGTTACTTAACCGAGAGCGCCAGAAGCGCTCCGGGCGAATTAATTCAGCTTCATGCTTGGCGCCAAATGCTTCCGGGTTTGCCTGCAGAGATGCAAGCCGAATTTCGCGCACTCGCTCCCAGTCATCTGGACTAACTGGTGCGACTTTAATTGTTGAATTCATGACCTAGCTGGTGACAAGATTTGGAGCCTGTGCTCCAGCGAGGATTGCTAATGCATTTGTTGCAGCAATGTCGGCCATTGCAGCGCGCGTTTCAACGGTCGCCGAACCTAGGTGTGGAATCAATACGGCGTTATCTAGTTCCAATAATCCAGGATTAACTTTTGGTTCATGTTCAAAAACATCTAGTCCCGCACCCGCGATTTTGCCTGCTTTTAGGGCGTCAACTAGAGCTTGTTCATCCACAATTGGGCCGCGGGCAGTCATAATTAAAAACGCAGAAGGCTTCATGCGAGCTAACTGATTTTCACTGATCAAATGGTGGGTTGCCGGAGAATATGGACAATGAATCGAAAGCACGTCACTTGATTCAATTAATTCATCCATCGACATGAATTTGGCAGCAAGATCTTTCTCAGCATCAGATTCAAGTGGTGCGCGACGGGTATAGGCAATGTTCATGCCAAACGCTTTTGCTCGCCGCGCGGTCGCTATGCCGATTTGCCCCATTCCAACAATGCCAAGCTGACGTCCTTGCAATCCCATACCAAGCATGTAAAACATGCCCCACTGCCAAGGTTGCTGCGCGCGAATCACGCGCTCACCTTCGCCAAGGCGTCGCGTGCACATCAAGATAAGTGCCATTGCTATATCTGCTGTGGCTTCAGTCAGCACGCCAGGGGTATTAGTGACTAAGACTCCACGTTCTTTGCAAGCTGGTACGTCAATATTGTTATAACCGACTGCCACATTAGAAACTGATTTAAGTTGTGAACCTGCAGCAGTCAACAGTTCGGCATCTATTTTTTCAGTGAGCAGTGAAACTATGGCGTCTGCGCCGGCCACCATCTGCAAAAGCTCGCTTCGCGAAATCGCTTCCTCACTTTCCCAAGCGAGCACATCGTGATCAGCCTTAAGTCTGGCTAAGCCACCGGCCGGAATCTTGCCTGTAACAACAATTTTCGCCATTTACTCGGCAATCCATTCACCCATGAACTTTAAGCCATCGGAAATATCACTGTTATCTATGCCGGAGAATGCCAGGCGGATGTACTGTTCTTTCTCACCTGGCTGTGGGCGTCCGAAATGGCGACGCGTGCAAAATGAAACACCCGTGGCATGAAGTGCTTTCTCAGCAAACTCACCCAGATCGGTAATTCCCTTATTTGCCATGGCTTCGGTGACATCTGGAAATAAGTAAAAGCCAGCTTCTGGGGTATGAACTTTTACTCCTGGCATTTGGCGAAGTAACTCAAGGGCAGTATCGCGACGTTGCTTCAAAGTATTGAGCATTACCGGAGTTGCTGACTGGTCGCCAGTGATTGCTTCAACTCCGCCGTACTGTACGAAATGAGTAGTGCAAGATTCATCGTTGGTATTTAACTTGGAAATTACATCAGCAATTTCTTTCGGAGCAATTGCTGCTCCTAAGCGCCATCCAGTCATCGCGAATTTCTTTGAAAATGTATAAAGAATTACCGTTCGCTCTGCCATTCCTGGAAGCGATGCAATTGATTTGGATTTTCCTTCGTAACGCATTTCGAAATATGCTTCGTCTGACAAAACGTACAGGTCATTTGCAATTGCTATTTCTGCGATAGCTTCTCGCTCGGCATCAGTTGACTCTGCGCCATTTGGATTTTGTAGATCGTTGTAAACAATTGCTTTTGTCTTGGGTGTAATCAAAGATTTAATTTGTTCGATGTCAATACTAAATCCAGTACCTGTCGCAATATAGCGATATGGTTTAGCAATGCCACCAAAATATTCGATCTGACTTTCATAAATTGGGTAACCAGGATTTGGGTAAAGAACTTCATCACCTGGGTTCATTATGGTCTGGATAAATTTTGTAATTACTGGCTTGCCACCAGGTTGAATTACTACGTTTGAGGCGTCATAAGTAAGGCCACGATCTTTGCTGATATTGGCTGCAAGTGCTTCGCGTAGCTGTGGGATTCCAGCACCTGGGCAGTAACCAGTTTTGCCATCTGCGATAGCACGATTCATGGCATCAACAATGTTCTTCGAAGTTGGGATGTTTAAGTCGCCTAAATGGAATGGAAATATTCGATTTCCCTTTGAGCCCCATTCGGCCGCTGCCTGCGAAACCGCAAATGCCGTTTCCGTGCCTAAGTTTGCTAAACGAGTCGCTAACGCCATGACAAAATCCCCACTATTTTCGGTTAATCCCTGTACTTTAGCGGCGAATAAGGCAGATTGCGATTTTGACAACTTTATTGAATAACGTCACGTCTCATATTGTGAAATCTGAACTAGACCGCGCGCTTCTTTACCGATCGCAGGCGCCCACGCCCAGTATGAGAATACAAATCCTTAGGACCCATCGGAGTAGGAACTAATTCGATGTCCACTCCAATGCCGTGCTGCACGCTTTGCTTGTAGATGTACTCCAAAGTTGAGAAATCCTCGATCGCAAAGCCAACCGAATCAAAAATGGTTACTTGCTCGTTATTGTCGCGGCCTACTTCTTTGCCAGCAAACACCTTCCACAAATGATGGACCGGTGAGTCTGCAGGTAGTTGCTGAATGTCACCTTCGATTCGAGTTTGTGGCTCAAATTCAACAAAAACTTTTCCCTGCGTTAACACGCCAACAGCAAGTTCGGTTTTTCCTGGGCAATCCCCACCAACAGCGTTGAAGTGCATGCCTGGCTCGACCATCTCTGGCGTGATAATGGTCGCCATGGTTTTATCAGCAGTAATCGTGGTAACGATGTCAGCGCCCTTAACGGCTTCGGCAACGGAATCACAATGAATAATCGTTAGATCTTCGAACTCGGCGAGGTTACGGATTAGTTTTTGGGTTGACTCCTCGTCAATATCGAAAGCTTGAATTTTCGTTATGCCAAGAACTTTGTAAAACCCAAGAACTTGGAATTCCGCTTGCGCGCCGTTTCCAATCACAGCCATGACTTTTGAATCTTTTCTGGCAAGAGCTCGCGCAACCATTACCGAAGTAGCTGCCGTGCGAAGTGCTGTGGCAAGCGTTAATTCGCTGAGCAACATTGGATAGCCGGTACTCATGTCAGAAAGTACGCCAAAGCCCATCACGCTAAATAGATCATGCTCGATATTGTCTGGGTGACCATTTACATACTTAAAGCCATAACGTTCGTGATTAGAAGTTGGCATTAATTCGATGACACCCTCATCGTTATGAGCGCCAAAGCGAGCTGCCTTGTCGAACTCTTCCCAGCGCACAAAATTTGTCTCAATGGCATCTGCGAGTTCGGCAATAAATTCCTGAATCCCAATGTCTTGGATTAGCTTTGCCATGGCTGGCACATCAACAAATCGAGTCATTTCAATTCCTTCAGGTATTTTCGGCGCTTAGGCGGCTAGGCGTTTAGGCAAATAGTTCATAGTTTCCTTTTAAAACCTACTGGATTAGGGATTTATCGCCTATTTGATAATCATTATCATTATCATTAAGATAAGATGATAATCATGTTCATTAAAAAATCATCCAGCACAATAGCCGTCTTTGCCGCTTTGTCTCTAGTTCTGAGTGCTTGTTCATCAGCAACGCAAGAGGCTAGTCCTTCACAGTCCGCAACCGCCACCGGTGAAGTTGTAATTGTGCACGCCGCTTTCTATCCGCTTGAATTCCTAGCCAAAACAATTGGTGGCGATCAGATTCAGGTTATTTCGCTAACTGTGCCTGGCGCCGAACCGCATGACATGGAGTTAACTCCAGTGCAGGTTGCCGAGCTTGAAAAGACTTCGCTAGCACTTTTCATTGATGGTTTTATGCCCGCAGTTGATCAAGCAATCGAGGCTTCGGTTCCCGATCGCGCACTTGATCTAGGTACCACTGTTACTTTGCTTGAAGGCGAAGCGCACTCAGATGAAGAAGCAGTAACGCAGGAGGATCATGGCGCGTACGATCCACACATCTGGCTAGATCCAGCCAACATGATTTCGATGGCCAAGGCTGTGAGCGAACGCTTAATCTCGATTGATCCAGCTCGAACAGCTTTCTACACAGCAAACACTGCAGCCCTTGTTGCTGAACTTGAAGCTCTAGACCAAGAGTTCACAACTGGCCTTGCAAATTGTGAGCAAAAAGAAATTGTCACAAGTCATGAATCGTTTGGATACTTAGCAAATGCTTATGGCTTTGAACAGCATGGAATTGCTGGACTATCTCCTGATACCGAACCGAGCCCGGCACGCTTGGTAGAAATTTCTGAGATGGCTAAAGCCGAGGGAATCACAACGATTTATTACGAAACCTTAGTTTCACCCGCGATTGCCGAAACAGTTGCAAACGAAACCGGTGCCACCACAGCAGTTCTTGACCCAATTGAGGGCCTGGCGGGCGGCTCCACCGATACCTTTATTACGGTGATGCAAGCAAATCTTCAGGCTTTGATTAAGGGGCAAACCTGCTCGTGAATTTAACTACTGCAAATGACGCGCCAAGCATTTCGGCGCGTCATTTGTGTGTCTCATTTAATGATGTCTCAATTTTGAGCGACATAGATTTAGATTTTTTCGCTGGCACCACAATTGCAGTTCTCGGAGCAAACGGCAGTGGCAAAACCACAATGATAAAAGCGATGCTCGGTCTATTGCCTCGACACGAGGGCTCGGTAGAAATACATGGTCAAAGTATTGAGGAATTCAAAGACTGGCATCGCATCGCCTATGTTCCCCAGAAACTAATTAACTCCGCAACAGTTCCAGTGTCAGTTTTTGAAACTGTGAGTTCAGCCCTGGTCTACCCTCGAAAAAAGATTTCTAATAAAAACAAGAAGTTGGCAGTTACCGCAGCGTTGACTCAAGTTGGTTTACAGGATCGTGCCAAAGATCGCTTAGATGAGCTTTCCGATGGTCAACAGCGACGTGTGTTATTGGCGCGTGCGCTTGCTACCAAAGCTGATATTTACGTTTTAGATGAGCCAACTGCCGGTGTGGATTCGCAGAATCAAGAAATGCTCGTAACTGCCGTTCGTGGCCTGGTAGAAAAAGGTGCCTGCGTAATCATGATTACGCATGAATTAGGGATCTTCGAGGAAGATGTTGATCGGGTTATCGTCTTATCAGATGGTGGGGTCAGTTTCGATGGACCCGTTGCGAAACTTCCGGCGCAACTAGAAAATTCTCATCACAGTCATCCGCACTCAAAGCTGTCGCATTTGATGGAGTCCTAATGCTGGCCTATGAATTTATGCAGCGCGCACTTATTGCCGCAGTGATCGTTGGATTAGTTTCCCC
>DJBM01000114.1:0-311 GCA_002430405.1 Actinobacteria bacterium UBA5976
GAAGATGGTCGTGATGATGGACGCGAGTCGCGGTCACCATAGGAACGACCTTCACTTGGACGTGATGGGCGATCGGAAGATGGACGTGAATCGCGGTCGCCATATGAACGACCTGCTGGACGATCGGACGATGGTCGTGATGATGGCCGCGAATCGCGGTCACCGTAAGAGCGATCTTCGCTTGGACGCGATGGACGATCGGAAGATGGTCGTGAATCGCGGTCGCCATAGGAACGACCTGCTGGGCGATCGGAAGATGGACGGGATGACGGACGCGAGTCGCGATCTCCATAGGAACGTCCTTCACTTGG
>DJBM01000114.1:464-763 GCA_002430405.1 Actinobacteria bacterium UBA5976
TAGGAACGTCCTTCACTTGGACGTGATGGACGATCAGAACCTGAGCGCGGTGGACGGGAATCACGATCTCCGTATGAACGACCTTCACCTGGACGTGAAGAACCTGGACGTGACGGACGATCTGAAGATGGTCGGGAATCTCTATCACCATATGAGCGACCTGCTGGGCGATCGGAAGATGGACGGGATGACGGACGCGCGTCGCGGTCACCGTATGAACGACCTTCACTTGGACGTGAAGAACCTGGACGGGATGACGGACGCGAATCGCGGTCACCATAGGAACGTCCTTCACTTGG
>DJBM01000114.1:923-2369 GCA_002430405.1 Actinobacteria bacterium UBA5976
TAGGAACGTCCTTCACTTGGACGAGAGGAGCGATCGGAAGATGGACGTGAACTTGAACTGCCACCGCGGGATCCGTAAGTGCGCTCTCCCTGCTCTGAACTTGGGCGCGAAGAAGACGGGCGACCTGAAAAAGAGCTGCGATCAGTTGAGTCGCGACCACTTGCAGTGCGACCACCGGAAGTTGCGCCATCGCGGAAAGAACCTGAACTTGGCCGTGAAGAACCTGGGCGTGAAGATGACGATCGACCCGCAGTGCTGCGACCTGACGCAGTTGCGCCACGTGAGGATGAACTATCGCGGGAACCCGATGAAGGTCGACCAGAAGATGGGCGCGAAGGACGCGAGCCGGATGAGGAATTACGGTCACTTGGACGACCCTGTGAACGGGACGATGATCTATCTGCAGGCATGGCTGCTCCTATTTTTAAAACTTGGGGAAAGTGACCGCTATTCAGTTATGTTCTTGAAGTATTGCAAAGTCTTGATAATCAAGCAAATTTGGAACTAAAACCCGCCAGTAAGCGTTACTCCGCCATCCAAAGTCAGGATCTGTCCTGTGATCCAAGCAGCATCTGGTGAACCAAGGAAAGCAACGGCTGCTGCAACATCTTCAGGTTCACCGAGTCGACCAACTGCGTAGCGCTTACTTAATTCAGTTTCTTTACCTTCGAATAACTTTTCAGCAAATTTAGTTTTAACTACTGCGGGGGCTACTGCGTTCACCCGAATCTTTGGACCGAGTTCAACTGCTAATTGGCGCGTGACCTGAAGTAGCGCAGCCTTGCTTACCCCATACATTCCAATTCCAGTTTCTGGCTTTATCCCAGCAAGGGATGCCACATTAACTACGGCCCCGCCATGCTTTCCTAGCCAAGCATCAGCAACTTTCTTTGTCCAAGAAATTGTGGCCATGACATTAACGTCAAAAATCTTCTTAGCTTCCGAGTAATCAACATCAAGCAACCGACCGTAATGCGGATTAATGCCACAGTTATTAACCAAAACATCAATGCGCCCAAAAGTTTCAATCGCGCGGCGCACTGTTTCGTCTTGATGATCCGGATCATCTGCTGATCCAATTACCGCCAGAGCAAATTCCGGACCGCCCAATTCTAAAATTGCTAACTCAAGTGCTTCGGGCTTTCGCGCAGTGATTACTACTTTGCCGCCTTCAGACAAGATTCGCTTTGCAATCGCCAGGCCAATTCCGCGGCTAGCCCCAGTAACGAGTGCGACCTGTCCAAAGTAACGATTCATCTGGTTAATTCCATTTCAATCAAGTTCACTAAAGTTACAGCAAATTGCCAAACGTTACATTGATAATCCACCATCAACTGGAAGTACTACTCCAGTGATGTAACTTGCTTCGGCGGAAGCTAGAAAACCAATCGCCGGACACATTTCCGCAGGCTCACCCCAGCGTGAAATCGGAATCGCGGCCGCAAG
>DJBM01000114.1:2500-7362 GCA_002430405.1 Actinobacteria bacterium UBA5976
CGCAAGCTCAGCTTTTTTTTCATCAGGTATCGAATCAATCATGCGCGTTGCCGCGTTTGGAGAGATCGCATTTACAGTGATGCCAAATCTGGCCAATTCTTTTGCGGTAGTTTTTGTCAAACCGATGATGCCCGCTTTTGCAGCGCCATAATTTGCTTGCCCAACGTTGCCGCGAATTCCCGTGTAAGAAGTTACGTTAACAATCCGGCCATAATTGCGTTCGCGAAAATGTGGTGTGCACGCCCGAGTGAATCTAAATGTTCCGCCCAGATGAACTGCTAAAACTGATTCCCAGTCCTCATCAGATAACTTCCAAACCACACTGTCGCGCAAAATTCCCGCGTTGTTAACTAACACATCAATGCGACCGGTATCTGCAATTACTTGCGCAACGACGCGATCAACATCAGTCGTACTTGAAACATCAGCTGCAATACCAATAGCGCCAATAGTTTTGGCAGCCGCATCAACTTGCGCGTGATCCATGTCGACCATATAGACAGTGGCCTTGGCGTCCTTAAAGAACGAAGCAATGGCAAGACCAATGCCGCGGGCTGCGCCAGTGACAATTACGCATTGATCACTAAAATCAAAACTTAGGTTGCTCACTACGACATCCTCTCAATGACCATCGCCATACCTTGTCCCCCGCCAACACACATGGTCTCTAACCCAGATTGCTTATCATGAAATTTCAGCGAGTTAATAAGCGTGCTAGTAATTCGCGCGCCCGTCATACCAAATGGATGCCCAACTGCAATTGCGCCGCCATTTACATTCAACTTATCGATGGGAACGCCTAGTTCTCGCGCGCTTGGAATAACTTGGGCTGCAAAGGCCTCGTTTATTTCAACTAAATCAATATCAGCTATCGACATGTTTGCTCTGGCAAGTGCTTGTTGGGAAGCAGCAACCGGACCCATGCCCATAATCTCGGGTGATAATCCAGAGAGCCCAGTTGAAATAATGCGCGCCAACGGGGTAATGCCAAGCGCTTTTGCTTTTGACTCGCTCATCACAACCAGGGCTGCTGCCCCATCATTTAAGGCGCAACAATTACCCGCAGTTACCGTGCCATCGGGGCGAAACACTGGCTTTAATTGCGAAACTCCTTCCAATGTCACATTTGGTCGCGGCCCATCGTCACTTGAAATAACCGAGCCATCAGGCAAAGTAACAGGAGTTATGTCTTTGGCCCAAAATCCATTGGCAATTGCAGCCTGGGCTAAAACTTGGCTGCGCACTGCAAATTCATCTTGTTCGCCTCGGGAAATGCCTTTAAGTTGGGCAACGTTTTCTGCCGTCTGACCCATTGCGATGTAAACATCTGGCAACGAACTGGACTCTCGCGGATCTTGCCAATTAGATGAATCAATTGCGCGCTGGGCGCTTTTCGCCAAGGCATCAGCAAAAATCGGATTCGTTGTGCCGGCCATGAAATCTGCCAGGCCGTTTCCATATCTACTGACGGTCTCAACACCGCCCGAGATAAACACATCTCCTTCGCCAGCGCGAATTGCGTGCATTGCCATCCGGGTTGTCTGCAAACTCGATGAACAATAACGATTTACTGTGACTCCTGGAACATTGTCTAGTCCCATCATCACCGCAGCAACGCGCGCGATGTTGTAGCCACCCTCGCCCGCAGGAGACCCAGTGCCAATTAGAAAATCATCAATGGAGTTAGCATCCAGGCTTGGAACTTTGGAAAGAGCGGCCTGGATCATCTGAACTAATAAATCATCCGGGCGCATATCTTTAAGCGAGCCTTTTTCGGCTCTGCCAATTGGGGATCTGGCAGTTGCAACTATGACGGCCTGGGACAACGTACTTCCAATCGTTTAACTCAAGGAATTAATAGTGTCACAGTCTGGGCAACACACACTGGCTTAGGGTGGCCCTGGCGTTCAATTGCCACATCTTGGGTAACTTGAATTCCGTTATTGGTGCGAGTATCTTCAACAAGTTCTAATACGGTAAGCGTATGAATAAGAGGCTAATGACTTTCTTACCAATACTTACTCTTTTACTAGCAGCATGTTCAAGTAGTAGCACTACCACTGCAAGCGAAGAAACAGCTGCTGCTGCAGATCGAAAATTTCAAGCCGAAGGTTGCCACAGCCAAGTTTCGGCATATCTACAAAAGAAAGATGGAGGTACCTGGAAAGATGTAATTGCTGCACAAGGGTGGGAAGCGGTTGCAAGTTGCCCAACCACAAACCCTTATGCGCCTTGGGCGATGGCCAATATCCAAATAGGAACAACTATTCGCTGGCATATTTACTCACCAGGTGACTGGGATTTTTATACAACTGAGAGTGAAGTTGAGGAAGTTTTTGATCCCGATAGTTTTGCGCCAGTTACCGCGCAAGCTGAAATAACTTCAGCTGATTATCCTTATGTCGCAGCCCTTGCTCGTGCTTCAATTTTGGCTGATCAACCTATAGCGCCTACCACACAAAAAATTACCTATCAATTTGAAAGTGGTGTTCCGATTGAGAATCAAAACATGATTAAAGAGGGAGCAAATAATTTCCTCTCCCATTTCGGAAATATTATGAGTTACTCCAATGAGGCAATTAATTTCATTGTTTATAGTTCTAATGCAGGCGCTTCAGACTTGGCTAAAGTTTTCGATCCATCAGATTCTTATTTTCTAGAAGATCTGGCCAGCTCAGTTGAGGCTCAGGGAAATCGAGATAGAAATTCAACCGATGGAATGGGTGGATTCTCTATGGGTTATAAAAGAGTAGTTGTGATTGGTTCCTCTTACTTTGAAAGCTCTGAACTAAACCTTCCAACTTTTGATGGTGACCCAGTGGTTGCTACTCATGAATTAGCACATGAACTGCAAGCATCAATTAACAAGGGATCAGTTATGAGTAATCCCATTTGGCTTTGTGAAGGCGGGGCACAGGTTATTGGAGCTGCGATGTCGGTCTATCAAGGCAAGGATTATTGGGCTATCGGTGGTCGAGACCAATGGTCAAATCGTATTCCAGCTAATCGCAGCATTGCAGATTTAAAAACTATGGAAGGTGAAGATCCAAATTTGCATGAATACACTGTCGGCGCGGCATTAAGTGAATACCTCATCGCTTGGGGCGGTTTTAATAACTCATTACTAGTTAGCAACATCTCCTATAAACTTCAAAATCCTGACGAAATGTCAGGATTTCGTCAGGCATTTGAGATTGTCTACGGACAATCTTTAGATGATTTTTATTTTCATGCATTGCCTTATGTGAACTATGTATCGACAAACTGGAAAACATCTCTTGCAACCTCCCCTGAGGCAACAGCTTTTATTACTGATCGCCTTGCTGCCATTAAGGCAGCAGAAACAGGTGCGAGAGCCACAATAATTACAGCCGAATAAACAGCAGTTGTTAAGAAATTAACTAGCAGTTTTTAAACTTGCTCTGCCAGGAGCCAGCGCACTGGCATCCACACCACGAGAACTTAAATCCTCGGGCACACCTTGCTTGCGCACTAAAGCTGCAGATAACCGAGCAACTGCTGGCGAAGTTTGAATGCCATAGCCGCCTTGGCCAACCATCCAAAAGAATCCGTCAACTTCTTGGTCATAACCGATAACTGGATTTTCATCTGCCACAAAAGATCGCAGTCCGCCCCAAGTTGAATTCACGCTCTTGGCAGCAATGGTTGTGGCAGCGTTTAATTCATCCAGTGCTCGGGCGATTTCCAATTCATCAGGGGACGCATCACACGGCGCGCTTGGCGTTTGATCCATCGGGGAAACTAAGAATTGATTTCCTTCGGGTTTGAAATAATAAGCGCCATCTATGTCGCCAACAATTGGCAGATCTTTAGTTGCATCGCCGCTCGGGGAATTGACCATAAAGATTGTGCGAACTTTTGGCACTAACCCACAGAGTTTTACTCCAGCTAATTTTGCAATTTCATCTCCCCACGCGCCGGCGGCATTAACCACAATCGGGGCGTGATAAATATTCCCAGCTGAAGTTTCCACTTGCCACAATCCATCGGCATGGCTCATCGCTACAACTTTTTCCGAGCGTTTGATTTCCCCGCCGTTTGCCCGAAACCCGCGAACATAACCTTGGTGAATTGCCTGGACATCAAGTTCCATCGCATTTGGATCATAGAACCCAGATTCCACATGTTCCTGGCGCATTACTGGGCAATAACTTATAACTTCGGAGGAATCTAGAATTTGCGAATTTGGCACCCAGCGATTTACGGCTTCATAAAACTCTTTGATTGCTGCAGTTCTACCCTGCTTTGCATACATCAACAATGGCAATGGGCTCAGCGGCGCGCTTTCAATCATCTCTGGCGGATTTTCTAGAAATGCTCGACTGCCCGTGGTTAAGCCGCGGATTTGGTCAGTGCCAAGGGCCTCGAGAAATGTTGCAGCGGAGCGACCCGTTGTATGAAAAGCCAGCGCACTTTCCATCTCAAGTAAACATACGCTGCGATCAGAAGATAATTCATAACCAATGGAAGCCCCAGCAATACCGCCGCCAATAACTATCGCATCAAAGTTTGACATTAAGTGCTCCTCTCGAAGATTTATACAAGGTAACAAAATGTTGAGTCATTTGCAGTATTTCATGGCAAGAAGATCTTGGAATCAACTTTAAGCAGCAGATCATGGCGAGCATTTAGGATGTTTAGCCAAGTGGTGACATTTGGAAGTTCGTAGGTATAAAAATACTGGGCAGTCGCTCTTTTGCTTTCGCCAAAAACATCAACCATGTCTTCGCTAGCAAGAAATTGCTCGAGCCAGATCCACGCAATAACCACATGGCCAATCGCATCAGCGTAAAGCCAAGCATCTGCGATGCGCTCGGATAGTAATTCCTGGGAATCAATTA
>DJBM01000079.1 GCA_002430405.1 Actinobacteria bacterium UBA5976
AATCCGCGCTGGGCTTGCTGCAAAAGTCCGGCAACAGATGCGGCGCTTGATGGTTCCACAAAGAACCCTTCTTTATCGGCCAACATTCGGTAAGCCTGCAAAATTTGTTCATCAGTAACAGCGTCAATTAGACCGCCCGAATCATCCCGGGCTGCGATCGCTAAATCCCAAGACGCTGGCTTACCAATGCGAATTGCAGTTGCGATTGTTTCTGGCTTAGCAATTGGATGACCCGCTACAAATGGAGCAGCCCCTGCTGCCTGGAAACCCCACATCTGTGGGCGCTTAGTTGAAATCTTGTCTTGGTAATACTCGGTAAAGCCCATCCAATAGGCCGAGATATTTCCCGCATTTCCAACGGGCAAACAGTGAATGTCTGGGGCATCACCTAGTGCGTCAACGATTTCAAATGCTGCGGTTTTTTGGCCTTGCAGTCTTGTTGGATTAACCGAATTTACTAATGAAATCGGATAGTCCTGACCTAGTCCTCGCGCTATATCCAAGCAATCATCAAAATTTCCATCAACTTGCAAGATAGTTGCGCCATGAATTACCGCTTGGGCTAATTTGCCCATCGCAATTTTTCCTTGGGGAACCAGCACCGCGCATTTCATCCCAGCTCTAGTTGCATATGCCGCTGCTGCTGCACTGGTATTTCCAGTTGAAGCACAAACCACAGCAGATGCGCCACTTCGAACAGCGTCGGTGATTGCCATGGTCATGCCGCGATCCTTGAAGGATCCAGTTGGGTTCATGCCTTCAACTTTTAAATAAACTTTGGCACCAGTTGCCTCGGACAAAGTGCACGCGTAAACCAGCGGTGTGCCACCTTCGCCTAAAGTTACTACGACGTCATTTGGCGCAATTGGTAACCGATCTCGATACTCCGCTATAACGCCTCGCCATATGTGAGCCATTACTAAGCGCCCGCACCTTCGACTCGCATCACTCCAAGGACTTCGCGAACTGCTTTCATGTTTTCCAGCGCTTCAACAGTTGCACGCAATCTAGATTCTGGGGCTTGGTGAGTTCGGATGATCAAACTGGCAGCGTCGCCCTCACCATCTTGGCGAACTGCCTGAATTGAAACATCATGCTTTGCAAATTCATTTGAGATGGCAGCAAGTACACCTGATTCATCAGCAACTTTCAGGTTCAAGTAATAGGAAGTCTTTGCCTCACCGATTGAACGAAGTTCTAAATCTGCATAAATACTTTGTGCTGGGCCAAGCGAACCGGATAATCGATTGCGGGCTGCAGCAACAACATCGCCAACAACCGAACTTGCCGTGGGCGCACCGCCTGCGCCACGACCATAAAACATTACTTCGCCGGCTGAATGTGCTTCAACAAAAACGGCATTAAATGCGTCTCGAACACTTGCTAGCGGGTGCGTCACTGGAATCATCGAGGGGTGCACGCGGACAATGATGCCCTTTTCATCATCAGTAAGTTCAGCAATTGCAAGCAACTTAATTACATAGCCGAGAGATTTTGCCGCAGCAATGTCATCAGCAGTTACCTTCGTCATTCCCTCGCGGTAAACATCTTCCGCAGTGACGTTTGTGTGAAAAGCCAGGCCAGCAAGAATTGCAGCCTTAGCGGCGCTATCAAATCCTTCTACGTCTGCAGTTGGGTCGGATTCGGCGTAACCTAAATCTTGCGCTTCCTTAAGAACAGTTTCATACGCAGCGCCATCGTTATACATTTTGCTCAAAATAAAGTTTGTTGTGCCATTGACGATGCCAAGAATTTTAGTTACTTTGTCGCCAGATAAAGATTCGCGTAACGGGCGAAGTAATGGAATTGCGCCGGCAACTGCGGCTTCATAATACAAATCAACGCCAGCATCTTCGGCAAGTTTGTGTAAGTGTGCGCCGTGCGCAGCAAGCAATGCTTTATTGGCAGTCACAACTGATGAACCATGAGCTATAGCGGATTCGATCAAAGTTTTTGCCGGCTCAATGCCACCGATAACTTCAATCACAATATCGGCGCCAGAGGCAGCAAGTGTTGCTGCGTCCGTAGTTAACAAACTTGGATCTACCCCAGGTCGCGGCTTATTTATGTCTTGGACTGCAACACCGATTAACTTCAGTTCACTGCCAATCCGAGCTGTTAAATCAGTGGCGCTTTCGGAAAGTAAGTGAGCAACGCTGGCCCCCACAGTGCCACCACCAAGTAGTGCAACTGTTATTGGGGAACTCATTTTTGTCTCCTAGTTCGTACAGTATTAATACGGTGCCTTAACCAGTGCCTTCCTTGGCTATCGCAAGGCCTACTAAGTCTGGCAGAAAGCGCAGAATCTAGCCAAATACGTGGCTGGTTAGGTACTAATTAATCCCTGGATCTGTTGCCAGCACATCTGCTAGTAATTCTCGGCGAAGTAGCACTTGGGCCACGCCAGCAGCGACACTTATTACAGCTGGGCGCGGAATGTGGTTGTAGTTACTAGCCATGGATCTGCAATATGCTCCTGTTGCCGCAACCGCTAATAGATCTCCTGGTCGAATGTCAGTTGCCAAGTCGATATCCCTGACAACTATGTCTCCGGTTTCGCAATGCTTCCCAACCACTCGAGAAATTACCTGTAACTCACTCGGCGTTCGATTGGCGACTTCGGCGCAGTATTGCGCGTCATATAAAGCAGTACGGATGTTGTCGCTCATGCCACCATCGACAGAAATGTAATGCCGGACTAATCCGCTATCAAGAACTACTGGCTTTACGGTTCCAACTTCATAAACCGTGATTCCAGGGTTTCCGATTATCGCTCGCCCTGGTTCCACGCTGATATGTGGAATCGGTAATTTAACGCGCGCGCATTGCGATCGAACTATATCCAAGATGGAATTTGCCATCTCAAATACGTCTAACGGATCATCGCCATCAACATAAGCAATACCCATTCCGCCACCAACATTTAATTCACTTACCGCGATTCCATGTACATCAAGAATCTGCGCCGCAAAATCAACAACGCGATGAGTGGCTAATTCAAAGCCCGTTGCATCAAAGATTTGCGAACCAATGTGTGAGTGCAGACCGGCCAACGACAAAGCATCGCAAGCTAACACATTTTCTACTGCGGCCATCGCCATACCGGAGGCAACCGAGAGGCCAAACTTTTGATCTTCATGGGCAGTGGAAATTGCTTCATGGGTATGGGCTTCTACGCCCACTGTGAGCCGCAATAAAACTTGCTGAACAATTCCGGCTTGGGCTGCAATTGCATTTAGTCTTTCAATCTCAATCAAGCTGTCAATAATTACTCGACCAACACCTACTTCAACAGCGCGCTCGAGATCACTAACACT
>DJBM01000024.1 GCA_002430405.1 Actinobacteria bacterium UBA5976
ATGATCCGAAATGTAAAGCTCCATCACGCCTTTACGAAGTTTTGCAACTTTTGCAGTCTGAGTGCGAACTACCATTCCTTCTTCAACAGGTGTGGTGCACGAAGCTGGAGTTCCTTTTCGACCATCAATCTCGACAAGACACATTCGGCATGATCCAAATGGTTGCAATGAATCAGTTGCGCAAAGCTTTGGGATGTCGCAACCTGCTTCCCCGGCCGCTCGCATGATTGATGTGCCAAGCGGCACTAAATGGGACTGGCCATCGATAGTGACGTTTACTAAAACATCTGAATCTGATTTTGGTGTTCCATAATCCGCTTCACCAATTCCTGATCGCATCGGCATAGTGCCGCGTGGGTCTGAAACTACTGTCATAACTTTGCTCCTGTCTTGATCCCGAAATCAGCCGGAAATAATTTGAGTGCGCTGCGAACTGGCATTGGAGTGAGTCCACCCATTGCACAAAGCGAACCATCAGTCATTACTTCACACAAGTCCTCAAGTAATTCAAGATTTTTCTCTTGATCTTCGCCCGCAACAATTCGATCGATAACTTCAACTCCACGAGTTGAACCGATACGGCAAGGAGTGCATTTGCCACACGATTCTTCCGCGCAAAATTCCATGGCAAACCTTGCTTGCTTGGCCATGTTTGCCGTATTGTCAAAAACCACAATGCCACCGTGGCCAAGCATGCCACCAGCTTGGGCAAGGGATTCATAAGCCATCGCAACATCCCAAGATTCGGTACCTAAGTAAGCCCCAAGTGGTCCACCTATTTGCACAGTCTTAACAGGCTTACCACTGTTAGTTCCGCCACCGTAGGTATCTACGAGTTCACCTAAAGTGATTCCGAAGGCAAGTTCAACTACGCCACCTCGCTTTATATTTCCAGCGAGTTGAAATACCTGCGTACCACGAGAGCGCTCGTGTCCAAGGGCCTGATACGCCGCTGCGCCTTGCGCCAAAATCATCGGGACTGCAGACAATGTCATCACGTTATTTATGACTGTTGGTTTTCCAAATAGGCCAACCAGCGCTGGAATCGGAGGCTTGGCACGAACCATGCCGCGTTTGCCTTCCAAACTTTCCAACATGGCTGTTTCTTCACCACACACGTAGCTGCCTGCGCCCACTCGAACCTCAAGAGCAAAAGCCGCTTTTGATCCCAAGACGTTTGAACCAAGTAAGCCGTACTCGTTTGCAATCGCGATGGCACGATTCAAGATGTCAATTGCGTGAGGATACTCGGATCGCACATAAATCAGACCTTGCGTTGCCCCGACTGCAATTCCAGAGATGATCATTCCTTCAATCAAAGTGAATGGATCACCTTCCATAAGCATTCGGTCTGCAAATGTTCCACTGTCACCTTCATCGGCATTACAACAAATGTATTTTTGATCTGACTCGGTGTTGAGTACAGTTTGCCATTTGATGCCAGCTGGGAATCCTGCGCCGCCACGACCACGTAGTCCGGACGCAGTTACTTCGGACACAACATCTGTAGCTGTCATTTCAATGGCTTTACGCAGCCCGACAAGGCCGCCATGACTTTCATAATCTGAAATCGAAAGTGGATCAATTACACCAACCCGCGCAAAAGTTACGCGGTTTTGATTCTTAAAGAAATCATGTTCTTCAACTAATCCGATACTTGATTTATGGGATCCCGTCTCGAGCGCTCCACTTTTAATTAACTCAGGAACTGCTTCAGTACTTATGTTGGCGAAACCAATGCGACCAGATGAAGTTTCAACCTCAACCAATGGTTCCAGCCAAAGCATTCCTCTAGATCCTGTGCGAATCAAAGTAACGTCTAGTCCTTGGCTTGCGGCGCATTGCACAATTGCAACGGCCACTTCGTCTGCGCCCATTGATAAGGCAGCGGAATCCAAAGGAACAAATACTTTGATCACGAAGTAAGCTCCAAAGCAGCCTTCAAAATACTCGTGCTAGTTGCGCGTCCAATAGGTTTACCGTTAACCATGGCAGCTGGGCCTAGTGCGCAATTTCCTAAACAGAAAGTTTGTTCCATTTGAATATCATCTTTAATTTTTCCACTGTGAATGTCATAGCCCTGGCCGTGTAATTGTGAAATCAACTCGGCATTTCCAGATGCTTGGCAAGCCTCGGCAACGCATACTTTAACAACAACTTGGGCAGGAGGTGTTGAGCGGAAATCACTGTAGAAAGTAAAAACTCCATAAACTTCGGCGCGCGATACATTGGAATTTTTAGCAATTAAATCGATCGCGCTATCTGGCACATAACCCAAAAGTTCTTGCACCAACTGCAAAGAGCGCAAAATTGCCGAGGCCTCATCTTTGTAAGGTCCCAAGTAATTAAGAATGCTTTCCTCGGAATAGTTACTCAACTTTGGATCCAATCAATACAAGGAGCTGCTCTTCTAAGTGTGCATCTCCAACGTGCATAATTTCAAGTGGCAGGCCGATAAGTTGCGCTGCATCTTGGGCTGCAGCCTCTAATTCAGGGGTTTGGCGCTGTGATAGCCAAAGCACTCGCTTATAGGAATGAAAGTAGTCATCCCGAAGTTCTGGATATTTTTCCAGTCCCATTTCCACCATGACGCTGCGCCTGAAAGTCTTTACTAGGTAGTCAGTGAATACATAAGTACCTGGCTCAGCTTCGAATTCAGCTTTCATTTTTTCCGCAGTCGCAAAGACGTCATAACAATGGTCACCTGAGAGTCGTGATACCTGATATTTTTCACAAAGCTGATCTATCGCACCGTAAGTTCCACAGTCTGCATACGCAATAGCAACTTGATCATGTATCGGTTGTAACTCCAGAATTAGTTTTTCAACTTCTGGCGCAATTCCTTCGGGGCGGTTGTGTAATAACGGATTCACCGGCTCAACATGCAAGTCCAAATTTCGACGATCTGCTATTTCATGAACGTGGGCGGCAAGTGCCCCACATGCAATCACTGCAATGCTCATGACGGGAACGCCAACTCCAAGAAAAATTTGTCGTTGAAATCTGGTCGATCAGATAGCTCGACATAGTCAACTTCATCCAACAAAGTAGTTGCGCCACTTCGTTCCGTGCTTGACAGCAAAACCATCTTTGCGCCTTCGCCTGCAACGTTTCCAGCACTGACAATGCGCATGACTGGAAGTTTAGGAACCAATCCGATGCCAATGGCCGATGCTGGCGACAGATAGGATCCAAAAGATCCAGCGAGCAGCACTTGCTGGACATCCTCATCAACTAAGCCAACTTCTTCAAGCAGCAAGCGCCACCCCGTTGCAATCGAGGCTTTTGCAAATTGCAGTTCGCGCACATCTCGCTGAGATAGGTAAACGGTTGGTTCCTCGCCATCCCAGTGCAGCACAAAAATTCGATCTCCCGCTTCTCGGGTGAGCAACCTCGAAGCTAAGTGCGGGGCAATTTCAAGTGCTAACTCATCAGTTACAAAGCGACCAGAATCTTCGATTAGTTTGGCTTTATGAAGAACGTAAACAGCATCTACTAAACCTGATCCGCAAATGCCAACTGGCTCTGCATCACCGATGACTCCAAGCTTGATGCCTTCATCTGTTACCTGCACTACTTCTATGGCGCCATCTGCAGCTCGCATGCCGCAGGCTATTGAAGCGGCTTCAAAAGCTGGTCCAGCTGGGGCAGCCGTTGTTAAAATCGTGTCGCCATTTGATAGCACGATCTCGCAGTTAGTTCCAACATCAATAAGTAACCGCACCCGCTTGTCACGATCCATGCCGGTTGCCAGTACGCCAGCAACAATGTCGCCGCCAACGTAAGCACCAAATGCTGGGAATAAGAAAACTCGAGCCGTTGGAAGTATTTCAATGCCCACCTCTGCTGCGGTAAACACTGGCCACTTTTGAGTCACTGTGATAAACGGCGCCACGCCAACAGGTTCTGGATCTACCCCAAGCAAAATTTCTACCATCGTGGCATTACCAGCAATTGCTGTTTCGTAAACCTGATCTTTTGAGATTCCCGCTTCGGTGCAAACTTCAGCAATAAGTTCATTAAGAGTGGCCAGCCCAGCGCTTTGCATTAGGCCAGCAGCAAGTGGATCCATCATCGTTGCGGAAATTCGCGAAATTACGTCGGCGCCAAATGGCTGTTGTTTGTTAAGCATTGACTTTACTGCCAGCGGAGTGCCAGTAATTAGGTCAAGCAAAGTTGCTACGACGGTGGTGGTTCCAAGATCAAATGCAATTGCGTAGTTCTGCGCCGAGGTATCACCTGGCTCCACTGCAATTAGTGCTTCATCTACTACTACTGCGGTAACTTTGAAATCATTTTTGCGCAATATA
>DJBM01000015.1 GCA_002430405.1 Actinobacteria bacterium UBA5976
AAAACTGGCGCTGCCTTAGAAGACAGCATCGAAATTATTGATCTGGATACCGCATTTCGATACCAATTTGCCGACGGCACTGTATTGAAAATGCCTGGTGCGGGAATTGGACGATGCGCCGAAGCAATTGGCGACACTCTGGGCGGCACTAGTGCACAGCAATGGCGCGCGTTCATGAATCGTGCTGCCAAAATGTGGTCAGTAACCCGAAAACCTTTTTTACAATCTGAGCTTCATGGTCTGTCGAGTTTGGTTTCGATGTCATGGCGACTTGGTGACTTGCGAACCATCGCGCCAACTAAAACTTTGCGGGAAATGGCGCAACAATACATTTCTGATCCAAGGCTTTTGACGCTAGTCGACAGGTACGCAACGTATACTGGCTCGGATCCACGCCAAGCCCCCGCAGCGTTGGCAACTGTCCCCTACGTTGAACAGATGTTCGGCGCATATCACGTAGCGGGCGGGTTACGCGAACTTGGCCGAGCACTCTACGAACGTGCTTGCGCCATCGGGGTGAAGTTTGAGTTTTCCTGCACAGTAGAAAACATTTCCGCCAACCCGATAATCAACGGTGTGACAGTCGCAGGCGGGAGATTCATTCCTGCTGACATTGTTGTAGCTAACGCCGACGCCAGCAATGTCTATGGCTCGTTGCTAACTGGAGACGCACTAACTAAAACAAAGTCAGCCACGAAATCTCTGCGTAAAGCGACTCCTTCACTTTCGGGTTTTGTGATCCTGCTCGCTATGTCTGGTGTAACTCCAGATTTTGAACATCACAATGTATTTTTCCCGAGTAACTACGATGATGAATTTGATAGCGTTTTTGGTATTGGTAAACCGGCGTGCCCAGTTGCAGATCCAACGATTTACATTTGTAACCCCAAGGATTCAAAAATGTCTCCTCTTGGTTCAGAGTCTTGGTACGTACTAGTCAATGCGCCACGTCATGATAAAAATGCGGGAATGGATTGGTCGGTTGAATCTCTCGCTCAAAGCTACGCAAGTTCAGTACTTAAAACACTTAGCTCACGTGGTGTTGCAGTGGACGCTCGAGTGAAATGGCAAGAAGTTATATCGCCAGCAGACTTGGAGCGAAATACATTGGCACCTGGTGGTTCAATTTATGGAAGTTCTAGTAACGGCATGCGTTCGGCCTTCTTGCGTCCAGAAAACACCACAAAGATTCCAAATCTATATTTAGTTGGTGGTTCTGCGCACCCTGGTGGCGGACTCCCACTTGTGGGTATGTCGGCTGAAATTGTCGCTAATCGAATTGGTCGCGCTTAGTACGTCATTTAATTATTGATCGAAATGTTCGCATTAAATGTGCAAACCCGATCACGCCAATAACCGACCAAGTTATGACTGCAATATCGGCAAGCAGCTGGGAATCTTGCGGACGGACCGCGCAAGCAACTAGAAACATAACACCAATTGCAATCCGCGTTGGCTTTTCAGCGACGGTGACTACGCCCACTTCGTGGTGTCCAACTCCACCGGCGCGAGCACGCATATATTCATGAACTAACGCAATGGATACTGCTGCCATCACGAGCTCTAGCGGCGCACCTAAAACAAGGAATAAGAGTCCGATACCAACATCAATAAATCGATCGACGATGGAATCTAAGTAAGCGCCCCAACTTGTCACGCGCGAACTTCTTAACGCCACAATTCCATCAAAACTGTCAATCAATCCAACTAAAAGGACAAGCAAAGCTGCAATCAAGTATTTTGGCTCAGGTCCAGCAACCCAGCCGATAGCACCGCCCATAAATAGCAATGCGCTACCTGTAATTAGGTTTGGATTTAGGCGAACAAGAGGTGTGGACATGGCAAAAGCTACGCGCAGCCAAATCTTGACAAGGCCAGTAGGCGCCACTCCACCATGAAGCCCAGACCATTTCACTAAGTACTCTGGGAAAGTCATATGGCTATTGTCCTGCCACATCAAAAGTGCGCAAACTGCACCCAGCCAATAACCTGAACTAGTGGAGCAAAACCCCTTAGACAGCAACAACCTTCGGGGACGCGTGCAAGGCGCCTTGGATGAATTTGTTTCGCAAAATCGCGCCTTAATGAGTTCGGTTTCGCCCGACACTCTTACTCTCGTAGATTCACTCGCAGGATTACTTGCTGGTGGTAAGCGGCTTCGACCAGCGTTTGCATACTGGGGTTACCGCGCAGCAGGTGGCGCAGACTCTGATGAAGTGCTTCGCGCTTGCGCAAGCCTTGAGTTTTTACAGGCCTGCGCCTTGATACACGATGACGTCATGGATGCAAGTGACACCCGACGCGGAAACCCTTCCGTTCATAAGCAATTTGAAGCACTTCATACTCAAAACAACTGGTTAGGCTCTGGTGCGCTTTTTGGCGAGGGAGCTGCGATTCTTGTTGGTGATTTAGCACTTTCCTGGGCAGATGAAATGTTGCTAACGAGTGGAATTAATAGTGCGCAGACACATCGGGCCAAAGCGGTCTATGACATTATGCGAACTGAGTTAATGAGTGGACAGTATCTGGATCTCTTGGAACAAGTGCGAGGACAGATCACCCAAGAACGTGCTGAGACCGTGATTCGTTACAAGAGCGCGAAGTACACAATCGAACGGCCGTTACACATGGGCGCAGCAATTGCTGATGCCAGCCTCGAATTAATGACTTCGCTTAGTGGTTATGGCTTGTCCCTTGGTGAAGCCTTCCAACTGCGTGATGACTTACTTGGAGTATTTGGTGAGCCAAGTGTTACTGGCAAGCCTGCGGGCGATGACTTGCGCGAAGGAAAGCAAACTATGCTCATCGCATTTGCATATTCCAATGCAACTGCTGCGCAATGTTCGTTGCTTACAAAACATTTAGGCTCAAACAGCATCAGCCCAAATGAGATTGAACAACTTCAGGAAATCTTGATATCCTGTGGCGCCCAAGATTTTATTGAACAAAGAATTTCCAGCTACCTTGATACGGCCCTTAAGTCATTAGAAAACCCTGCATTCGACACAGAATCAAAAACTGCATTAACCGCACTTGCTATTTTG
>DJBM01000001.1:0-1140 GCA_002430405.1 Actinobacteria bacterium UBA5976
AAGCCGTTTCACTCGGGTAGTAGAAGGAGCCAAGATTTCCTTACGGACCACCTTGACTGTGCACGCCGCCATCCACATGAATAATTTCCCCAGTTGTTGCCGGGAACCAATCTGAAAACATTGCGATGCAAGCCTTTGCAGTCGGAATCGGATCCGAGGTGTCCCATCCAATTGGTGCTCGACGCTGCCACATTGGACCAAACTCATCAAATCCAGGTATTCCTTTTGCGGCAGTTGTGTAGAGCGGTCCAGCAGCAATCAAGTTCACTCGAATTTTTTCAGGTCCCAAGTCGCGTGCTAAGTATCGACAAGTTGATTCAAGTGCTGCCTTTGATACGCCCATCCAGTCGTAGTAAGGCCATGTCACTGTTGCATCGAAATCTAACCCCAGTAATTGACCACCACGTTCTTTCATTAAGGGCAACGTGGCAATACCAAGAGACTTAAATGAGAACGCTGAAACTTCAAGTGCAACTTTTACATCGTCCCATTGCGTATTAAGGAAATTTCCGCCCAAAGCTGCTTCGGGGGCAAATGCAATCGAATGTAAAACACCATCCAGGTATGGAACGTGCTTTTGAACTTCACTGGCTAAATTCGCTAAGTCATCGTTGTTCGTCACATCAAGTTGAACAAGTGGCGCTTCGGTTGGTAACCGCCCAGCGATTCGCTTAGTCAACCCAGCAGCGCGACCAAACGAGGAAAGCACAACATTGGCACCCTGCTCTTGAGCTAAACGAGCTACGTGAAACGCAATTGAGGAATCCGTCAAGACTCCGGTGATAAGTAAATTCTTGCCCTCGAGAATGCCCATAGTCACTTAGTGTCCCATACCGAGACCGCCATCGACAGGAATGAGTGCTCCTGTGATGTACTGCGCCGCATCCGAGGCTAGAAAAACTACCGACTGGGCAACCTCTGTTGCACTTCCATACCGCCCAAGTGGGATGTTGGAAACAATTTGCGCTTTTCGATCATCACTTAATACTGCAGTCATGTCAGTGTCGATAAAGCCAGGGGCGACAACATTTACCGTTATGTTTCTTGGGCCATGTTCGCGCGCGAGTGATCTAGCGACGCCTATCAAGCCTGCTTTTGAGGCCGCATAATTAACTTGGCCAGCCGAACCTGCGAGTGCCA
>DJBM01000001.1:1274-3274 GCA_002430405.1 Actinobacteria bacterium UBA5976
GAACCTGCGAGTGCCACAACACTAGAAATAAAAATGATTCTTCCTGATTTAGCTTGGGTCATAGGTCGTGAAGCCCGTCGAGCAACTCTTATGGCTCCTACCAAATTGGTATTAAGAACCTCATCGATATCATCATCAGACATGCGAACCAATAATTTGTCGCGGGTGATTCCAGCATTAGCAACAAGAACTTGGATTGGACCAAATTCAGTTTCTACCTTTGTAAAGGCTGCATCAACACTTGCAGTATCTGAAACGTCGCAAGTTACAACGTTCAAGCCAGCAACTGGTTCACCACTGCGGCTAGTCACAATGACTGTGTCACCATTAGCCAGGAATTCGCGAGCGATTGCGAGTCCAATGCCTCTGTTACCACCAGTAACCAACACGATTTTTGACATGAGATAAGGGTATCGCCTGAAAACTGAATCCATCGTTAGGGTGAGATAACCCAGAAAGATGTGGATTAATGATTCAATTTGCAATTCCAGCCCCGCCAAGTGAGCTCGCGGCAGTCGCACTTGAAACTGCAGCCGCGCTTGGCGCAACAGTTGCCCAATTTAGACTCGCTGCTCACGATTCGCGAGGCGTCTCGATACGAGATGGTGAAGTGGAAAACATTGGGGCTGACACAAGCATCGCGATGAGTGTTCGGGTTGTCCATGGTGGTGCCTGGGGATTCGCCGCTACGACTGATTTATCCGCAATAGGTGCAAATGATATCGCTAACCGCGCAGTGAATATGGCAAAGCTCAGCACGCTGGTTGCAGTCGATGAAGTAGTTCTGGCAGCTGAGCCTAAACATGGAAAGCAGACATGGACGCTACCAATTGAAATTGATGCTTTTTCCAAATCTGATGATGAAGTAATTCATTTTTTGCAAGAGTGGAATTCTAGAGTTGCCGCGTCATCAATTGTGAGCCACATTGAAAGCAACATTGCCATGGGACGAGATCGCACTTTCTATGCAGATTTAACTGGAAACGAAATAACCCAGCAACGGGATCGAATCTCTGCTGCCTTAACTGCAATTCATGTTAGTGATTCGGGCTTTGAGGATATGCGCACTTGCGCTCCTCCCGCTGGGCGAGGCTGGGAATACTTGACCGGAACTGGTTGGGATTGGAATTCGGAAATTGATCAGATCCCGGAGTATTTGGCGGAAAAAGTTAAGTCTCCCTCAGTAACTCCAGGAGCAATGGACTTGGTTATTGACCCAACAAATCTGTGGCTGACGATCCACGAGTCGATTGGGCATGCAACTGAATTAGACAGAGCACTTGGGTACGAAGCCAATTACGCCGGCACATCGTTTGCCACGATCGATAAATTAGGAGTTTTTAAGTACGGCTCCCCCATCATGAACGTAACGGGAGATCGACTAGCAGATCATGGATTATCGACTGTTGGATTTGACGATGAAGGTGTAAGCGCCCAACGCTGGGATTTGATTAAAGATGGAATCTTAGTTGGCTATCAAACTGATCGATCTATTGCAAGCAAGATAGATATGGACAGATCCAACGGATGCGCGTTTGCTGATTCTGCGTTGCACTCCCCGATCCAGCGCATGCCGAATGTTTCATTGCAACCAGGAACTGATTCAACTACAACTGCGGACTTAATCGCAGATGTTGAGTCAGGTATTTACATTGTTGGGGACAAATCATGGTCAATTGACATGCAGCGATTTAATTTTCAGTTCACTGGGCAAAGATTCCATGAAATAAAGAATGGAAAGATCGTTGGTCAATTGAAAGACGTTGCTTATCAATCCAAAACCCCAGATTTCTGGGGCGCCATGCGAAGAATAGGTGGCGCTGAAACGTACCTACTTGGCGGCGCATTAAATTGTGGCAAAGGCCAGCCAGGTCAAGTCGCTCCAGTTAGTCATGGCTGTCCATCAGCTTTGTTCACAGGAATAAATGTGCTTAACACCCGAGATGAGAGTGGCGCATGAGCCAAATGAATCTGCCAGATGCAGTTGAGTACGCACTTTC
>DJBM01000065.1 GCA_002430405.1 Actinobacteria bacterium UBA5976
ATTCCCATGTTGATAGGTCCAAATGCAATGTCTTCGCGCACAGTTGGCATAAAGAGTTGATCATCAGGATCTTGGAAAACTATGCCAACTCGTTGTCGGATTTCCTGGAGAGTCTCTTTGCTTTCGGTATCTACTTCAAGTCCGCCAACTGCAACCGAGCCAAGTCCAGCCTTGAGTATTCCGTTCAAGTGCATGACTAAGGTTGTTTTGCCGGCGCCATTTGGTCCAAGTAGAGCAACGCGCTCACCGCGCTCGATGTTGAGGTTTACGCCAAATAGTGCTTGATTACCATCTGGGTAGGCATAAGCCAAGCCTTTGATTTCTAGGCTTGAATTTGAAGTCATAATGTAACCCACGCAATCGTCATAATTGTTATTGCAAGCACAGGCAAGACTAGGGCAGTAAGCCAATCTTGCCGCACAACTTTTGGTTTATAAAGATCAATAATTGTTCCGTTGTAACCTCGAGCTAGCATCGCCAAGTGCACTCGTTCGCCGCGCTCGTAGGAGCGAATGAAAAGCGCGCCAGCGGAGTGCGCTAAGACTTTCCAATGCTTTATTCCGGTAGCCGAAAATCCGCGCGATTCGCGAGCCACTTTCATCCGCGCTAAATCATTTGTTACTACTGCTGAGTATCGCAACATAAAAGTGGCAATTTGAATCAACACAGCAGGAACCCGAATGGCTTCAAGGCCTTGTAGTAAATCGCGGGCTCGGGTTGTGGCTGCCAAAGTTATCGAAGTAACAACGCCAATTGTGCCTTTGGCCAATATCCCAAATGCAGCCCATAAGCCCGCTTCCGAAAGCGAGATACCGAGCACTTCAATTCTTGGTGCAGAACCAAAGAATGGCATCAATACGGCAAAGATTACAAACGGAATTTCAATTAGCATCCGGCGTAGTACTAACGGAAAATGAAGCTTTGCCAATCCAACGACCACAAATATAATTGTCAGATAAAGCGCGAACGCCCACACTGCATGAACTGGCGTTAATACCACTATAAAAATAAAGCAAAGAGCTGCAACAACTTTTACTTGAGCCGGTAGATCATGCACTATTGAGTGCTTGTGAACATACAGGTGGTCCCCAACACCGTGCCCATGAACGTGCTCACTTTTAGTAGCTAAAACTACGCGCGGTGAATCAATGATCACTTAATGTCGCCAGACTTTGGCGTGCGTACCCAAAAGTAGATTCCGGTACCAGCAATTCCAACTACTGCAACACCAATTGCGCCACCCAGAAATCCGGAAAGGCGCTCATTTTCAATACCAGCAACACCGTAGTCCGCCAAGACGCCTTCAGCATTTGGAGAATCAATGACAGTGACATCGAGACCTTGTTCTGCCGTAGCTTTTTCCAAACCGTCAGGCTGACTAGATGCATAAAAACTGAAAAATCCCGCCACGAGGAATGAAACGAATAGGCCAACTAAGAAAAATTTCTTGTTAGACATTGCTCTGCACCACTGATGCTTTAATAACCAGATTTTGGGCAGGTAAGAATTTACGCGCTCCATAAACTAAGTCAGCTCGGGTTGCCAAGATTGCGCCAATGGTCAGCCCAGTAATGATGGCCTCGCCAATCCCAATTAATACATGCACGCTCATTACGGAAATCAAAACCGAAGCAATGTTATAAGTTGCATTTCCACCCAGAGAATATTCAAAAACAAAAGCCCCAGCGGAAGCTAAAACAGAAATGAAAGCGACGGTAGCAGAAACTCCGATAATCGAGGTTCGAGTTTTTGGAAGTAATTTCATTAGGCCAGCAAATAACAATGCGCTAACCACAATCGAAACGATTCCCATGTTTAAGAGGTTTAAGCCAAGGGCCGATAAGCCACCGTCAGCAAAAACCAGGGCTTGCAGGGAAACAACAACAGTCATTACCAAAATAGCAACGTATGGCCCAACCAATATTGAAGCCAAAGCGCCGCCCATTAAGTGGCCACTTGTTCCGGCGGCCACTGGAAAATTCATCATTTGAAAAGCGAAGATAAACACAGCAACAAGACCAGCAAGCGGCGCGGTCTGGCTATCAAGTGTGCCCTTGGACTTCTTTAGACCAACTGTGATGGCGCCGGCTGCGATCACGGCCGCACCGATTGAAACTGGGGCATTTATCAAGCCGTCGGGCATATGCATGGTAACTCCTTATTGCGAACTCTTTGCAATAAGAATAACCCACTGCCAGTGATTGTGCATATTGGGACCAATTCTGAGATTTTACGTTTGGATCGTAGTCTTGAGATGAGGCTAGGAGACTAAAAAAATGAGTAATAAGAGAAATGCCGAAGCGATTGCAGCGGAGATCAACGCTTCCCGTGAGCACCTATCAAAAACGGTAGCCGACCTTAATGGGTATGTGAAGCCGATGAATATGGTTTCTCAAGGCATGGGACTTGGAAACAGTTTTTTTATAAACGAAAAAGGCAATCTACGAGTTGAACGGATTGTCGCAGTCGCTGCTGTCGGACTTGCATTAGTTGGAATCTTTTCGCGTTCCCGCAAAGACTAATCTGCTGTGTGATTAATTGGCATTGCTGCCATGTGGTGTCGGCGACACAAAACTTCGTAACTAACTGAGCCAGAGCTGCTCGCGGTATCACCAACAGCAACTTGCTCGCCTTCGGTAACCATTACGCCATCGATAGTTCGCGCATTATGAGTGCCCCGGCGACCACACCAGCACAATGCCTCAACTTGCAAAATCTGAATTCGATCAGCAA
>DJBM01000105.1:0-164 GCA_002430405.1 Actinobacteria bacterium UBA5976
GGGCTAGGGCGCCATTGACGATAGACATCTAGGACGCCACCGGGGATATCTATGTATCGCTCCTGGCTAACTTCCTGCATGATCAATGCCATTGGAAATAGCGGCGCAAAATCATCGGGCCCAGCAGGTTGGTGCGTGCCGGGATGAAGTGCTGGCGGCGGTGG
>DJBM01000105.1:332-728 GCA_002430405.1 Actinobacteria bacterium UBA5976
GTGGGCATCTCATCTTCGGTCAAAGTGTATTTGTGGGTGCGAACTTCGTCGCTGATCTTGGCCATGATGCTCCTTGGTGAAAAGCCCGTAGAATTGGTACGGATAACTCAGAACTCTAGCGACATTTACGCTTTTGTGACTAGGGGAAAAACCAGGAAATTAGGTAACAATTGTGACGCGGATGGTGGCCAGCGATCTCGATGGGACTTTTCTGCAAACTGGGGGCACCGTTTCCCCAGAAAACGTGGCAGCAATTGCTCGGGCGCATGCAAATGGACTAGAAACCATTTTCGTGACTGGTCGCCCAACTCGGTGGATGCGTCAAATTCCGGATATGACTGGCCATGAAGGCTTGGCACTAGTGTGCAATGGCGCATTGCTAATGGACCTCAAAAC
>DJBM01000105.1:969-2558 GCA_002430405.1 Actinobacteria bacterium UBA5976
CTGGATCCAGATATCTCGTTTGCCGTAGAACTTGATCGACATGATGACTCATTCATGGTGGACGATAAATACCGCCCGCGCTGGGAAGTTAAAACAAGCCCGCAGCCAACAGATGTAGAAACAATGTTTGGCACCGATCTAGTCGTCAAGTTGCTAGCGCGACCAAGTGATCGGGTTCAACAAAATGCTGACGAATTCTTGATAGCTGCGCAACAGGCTCTTACTGGAATTGTTGATGTCACACACTCAAATTTCCTAGATCTCATGATCGAGATGAGCGCCCTTGGCGTAAACAAGGGGACGGGATTAGAAAGGTTCGCATCGAAAAACGGTTTCAGTGCCGCAGATGTTGCTGCAATCGGTGACATGCCAAACGATTTACCAATGATTCAGTGGGCAGGACGCGGAGCTGCTGTTGACAACGCACATGATTGGATTAAAGCTGCTGCCGATGAACATGTTCCATCCAATGACGATCATGGCGTTGCAGTATTTATAGATCGAATTATTTCTAGTTAACTCTCTTGCGTAGGTTTGCTAACCATGTCTGTGGCGCAATTTGTGAAGCAAGAATCACTGCAACTTCGCCGTCACCACTTGCATTGTCATGACGAGGGTATGACCCCAGAAATTTTACATCAGCACAAATTTCGCGAAGCTTAATTAATACTTCGCCTAAATTTTCATCATCAATGTGTCCAACGCAATCTAAGGAAAAGAAGTAGTCGCCTAATTGCTGCTTAGTAGGACGTGATTCCAAGCGAGAGAGATCAATTCCGCGCACTGCAAACTCAGTTAAAATCTTTAGCAGGGCTCCTGGTTGGTTACGGTGCATAAATAGGGACAAAGTCGTTTTGTCATTACCGGTTGCAGGCTGAGCATGCCCAGGCTTGCTTACTAAAACGAACCTCGTCCAAGCCGAATCGCTGTCGCCAATCCCCTCAGCGAGAATTTCCAGCCCGTAATGTTTTGCGGCAGCAACTGAGCAAATCGCTGCGTCATAGTTAGCGCCATTTGCCATCTCTTCGGCAGCAGCAGCGGTAGACATAGCCGGCAAAACATGCACGCCAGGAATGTTTTTCGATAACCAATTCACACATTGCGCATGCGCATGCGGATGAGTTGCAATCCGTGAAATGTCAGAAATTTTGGTTCCTACTTTAGCTAACAGTGCAAAATTAACAGGAATCGCAATCTCGTCAATAATTTCTAATGGATCGCCATGACCCAATTCGTCCAAAGTGGTTGAAACAGATCCTTCCACCGAGTTCTCAATTGGAACTAAGGCGGCGAATACTTCGCCAGATCTAACAAGGTTTAACGCATGCCGCACTGACTCAGCAGGAAACAACTGAGCTTGCGCTGCAATAGGCATCTGCAGGAGAGCCGCCTCAGTAAAGGTTCCCTTTGGGCCAAGATAGACAAATGAATTTTGCATAGAAATCTAAGATTACGCGCTTTTTGAGTGTCGAGAAACTTTTGATGCGAGAATTAAGGTGTGGACTCAACAATTTATCGCCGTACTGAAAGTGGCGAAATTTCTGGAACTCCAGAATTACCCAGTCCACCCAAAGAGCGTAAGGCTGCGC
>DJBM01000004.1 GCA_002430405.1 Actinobacteria bacterium UBA5976
GGATTTTTGGCAGATGTCGTAGTGGCTTGGGAAGCCGCAGCTGGGCCTGCAAAGGATGCTGGTATCAGAGTTGTCCATGCTCGCACTGGATTAGTTGCCGCTAAAAATGGTGGCGCCTGGGCTCGACTGCTCCCATTATTCAAACTCGGTGTGGGTGGAAAACTGGGATCCGGAAACCAATACTGGTCATTCATTTCACTGCGTGATGAAATTTCTGCCCTGAAGTTTTTGATTACGCAAGAAAGTGTCAGTGGTCCAGTTAACTTAACTGCGCCGAACCCAGCAACCAATGCCCAAGTAACTCGCGCAATGTCAAAGGTTTTCAAGCGATTGGCAATCTTTCCTGTTCCAGCGTTTGCGTTAAAAGCAGTACTCGGGGAATTTTCCCAAGAAGTTTTGGGAAGTGCGCGAGTGCTCCCAAAAGTATTACTCGATTCTGGCTTTAAATTTCAGGATGCCGACATCGAAAGTGCGATGCGCACCCTGGCTGCAAAGTAAGTTACATGTCTTCAATTCCCAAAAATACCGACGTCGTAGTTATTGGCGCTGGATTGGCAGGGCTAGCAGCTGCGCGGCGATTGGCAATTGCAGGTCGTGAAGTTTGTGTAATTGAAGCAGGCGATGCACCCGGTGGACGCGTTCGAACTGATCGAATTGACGGACTTTTATTAGATCGCGGCTTTCAGCTTTACAATCCGTCATATGTCGAAGGCACGAATTTCCTGGATTTAAATGCGTTAGACATTCAAAGTTTTACACCCGGTGTCATAGTTTCCATTGATGGACGTGCTTACAAAATGGCAGACCCTAAGCGGGAGCCAACTTGGGCCGTAGATAGTTTGCTAGCTCCAGTTGGAAAGATATCTGCAAAGTTGAAATTTGCACGATATGCACTTGGCTTAGTGCTTTCCAAAAAAGATTCCAATACTTATGACCAACGAACTGATGCTTTTTTACGTGCCAAGTTTGGAACCAAGTTAACGGAACAGCTGCTTAGACCATTCTTAGCTGGCGTCTTTTTGGAGGGCGAATTAGCCACATCGAAAAGATTTTTTGACATCACGCTGAAATCATTTATTTTGGGCACGCCCGGGGTCCCCCGTAATGGAATGGAAGCGATTCCAACTCAGCTCGCCGCGCAATTACCGCAGGGAAGTATTAACTTTGGAGTCACAGCAACTGCAGTTGCCAGAACCATGGTTCGCACCGATCAAGGTGACATCCGAACTCGATCAGTTGTAATTGCCACCAATGCCAGGAGCGCAGCAATACTAATTCCCAGCCTTAAGGTTCCGGAGAGTAACTCAGTTACCACTTGGTATCACCTTGCAGACCGCAGTGGTTCGCAGTTAACTGATGGCAGTAGCACACTTGTAGTTGACGGCAAAAAATTTAATGGCGTACATGATGATCCCTCCCGTCCACTAGTGAACACGGTGGTTATGAGCAATGCCGCACCGTCGTATGCATCAGAAGATCGAACTTTAGTTTCATCTTCCGCAATTGGAGTACACCATTCGGTGGAGGCAGAATTGCGAGTTCGTTCCCATCTGGCTTCGCTTTACGGCGTTCCAACTAGTGGTTGGGCGCACGTGGCTACCTACCCAATTCCAGATGCGCTGCCGATGATGAGCGCACCACATAATACGGCGCAAGATGTTCGACTTTCCCAAGGCGTTTACATTTGCGGCGACTATCGACAAGTTTCATCGATTGATGGTGCGCTCGCCAGTGGCCGCCGCGCGGCTGAGGCACTCATTATTGATGACCTATAGTGATCTGGATTCACGACAGTCACAAAAGTGTTAGTTAATTGCCCCTGGTGCTAGCGTCGTTTCCTTAACTTCGCCAGCAACTAATTCGACGCGATAAGCCTTCGCTTTGCTATCTGTTTTATCAACGACTACTTCTACTGGATCTATCCCTTGGTAAACAACGGCGGCATGATCATCGGTTGCAAAAGAGAGCGGCAAAGTTTTATTAAGAACTAATGACTGCAGTAGTGGGCGACGTTGCGCCTCAGTGTCATAGTGAACTCCATTTCCATAAGGAACAAGAGCGAGACCATTAGTTATAGTCTCCAGCTTGGGACCGAATGAATCTGTTGGCCCTCCAACGTGCCAGCAGAGTGACCCAGCGCTGACACCTGCCATGACTGCGCCCCGCTCCCAAGCGCTGCGAGCAGCCACATCAACGCCGTGAAGTTGCCAGAGTGCGAGTAAGTTTGCCACCGATCCCCCGCCAACCCAGACTAAATCAGCGCGCCCAAAGGCTTCCTCTACTGGAACATTTGGCTGCGTGAATAGCGACAAATGTTCGACGTCAACGCCAAGACCTGAGACTGCTTGATAACTTGTCGAAATATATCCAGCATTGTCACCACTTGCCGTTAAGACAAAGAGCACTCGTGGTCGCGCTTTGCCAGTTAACTCCAGGGCTCGCTTAAAAATCTGCCCAGGAACCACAACGCCCCAGCGATCTGTCTGCACAAAACCGCCGCTGGATGCGACGATGATGCCCTTGGTCACGAAGTTAGAACCTTACTTGAATCAACAAGTGGCCCTTCACTTTTGCCTAATTTGCTTGGCCACCAAATTTTTGCGCCCAAGTCATATCCAAGAGCGGGAACCAAGAGACTGCGCACAATGATGGTGTCAAGGAGTACACCAAAAGCTACTGCGAATCCAAGTTCCGCCAAGAAGACCAATGGCAAAGTTCCAAGTACCGCAAATGTTGCAGCTAAGACAACTCCCGCTGAGGTAATCACCCCGCCTGTAACTGTTAAACCCTTAAGAATTCCTGGGCGGGTACCGAGCTTGATTGCTTCTTCTCGCACCCGAGTCATCAGGAATATGTTGTAGTCAATTCCTAGCGCCACCAGGAACACAAAAGTGAAGAGAATAAAGCTGCCGTCAGTGCCCGGGAATCCAAATAAGTGAGTGAATACCAAGTGGCTAATACCGAGGGTCGCGCCAAATGAAATCACAGTTGTAATGATCAAAAGAATTGGCGCAAATAAACTTCGAAGTAAAAGTGCCAAAATAATTCCGATTACCAAAAGTGCGGTTGGAATAATAATGTTGCGATCACGCAAATTAGTCTGTTGAATGTCAAAGTTCACGGCAGTTGAGCCACCGACAACAGCAGTTTCGCTTGCACCCTTAGCTGCTTGCCTAATTGCTGTTACATAACCTTGAGCATCAACTGAGTCAGCAGGCTTATCAAGGGTTAATTCGATTTGCACTAGACCATCTACAACTACCGGTGTTGGCTCAGG
>DJBM01000091.1:0-1118 GCA_002430405.1 Actinobacteria bacterium UBA5976
CGTGTGCTCTTCCGATCTGTAGTTCGCCCGAAAATCTGCGCACTTCTTCGGCAGCCCATCTAAAAACTAAGCCAGCCCGACCTGCTTCAGCGCGCGCCCAGATCAATGGCTTGCCGTTCTCACCCAGAATTAATTGCGCTATCTCCTCGGCCCGCTCCGTCAGTCGCTTTGATATCAACATCAGAGCGTCAGCGCGTTGCGCTGCAGTTGTTCGCCGGGCAGCGTGCCGTGATTCCCAAGCGCCCGCGACAGCTTGTTCGACATGTGCTGCGGTGGGAACGTAATACTGTCCTATGACTTTTCCATCGCCAGGATGAATAACATCTGCAACTTTGTCACTTGTAACGGGTTTTCCAGCAATCCAAAATGGGTAAATAGCGCTCATAACCCCATAGGTTACGCCCTATTAGGGCCAGTATCTAATGCTGGTGCGTCGAGATTCCAGTACTGGGACTCTCGATTTGCCTGATTTTCAGGCAGGCCTAGCATTGTGACATGACAACTACCAACATCTCATCTCCTGTAAATGGCATTGCGCAAGAACGAAACCTGGTGACAGCAGTTCCCGGACCAAAATCCCTTGCAATGCTTGAACGTCGCACCGCTGCAGTGAGCGCTGGAGTTGGCTCCACGCTACCTATCTATATAGAACGCGCCGGTGGTGGAGTTGTTGTCGATATAGATGGTAACTCGCTAATCGACATGGGCTCAGGAATTGCCGTAACCGGTGTTGGGAACGCAGCAGAAGAAGTTGTCGCTCGCGTGCAGGAGCAGGTAGCTAAATTTACTCATACTTGTTTCACCGTCACACATTACGAAGGTTACGTAGAAGTTTGTGAAGCTTTGAATCGACTAACACCTGGTGACCACGAAAAACGCTCGGCACTATTTAATTCAGGCGCCGAAGCTGTAGAAAATGCTGTCAAGATTGCCCGTGTCTTCACTAAGCGTCAGGCAGTTGTCGTATTTGAACACGGTTACCACGGTCGGACAAATCTAACAATGGGAATGACTGCAAAAGTTATTCCTTACAAGCAGGGCTTCGGGCCGTTTGCTCCAGAGATTTATCGTATGCCAATGTCTTATCCAGCCCATGATGGACTTACTGGCGCAGAAGC
>DJBM01000091.1:1160-3562 GCA_002430405.1 Actinobacteria bacterium UBA5976
CAAAAGATAGTGGAATAGTTTTTGTCGCAGACGAAGTACAAACTGGTTTCTGCCGTACTGGAGATTGGTTCGCATCAGAGCATGAAGGTATCGTGCCCGACATGATCATTACTGCAAAAGGCATTGCAGGTGGATTGCCACTTGCTGCAGTTACCGGTCGCTCCGAAATTATGGATTCAGTTCACGCTGGTGGACTTGGTGGAACGTACGGCGGTAACCCAATCGCCTGCGCCGCAGCACTTGGCTCAATCGCTGTAATGGAACGGGAAGATTTAAATGCAAAAGCCCGTCGTATCGAAGAAATAATGAAGCCGCGGCTTGCAAAAATTGCAGCAGACACTGGTGTGATTTGTGATGTTCGCGGTCGCGGGGCCATGGTTGCCGTTGAAATTGTTAAAAAGGGAACGAACGAACCAGATGCGGAAATGACTAACAAAGTTGCAAAAGCTTGCCATGCAAATGGAGTGCTAGTTCTAACCGCAGGAACCTATGGAAACGTTTTGCGCTTTTTGCCGCCTATGGTCATGCCCGAGCATTTACTTGAGGACGCCCTAACAATCATTGAACAGCAGTTCAAAGAAGCAACTGCCTAAACACTGATTCAACATGACGCAAGAAACCGAACACTCATCTGTAAGACGCGTGCGCCTGGAACTTGAACGTCACGGCATAACTACCGAAATCAGACACCTTTCCGATACTGCCCGCAGTGCACTCGAGGCTGCGCAAGTTCTGGAGGTAGAAGTTGGACAAATTGCTTCGTCCATTGTCTTTAAAATCTCCGATGATCAAGGTGAGCGTCCGTTGCTAGTAGTGACCTCTGGTCGCCATCGAGTTGACACTGAATTGGTGGCAAAAGAACTTGGGTTAGAAAAACTAGGACGAGCCGATGCAGACTTTGTTCGATCATGGAGCGGCTTTGCGATCGGTGGCGTATCCCCTGTTGGCTGGTTGCATGATGGTGAAGTTTTCCAGCCCCAAACCATTGTGGACAAAGCGCTTAACGACTATCCAATTGTGTGGGGGGCTTGTGGCCACACGCATGTAGTCTGCAGCCTTAATTTTGAATCATTGCTGGACATAACCGCAGGAACAGCGCTTGCTGTTGCGCACGACTAAAGTCGAACTTGTGTACGTTCGAATCGACATAACCCGAGTAAGCAGCAGAAATATTCCTACTGCGTTGTCTTTGATGGCACGGCAACGAAGATTGCTACGCCAACTTCCTGGCTTAGATTTTTTCAAGTTAATGGGTACTGGTTCTGGAAAAACGTTCACAGTTCGTGATGCCGATTTGCACCACTGGTGCACTTTGACGGTTTGGGGAAATGAGCAAGATGCGCAGAATTATCTCAACAGTAAACCAGCCCAACAGTGGGCAAAAATTGCCAACCAGCAAGCCCACATTGAATTACTTCCGCTTGCTTCAAAGGGAACTTGGGCTGGCGAGTCCCCATTTGGAAATCCGATACCTGAAAAATGGACTGGACTTACAGCTGCACTTACCCGAGCAGCCATCAAGCCCAAATGGTGGCTGGAATTCTGGCGAAGCGTGCCACCAGTTTCAGCAGATTTAAATGCCACACCTGGACTTATCGTGAGTCTAGGAATTGGTGAGGCGCCAGTTGGCCTACAAGGAACGTTTAGTTTGTGGCAAAACAATGACAGTATTACGCAGTTTTCATCGCGGCAGAAACCACATGCTGCGGTTATCGCCCGCACCCATGAAACGGGCTGGTATTCCGAAGAACTTTTTGCTCGCTTTAAGGTCACAAAAGTTTCTGGCACTTACGCAAATGTTAATCTTGATTTAGTCGAAGCTGGGCAGTCCGGAAGCATCGAGTCGTAATGAGCTCACTCGTAACACCTAAGAGAAATCCAACACTTGCGTTAGCTGGCGTTGCAGCCACGGTTACAGTGCTCGCCAATATTTTATGGGCAATATTTTCTGGACCAACACGTGATGCTTTTACCATTACGGGCGTACTGGCTTTTTCGCTTGCATCCGGATTGCATGCATACAACGCTTTGGGGCGCGTACGTTTAATTAAATTTGTTTCGATTGCTTTAGTCGCAACCATAGTTATAGAAATTATTGGAGTTAAAACAGGTATTCCCTTTGGTGTTTACGAATATGACTTGGCGCGGTTGGGTCCAACATTGCTTCAAGTGCCGCTACTAATCCCATTTGCTTGGTTCATGATGCTTTATCCAGTATGGCTCGTTGTTGGAGATCTAGTTAAAGCAAAGGTGCCAGCGGTTCTCATGAGCGCACTTCTAATGGCCACGTGGGATCTCTATCTAGACCCTCAGATGGTTAACGAAGGGTATTGGACCTGGTTTATCTCAGGTGTACCTAGTAAAGAAATTCCAATTTCTAATTTTTTTGGTTGGTTTATTAC
>DJBM01000060.1:0-727 GCA_002430405.1 Actinobacteria bacterium UBA5976
CAGAGCCACCAAGTTCCAGAACACACTTCTTAAGGTGACGACCAGCAATTTCGGCAACTGCTGCGCCCGCACGTTCTGAACCAGTTAGTGAAACACCACGAATTGCTGGGTGTGGAATCATGTCTGCAATTTGCTCGTTAGATGCAAATAGGTTTACATACACGCCGTCTGGCACACCTGCGTCAGCGAAAATCTTTGCAATTGCCAGAGCAGACTCTGGGCACTGTGGGGCATGCTTCAAAATTACGGTGTTGCCAGCAACAAGGTTTGGGCCAGCAAAGCGGGCAACCTGGTAAGCCGGGAAGTTCCACGGCATAATTCCAAGCAGCGCACCAACTGAGGACTTGCGCATTACAGCCGAACCTTCGCCGCCCGATAGTTCGATAGGTGTATCTGCAAGCAGCGTTGCAGCGTTGTCTGCGTAGTACTGGTAGATGAAACCAGAAAATTCAACTTCGCCTGCAGCATCGGCTAATGGCTTACCCATTTCACGATTGATAATCGCAGCAAGTTCATCTTGGCGATCAATATGTAGCTGGCCGATGCGATGAACAATTGCTGCGCGCTGCGCTACTGGAACTTTGGTCCATGCCTTATGTGCGTTATCTGCAGCAGCAATTGCAGCCAGGCACTCGGTATCTGTTGCACTAGCGAATTCTTGTTCAACGACGCCTGTTGCAGGGTTGAGAACTTGATATTGACTCATAGAATTTTCCTTTTTCGACGA
>DJBM01000060.1:758-1508 GCA_002430405.1 Actinobacteria bacterium UBA5976
GCCTAATTTTTTCCACAATACCCAAAAAAACCCTCGAGTACTTAGTCAATTACGTCTAATTAAGCAGTTGCAGCCCATGACAGCGAATTTACTGCGATTTCTCGAATTTTTTTTAGTTTTGGATACGGATTTCGCATCTTATTTTGAAAAATCCTGCGATTTCGCTTGTTATTACAACGAAAACCAATGAGACTAGGGATGTGTCAAAAGTTGCAGTTCTCGACGATGTCTCAAAGGCCATCATTGAGCAACTTCAGCAAGATGGCCGCCGCCCCTACGCAACCATTGGTAAGGCAGTTGGCTTGTCAGAGGCTGCAGTTCGTCAGCGGGTAAGCAAACTTCTGGAAACCGGAGTAATGCAAATCGTTGCCGTAACTGATCCACTTCAAGTTGGATTTAATCGCGAAGCGATGATCGGAATTGAAGTAGATGGTGACATGGAAGCAGTTGCAGACTTGCTTTCACTTATGGATGAGATCAGTTACATCATCCTGACAGCAGGAAGCTTCGACATAATTCTCGAAGTTGTCTGCGAAGACGATGAGGCACTTCTTGAAGTGATCAATCGTAAAATCCGTGCGATTCCTGGGGTCCGGCGCACGGAAACATTCATGTATTTGAAACTGCGCAAGCAGAGCTATACCTGGGGAACCCGCTAACTAAAAACATTGGACATCTAATGACTGCACTAGAAGAACGCACAACAAATTCCGCAATGTCAGACCTAGCGCGCGATCGGCTATGGATGCA
>DJBM01000060.1:1649-2933 GCA_002430405.1 Actinobacteria bacterium UBA5976
CTTTATGACGAGCACGGCAAGAAGTACCTTGATGGACTTGCTGGACTATTTACCGTACAACTAGGCCACGGTCGCCGGGAACTTGCCGAAGCCGCTGCAAAGCAAATGCAAGAATTGGCGTTCTTCCCACTTTGGTCTTACGCGCACCCAAAGGCAATCGAACTTGCGGATCGGCTAATTAGTTACGCGCCATCATCGCTCAATCGAGTGTTCTTCACTACCGGTGGCGGCGAGGCAGTTGAGTCTGCTTGGAAAGCCGCGAAGATGTATTACAAGTTAATTGGCAAGCCAATGAAACATAAAGTAATCAGTCGCTCCGTTGCTTATCACGGCACACCGCAAGGCGCCCTAGCAATTACTGGCATTCCAGATGCTAAGAAATACTTTGAACCGCTAACCCCTGGTGGCTTCCGGGTTCCTAACACCAACTTTTACCGCGCCGAATATCATCAAGATGACATCAAGGCATTTGGTCGCTGGGCTGCAAACCGGATTGAAGAAGCGATTCTTTTTGAAGGCGCTGACACAGTAGCTGCGGTATTCCTAGAACCAGTTCAAAACTCAGGTGGCTGTTTCCCACCACCGCCGGGTTACTTGGAGCGGGTCCGCGAAATTTGTGATGAATATGACGTGCTGATGGTTGCAGATGAAACCATCACTGGATTTGGGCGAATCGGCGACATGTTTGCCATGAAGCGCTTCGGTGTTGATCCAGACATCATTACGTGCGCAAAGGGTATGACTTCGGGCTACTCCCCAATTGGCGCAATGCTGGTCGGCGACAAGATATTTGAGCCATTCAAGAAAGGCAACACATATTTTGCACATGGTTACACCTTTGGTGGTCACCCAGTATCGGCTGCGGTTGCGCTGGCTAACTTGGATATCTTCGATAAGGAAGGCATCAATCAGCACGTCCGCGACAATGAAAATCAATTCCGAAAGACTCTTGAGAAGCTAAACAATCTTGATATCGTTGGCGATGTTCGAGGCGAAGGCTTCTTCTATGGAATCGAATTGGTTAAGGATAAAGCCACTAAGGAATCCTTTAACGAAGAAGAGTCCGAGCGCTTACTACGTGGCTACTTATCCAAAGCACTGTTTGAAAATGGTTTGTACTGTCGCGCAGATGACCGTGGCGATCCCGTAATTCAGTTAGCTCCACCACTGATTATTGGTCAGCCAGAATTTGATGAAATCGAACAAATTCTGCGTCACGTATTAACAGAAGGTCAAAAGATCATCTAATGCAAAATTCAGTTGGCGCGACGAGTCGTACGAAGG
>DJBM01000086.1:0-1615 GCA_002430405.1 Actinobacteria bacterium UBA5976
TTCCAAAATGGAACAGGCCCTGAGGCGAAAAGTCTTAATCCTGCAGATCCAGCGAGTGTCGTAGCCGTATATAACAAGGCCACCGCTGGCGATATCGACAATGCAATTGCAGCGGCGCGCGGTTCCCTTGATGAATGGGCAGACCTTGGCCTTATAAAGCGCGGTGTAATCCTGCGAAAAGTCGCCGAACTCATGGTTGAAAGACGCCAAGAGCTTGCCAAATTGATGACGATTGAGCAAGGCAAAACTTTGGCAGAAGCGCAAGTAGAAATAGATGGATCGGCCGAGACGATTCGCTACCACGCTGACGCCGCTCGATTCATGTATGGACGAACCTATGTTTCATCAGTTCCAGATGAACGTATTGAGACAGTCAGACAGCCATTAGGGGTTATAGCTATTGTTACGCCGTGGAATTTCCCAGCACAAATTCCCGCTTGGAAAATTGCGCCTGCTTTACTGTGGGGAAACACCGTTATTTGGAAGCCGGCAAGTGACGTACCGGCATTGAGTTTTGCAATAGCATCTTTGTTTCACGATGCTGGAGTTTTGCCTGGGGCATTAAATATGGTCCTTGCCCCTGGCGCCACCACTTCGCACCTAATAGACAGTCCATTTATTTCAGGGGTTTCCTTTACGGGCTCAGGACAAGTTGGAAATCAAATTGTGCAATCCTGCGCTACCCGTGGTGTAAAGATTCAACTTGAACTAGGTGGAAACAATGCTGCAATAGTTATGCCAGACATTGACTTAGATCATGCTGCGGCCCAGCTAGTGATTGGCTCAATGTCAGGTACTGGTCAAAAGTGCACAGCAACCCGGCGCATTATCACTGTTGGGGATTGTCATGATGAATTCATCGGTTATCTTTCAAAGCGGGTTGAAGCGCTTGTTGTGGGAGATGGTTTAGATCCAAGTTCGCAAATTGGTCCTGCGGTATCAGGTTCTGCTCAATCAGAAGTTTTAAATGCAATCAAAGATGCAGTAACTGATGGTGGAAAAATAATCGCCCAAGCAAAAGTGCCAACAGGTGATGGTTTCTACATTGCTCCGACGGTAATTGAAGGCGACATGTCGATCAAAACTTGCCAAGAAGAAGTTTTTGGGCCCGTGACGACGGTAATGAATGTCCCTACCTTAGAGATGGCAGTTGAAATTGCAAATTCAACAGAGTTTGGATTGACTGCCTCGATCTTTTCAGCATCGCACTCAGACATTGCTTTTGCTGTTTCTAAACTGCAAGCCGGTTTAGTTAAAGTTAACGCGCCAAATACGGGCTCTGAATTACACGTCCCATTTGGTGGTTTGAAGGCATCATCATTTCCTGGCCCAAGAGAGCAAAATGCTGACAGTGTTGCAGATTTCTTTACGACAACAAAAAGTGTCTACCACCGCTTGCCAAAAGTTAAGGAGAAATAGAGATGCGTCCAACATCAAGACTTGATGATTTGCAGCAAAAAGCGCGCCAGCCAAATGTAGTAATGAAGTCAGCCGAACTGGGAACAGCTCGACAGACTCGACACAGTTTCTCAAGAGCATTAGTTCGTCATGCAGCTCGTGATGGCTGGAAAGTAAGTACTCGGATTTGGGACCTTGACAAGGAAGGTCAAGGTAG
>DJBM01000086.1:1680-2033 GCA_002430405.1 Actinobacteria bacterium UBA5976
CGGATTTTGGCACCGGCACTGTCGAGTTGGTTTTATTTTCGCACGTGATCGATGAGGAAACCAGAGATGATCGCGTGATTGCCCAGGATTGGGATGTGACAGTGGCTTTAGTGCTGGGTATAGCAACAGAAGCACAGCTAGAGGATCTGTCAAAAAATGTAACAAGACAAGAAGATGGGCGCGCAAACAGCAACTCCCTAATCTGGGGTCGGGCAAATCGAAGTCAACGATTCTTTTCTTATGTGGTCGATTGCCTAGCTGCCGGTAAGCAACCTGAAGCTGATCAGATGAGTGATGCGGCGTACATCCTGCGAAGTACAGCATTTTATGGAAATGGAAAATTTGGACTTAAG
>DJBM01000086.1:2113-4631 GCA_002430405.1 Actinobacteria bacterium UBA5976
AAATTTGGACTTAAGGATTTTGACGGTTTTACTCCCGGTCATCCGCTTGGTACCCCGTATCGCATCCAAATGTTAGCTGCGTGGCTGCTGCGTGAATTCAGTTCCGATCTTGCAAACCACTGCGCTAAGGCAAAGTCTGATTCTGCCGTTATGTTAGATCCGAGCTGGCGTCGGTACCTTGGCTTAGGTAATGCAACGGGTCTTGGTATGGTTCCCTATCCAATTCGCCATCCTCAGGTATTTGATGCCTGGGTTGCGCTGCGTGAGTTACCGCTTACCAATGCGTTAGAGCAGCAGTGGGCACCTGAATCTGAAGCTCTCCAACGCTTGGCAAACCTAATTCAGCGGGCCACAACTTACTTCTCTGAGAAATTGTCGTTTGAAACGGCGCCTTACCCAACCGGCCCTGAACTAAGTGAAAAACTTTCCCCATTCATCGAATGCATAAAAGAGTTCCAAGCCAGTAGAACTATGCAAGGACAGTTAGTTACACATCCCGGAAAACGTTTGCACGAATTGGCTGAACTTGAATCCGTTGAAGTTCGTCAAATTATCGATTCAATTTTAATTGAGTTGGATTCTTCAATTGACGATGACATAGAAAAACTTTTGACCTGTGTTGATCGCACTTATCTGGATTCTGAGATGTTGGTCTCAGAGCTCAGCGAGATTGTTGAATCACTGTATGGCTGGACCAGTGAATTTGATTTTAATGACAAGAAAGAGACTGGAAAATTCTGGTTTTATTCAGAGAATAGTCAAGAGCCAAGACGTGGGCGAAGAGGCAAAGACAAAGGACTCGCAACAGAGCACCCAGTTGGAGTTGCTAAGGATGTATTTGAACTTAAAAAGGATCTTTCAAATAGCCCAAGTGATCAAAGTGTCGGCATTTTTGTTTCTATTCACCCGAAACATTGGGGAATTGTTGAAAGAATTCAGTCGATCTCAAACATTCCATATGCAGAGGCGCAGGTAAACCCACTCTCTGATGATTTCCTGCCGCTGGACTTGCAGCGCTTTCAGTTAGCTGTGTATGGCATGGAAAACTTTAATCCGCAGTCAACAGATTGGTTACGGGTAACCCTTTATCAGGGAGCCCCAATCGTTTCAGATTTAAGCGATCCAAGTTTGCTCGATGACTGGCTGTTTAAGCCAAAGCCCAAAGGAATGTAATGGGCAAGCACATTGTTGTAGATGGACTTCAGATCACTAATTGGAATCGGGCCGCTCTAGAGGAAGTTCAAGCCGGCGGAATTCATGGATTGAATGCAACGTGCGCGGTTTGGGAAGGAACTATCGATGCCATTCGTAATGTCGGGGATTGGATTGCATTTGCTCGCGCCAACTCAGATTTGGTCACACTAGCAACGAGTCCAGATGAGATTAAAACCGCTGCTGAAGACAACAAGATCGCAGTGCTCATGGGATTTCAAAATACTTCTCCCTTTGACCAGGACTACACCTTGGTTGAAGTTTTTCACAGACTGGGAATCAGGATCGCCCAACTTACTTACAACATTCAAAACTACGTCGGGGGATCGTGTTATGACCCAATCGATGCAGGATTGACGCGATTTGGAAAAATCATTGTTTCTGAAATGAACCGCGTTGGGATGCTAATTGATTTATCTCACGTTGGAAACCGAACCTCGATGGAAGCCATAGACGCCTCTTCGGCGCCGCTTGCCATCACACACGCAAACCCAACTTGGTTCGTTGACACTGAGAGAAATAAACCTGATGAGGTAATTAATCACTTAGTGAGTCGTGGTGGCGTGATCGGCGCTTGCTTGTATCCAAATGTCATTGGTGNNCCGTAAAACTACCATTACGCAATTTTGCGCAATGGTTACCCGACTAATTGATCAGGTTGGAATTGCTCACGTAGCAATTGGCAGTGATTTAACAAGAAATTGGGATGCGCACTACGTAAATGTTTTGCGTGATGGTCGATGGCGACCAAGGCAAAATGCCGAATGGCCAGCATGGCCCGAATGGTTTTCTGCCCCAGGAGACTTCCCACATTTAATCGATGCCCTTGCCTCCACTGGCCTGTCTGATTCTGATTTAGATGCGCTATTTGGTGGTAATTGGATAAATCTTTTTGAAACAACATTTAGGAATTCTTCATGAGCATCGATATTGCAAAGACTTCCGCTAAAGAGCGAAATAGTGAGACCGTTCATGTTGCGGTTAGAGAACTTAAAGAAGAGACCTACCGAGCATTGAAATGGGCTGGATACAGCTGGGGTCAATCACAGTCGATGGGACGAATGGTTGGTTTGGTAGAAATCATTTGGGGCTCTGGTATCTCATCTGGTTTAGCAGACATCAAGAGACGGTTTATTAAGAAAAGGAGCCCGCACTTGACGTGGAGTTCTCATGGCGTCCTATTAAGCACGAAAGGCTTGAGTGTGCCGATGGCAGCAAGTTTTGCAGTTGCTCTTTCTCAGTCAAAACCTGGATTGAAAGTGTTCGTTAAAGGTAGTGATTATGGTCCAGAGGTGGCAGCTGCAGT
>DJBM01000036.1 GCA_002430405.1 Actinobacteria bacterium UBA5976
TGGCGGCGGTAGTTGCGCCCGCGGGCGGCGCGATTATCAATGCAATAAGTAGTGAAGTAACTAGCGTGATCGCAGAAAGTGCTGCAATCCGGATTAACTTGTTCATGTTGCTCCTAGTGTTGGGCGTTAATCACACCGTAACCAGGACCCCTGACAAGTTTTGCTAGTCAACTTCGGGTCGATAATTCCCAACAATTTCGCACATTTCTGGACTAAATTCCAAAAGTTCAACGGAGCAATCAAGAATCACTAACTCACAGGTCCGCAACTCGGAGTAATGACCAGCCGGTTGGCATAACTCCGTCACTCCAGGGTTATGGGCAATCACCAGCACCGAATCTTGGGCCCCAGATTCTCTAATCAATTCCCCGAGAGTCTGCGCACTAGCGTTGTAAGCATTCGGTGCAACGTTGATTTTGCACGCTAAATCCAATAGCTCGAGGGTTTCAATAGTGCGCATGGAATCGCTAACAATAACTTGATCAAAAGCTATTCCGGATTGAACTAGCCAAGTTGCAAGTGTCAGTGCCTGACTCTCCCCTTTTTCCGATAACGGACGGAGTCGATCAGTTTCTGCATGCTTTTCTGCCTTAGCGTGGCGAAGTACATATACAAATGGCATTAGATCACCGGTCCTGCGCCAATTGTTTTGCAATTAGCTGCAGCGGCGCGAGTTGCAGTTTGCAGTGATTCAGCAAAATCCAAGGTAACTAAATTGTCCCAATCTGGCCGAGTTAACAACTTGGAAAGTAAGCCAGCACAAAATGCATCGCCAGCACCTGTGGTGTCAACAACATCAATTGGGTCTGCTGCTACTGATGCAACTTCCGCGCCTCGGTTTAACCAAAGTGCGCCGAGTTCACCACGTTTAATAATCAAATTCTGAAAATCATTTTCCCAACCAGCAGGAGCGTCAATGCCCAGTGCAGCGTATTCATCTTCATTTGCCAGAACCAAGTCAGCGCGGGCTAAATAGTTTCGCACTTTTGCAGCGCCAAATTTTTGAATTGGCGAACTAGATGCAGCGTCAATCACCATTCGACAATCATTTTTGGCCACACAATCTAAAACATCCAGTGCGAACTGCGTGGTTTGCGGTCGCAGGAATGTGTAGGCACTCATTACGACAATGTCACTTGCTGAAATCAATTGCTCAAGGTTCGCATCGACTGCTTGCATTAAGTTTGCCCCAAAATCGGGCATCATCGAACGCGCACCATTTTCATCAACCAAAATCACACAAGTGCCAGTGCGCTGGTTTGAAAGTGATTTCACGTTTTTATCTGACACCTCATAAGCCTGAAGTTGCGTGATAACCCAAGCTCCGAGAACATCATCGCCAATGGCTGAAACCAGATCAACTGGGACACCTAAATGCGTTAACCAAACAGCAACATTGCAAGTTGAACCGCCAAGTGTTATGCCATTAGTTGCATTCGTATCAGTGTTAGTTTGTAACGGTTCCGAAAGCAGACTAACTACATCAACGTTGATGTCTCCAATGATGCAAATTTGAGCCATGTTACTTAGTCGCTGCTACGGCAATCTGCGCTGCCAATCGAGCATTGGCAGTAATCAAAGTCACATTTACTTCTAATGACTGGTCGTTAGTTTGGGTATGAAACCAATCCAACAAGAATGGTGTGACATCTTTACCTACGATGTGTGCGCTGGTCGCGGCCGCCAAACCTTGCGCTAAAACCCGATCATGTAATTCCAAATCAAGTTGATCGGCCTCTGATACTGGCTGCGCAATAATTACTGCCCCTGGTGCTCTGATCGCATCGCGCTCGGTACCAATCGCAGCTGCCTGTTCCACAGTGTCCACTCGCCAAGTCACGCCAAACCCGGAATCCGCCCGATAAAAGCCCGGAAAGGCATCGGTGCCAAATCCCACAACGGTTACGCCGAGTGTCTCTAGCCGCTCTAGAGTTGCTGCCACATCCAAAATAGATTTAACGCCCGCGCACACAACTGTGATTGGAGTTCGGGCCAGTGTTACTAGATCTGCTGATTCATCGTAAGTTTCTTGGGCGCCGCGATGCACTCCGCCAAGGCCGCCGGTTGCAAAATATTTAATTCCAGCCAAATGCGCAATGTGGCTTGTTGCTGAAACTGTGGTTGCGCCATTTCTCCTGGCAGCAAGCACCGGACCCAAATCGCGCGTTGAAACTTTGACAACATCACTTGCTGGATCGCCCAAGATTTCAAGTTCCGCCGAGCTCAAACCAACCTTGACTACCCCGCCAATGATGGCAATAGTTGCCGGGATTGCTCCACCGTCACGAACATTTTGCTCTATCTGCGCCGCGACAACAACATTGCGCGGACTTGGCAAGCCATGGCTAATAATTGTTGATTCCAGCGCAACAACTGCCCCACCCCTGGCTAAAGTTTCCTTTACCTCGGGGTGAATTTTTAGCCGTATTTGATCGATGCTCATGACCTACAGCCTAAGGTGTGTCTAGGATCAGTTTTTATCACGATCCCAATTTATGGAGGATAAATGTCTGAATTGAAACTCATCCCAGCTCGTCACGGGGTAGCCGATCGGATGAAAAAAGGACAGACTCTAAAAGTCATAAATACTTTTGGCCAGCAAGTTATTGATTTCTGGGCGTTTGCGGCCCATGACATGAACGA
>DJBM01000007.1:0-2377 GCA_002430405.1 Actinobacteria bacterium UBA5976
TTGTCGATATCGCCAGCGGTGGCCTTGTTATATACGGCTACGACACTCGCTGGATCTGCAGGATTAAGACTTTTCGCCTCAGGGCCTGTTCCATTTTGGAATTTACCTGCAATTAAATTTTGGGCTAAGAACAAAGTTACACCGACTTTTCCCGTGAGTTTGAGGCCTAATGTCGAAAAAATTAGCATATTTTGGCCACTATTTTCTTAATGAATCAAATCGTTATTAATTACAACTTATGATTAATAAGTGAATCTTAAACATCTAAAAGCCTTCGTTGAGGTTGCGGATACTCAGCATTTTGGGCGGGCAGCCTTGAATCTAAAGATGACTCAGTCCGGCTTATCTCAGATGATCAAAGCATTAGAAAAATCCCTGGGAACCCAGTTAATTGTGAGGACCACAAGATCCGTAGAACTGACCGATATAGGCCAAAATTTCTATGAGAATTGCCAAGACTTGATTCAAGCCCATCGGCTTGCTGACGAGAGAATGGCCAATGTTTTACAGGGTGAGCAAGGTACTGTTCGCCTGGGCTTTGTAGCCTCTGCTGCTTTGGGAATTATCCCGAAGCTAAGTGTGGCCGTTACAAAACAAGCGCCAGGAATTTCACTAGTCCTTGATGAAGTTACGACGTCCAAACAAATATCGCTAATTAAAGAGGGCAATCTTGATGTTGGTTTACTTAGAGAAGTGGACCAGTCACCTGGACTTAAGATTTTTCCTCTAGTCAAAGAGCCCTTAGTGCTCGCAGTGCCCGGGGACCATAGATTACTAGAACAAAAGGCAGTAAGCATTAGTGATTTGAAAAAAGAAGCTTTTGTTGCATACCCCAGTAAACAGGTTTCTTATCTGCACAACCACATACTTAAACTCTGTGATGATGCTGGCTTTGTGCCGCGCGTAGCCCAAGAAGCTGTTCAGTTTGCCACAATTTTAGGACTGGTTTCAAGCAACGTTGGTATCGCAATCGTTCCACAAAGTGTTGCGTCTATTCAACTTAAAAATGTTTGCTTCATCGATATATCAGGACCCGAAGCCTTCTCCAATATCTTCATTGCACGAAGACGAGATGCCATGGCGTCTCCAGCACAAAAGCGATTTACCGAAATAGCCCTGTCAACTTTTAAAATTTCCTAGTAAGCGTAGGTGCGATGGTCAGATTTGGGAAGAGTTATTTCTCCGCGCAAACAATCGTCTCGGCAGGTAGATAACCCTCAACCAAATACTTAGTTACCGCATCATCAATGCACGCAATCCCACCAAAAGACGGTGCGTGCCCGGATCCTTCATAAATCAGCATGCGAGAGGAAAGCTTCTCCGCGGTGTACTTAGCATTTTCAATTGGCGTTACCGTATCGAGTTTGGAACCAATCACCAGGAATGTCTTGCCAGATTCATTTATTGGCGACTCCATCGCAACCGGTGGGTCTGGAATGGCAAGATCATCAAAGGCAAGCCACGACCATTGGCACCCAGCCCGATCTCCCACATATATATAGTCAGAATCAGCTGCAAAGAATTTGGATGTGAACGGATCTGCAGCCGCAAAGCGCTCCTCATCCTTCTTGATCGTTTCCAAGGATCGCTCGTCTCGGCCATCTATATCAAGGCAATTCACAATGTTGAGAATGTCGGAAGAGTTATTTCGCTCCCAGTCATCACTTGAGTCGCTCTCCGAGCTCCAGCCAATAAGTGATAGCGCTTCATACTCAAATCCCCAAGCATCTCCTTTAACCAATCCATTCATGGCTTCTAAGAAGTAAGGGTAAGAATCATTGGTATCGCCATAGGTAAGTGACACCAAGCCGTAATACAACAACTGGTCATCGGAAGCGATGAAATCACCTTCAGTTTCCAGACTGGATAGGCCCTTAGCCGACCCTTCAAGCGTTCCAGCATTGGCTTTATCCTGGGCTGCAAAGATTAAGTTCTCAACATCAGCAACGCTTTCCCCAGGACACTTAGCATCGGCGGCGCATAACTCAAACAACGCCACCAGCGCCTTATAAGTGCTTTCCAATTCAGCTTGGTTGTAATCGGTGTCATCATTGGAAGTAACGCTGTCTAACACAATGCGCCCAGCATGTTCGGGAAATGCCCTGATGTATTCCACCGCCAAAGTCGTGCCATAGGAAAACCCAACAAAGTTAAATGGCTCATCCCCAGTAATAACTTCGCGCATCACATCCATGTCCTGCACTGTGTTCAAAGTAGTCATAACCCACCAATTTGGGTTTAACTCTGCGCAATTCTCAGTCGCAGCTCTATCCCAAGCTTGATTAGCATCACCCTCAACCTCATCTTCAGGTGAGGAAACGGTTTCAAAGTAATAATCAATCGAATCGCTATCCGAACACTTAATCGGTGAAGATTT
>DJBM01000007.1:2640-2839 GCA_002430405.1 Actinobacteria bacterium UBA5976
GTGCCAAGTTTGTTTTCCTGATCAAGGGCTGGTGTGCGAAGCACCTTGATCGAAAGATCAGGCAAGTCTTTACCAACGATCAAAGAATAAGTTGCCGGCACAGCAAACTCACCACACTGCGCAGCGCTCACATCAAACTCGGAGTCCCGCCAATCAACCGGCACAAACGTCGATTCATCGCATGAAGAGATCGGAAGAG
>DJBM01000039.1 GCA_002430405.1 Actinobacteria bacterium UBA5976
CCTACGGATTCTAAAAGTGAGTCATAGCGCATTTAATGAATCAGCCACCAGCAACTGCAGGCAGGACGGTAATCGCATCACCAGCAGAGACGGCAGCAGCAAGGCTGCCAGTAAATCGAACGTCTTCGTCATTTATGTAAATGTTTACAAATCGGCGCAAACTTCCATCTTCAATCAGACGCTCTGAAATTCCGGGAAATTGAGTTTCAAGGTCTGCGATTACTTCCTGCAAGTTAGTGCCTTGGGCGGTCACCGATTTTTCACTATTTGTATAACTACGCAAGATGGTCGGAATACTTACTGCAACAGACATTTTAAACTCTCAATAGTTTGGATAGTTTAATTCTAAATCAATTTTGTAAGTTCGCCCGCTGCCAAAATATCAGTTGCGAATAGTTTGCAATTGCCACAGCAATCACTGACGCTAAACCCCTGCTCCTATTGGTAGCGCCGTTAGGTCACGCCGTCAGATTACTCTTGGTCTATGGATGAGCGTTCTATTGGAGTTATGGATTCTGGCGTTGGCGGCCTAACTGTTGTTAGATCAATTCTAGATCAGTTGCCGCATGAGCCAGTTATCTATATTGGCGACACTAAAAATAGCCCCTATGGCCCTCGACCGATTGCGGAAGTCAGAGAGCTCTCACTGAAGGTATTGGATTCTCTAGTAGAGCGCGACGTAAAGATGCTCGTGATTGCGTGCAACTCTGCAAGCGCGGCAATGTTGCGTGATGCCCGGGAGAGATATTCGATTCCAGTGATTGAAGTGATTCAACCTGCCGTTAGGCGCGCCGTTCAGGCAACTCGCACTGGCAAAGTGGGTGTGATCGGAACCTCGGCGACGATTGCAAGTGGCGCTTACTCTGATGCATTCGCCGCCGCTGCACACATCAGCGTTGAAAGCCACGCTTGTCCAAGATTTGTTGAATTTGTCGAAGCCGGTATCACCAATAGCCCTGAATTAACGGAAGTAGCTCGAGAGTACTTGGCGCCAATTTTGCAGTCAGAAGTCGACACTTTAGTTTTGGGCTGCACGCATTACCCATTGCTCACTGGCGTGATTTCAATGATTGTTGGTGATCAAGTAACTTTGGTGTCTAGCGCTGAGGAAACAGCGAAAGATGTTTATCGCACATTGGTAGAAAAAAACTTGCTGCGCGATTCCGAGCTGCCAGAACCAAAGCACGAGTTCTTGGCAACTGGCGAACCGTTCACACAGTTAGCCCGCCGATTCTTGGGTCCAGAAGTAATCGAAGTCATCTCGCTCTAGTCGTGCAATAGCATTACTAACGTGAACAATCGCTCAGATGGCCGATCGGCCGATCAACTCCGAAACGTAACATTTAATCGCCAGTGGCTCGATCATGCTGAGGGCAGCGTGCTTGTGGAATTCGGCGCAACAAAAGTACTTTGCGCAGTCTCATTTAGTGAAGGTGTCCCGCGCTGGAAAAAGGGATCAGGTGAAGGCTGGTTAACTGCTGAGTATTCGATGTTGCCAAGAGCCACGCACACCAGAAATGACCGCGAAAGTGTCAAAGGTAAATTAGGCGGGCGAACACATGAGATCTCGCGCTTGATTGGTCGAAGTTTACGAACGGTTTTAGACATGTCCTCACTTGGCGAAAACACCATCATGATCGATTGCGACGTGTTGCAAGCTGATGGTGGCACTCGCACAGCCGCCATCACGGGCGCATACGTAGCCGTAGTTGATGCTATTGAGTGGGCGCGCAGCACAGGACTTATTTCAAAAGATGCCGTGGTACTTCGCGATTCGGTTGCCGCAGTATCAGTTGGAATAGTGGACGGTAAGCCTTGCCTGGATTTACATTATGACGATGATGTTCGCGCAGACACTGACATGAATGTTGTCATGACTGGATCAGGCACATTTATTGAAATTCAAGGAACTGCAGAGCGTGAGCCATTTGATCGCAGTTTGCTTAATGACCTTTTAGATCTGGCAACAATAGGATGCGTTGATCTAACGCAAAAACAAAAACAAGCACTTGCAACACCTCTTCGTCCAAAGAAGTAAGAATGCAATTTGTCCTAGCAACTAGAAATGCTAAAAAGGCAGAAGAACTCCAAAGAATTTTGGCAGAACTGTCGCTGGAAATTCAGATTTTAACTATTGATAAATTCCCAGATGCGCCAGAAGTTGAAGAAACGCAAGCGACTTTTGTTGGCAACGCTTTGCTTAAGGCCAGAGCATTGCGTCAGTTCACTGGGCTACCGGCCATTGCGGATGATTCTGGACTTTGCGTAGCTGCGTTAAATGGAGATCCAGGAGTATTGTCTGCGCGTTGGTCAGGGGCGAGTGAAAATGTTGACCAAGCCAATTTGGAATTGGTTCTAAAGCAAGTTGCAGATGCAACAACAACAAACCGGGACGCAAACTTCACTTGCGCTGCAGTAGCAGTTTTTCCTGATAACACCGAACTTGTTGCAATCGGAATAATGACAGGAACTCTGCTTGCTGCACCAGTGGGTGAAAATGGTTTTGGCTATGATCCAATTTTTGTTCCTACTGGATATACAAAATCAACGGCGCAACTTTTACCGGCAGAAAAAGATGTAATAAGCCACAGAGGAAAAGCCCTGCTTGATTTAGCTAACCAGATTGCTAGCTACATT
>DJBM01000136.1:0-1586 GCA_002430405.1 Actinobacteria bacterium UBA5976
ACGTTTCCAGAGGTGGCATTACTCCATGATGCATCTAAAAATTCTGCGCTAGTTGCCACTAGTTCGTGCGCCCGAGTTTCCAGTCGCTCTGGCTCAACTTCAATTACGACGGCTTGTGGGTCAACCAAATCAATTAGCATTTCAAGTTTCGGAACTAAGACTGGAATTAAACTTTCCATGCCTTCCGTGGCTATACCTGCAGCGATTTTTTCCAACATTTCGGAAAGTTCCGGATGATTCTTAACTAATTTGCGGGCGCGATCTGCTACTTGCTCAGTAATCAATAACTCTCGGCAAGCAGTAGCGAAGATGCTGGTAACTGCAACTCCAATAGAGCGTTGATCAACAATAGAGAAGGATCTGATTTCCTCAACTGTGTCACCCCAAAACTCAACTCGAAGTGGGTGTTCCTGCGCTGGTGGGAATACGTCGACTATTCCACCGCGCACCGCAAATTGTCCGCGGCGATCAACTAATTCAACGCGCTCAAACCCAAGTCTGGCTAACTCTGAAACCAACATTTCTAATTCAAGGGCGTCGCCAGTATTTATCTTCAGTGCTGGAATTTCACCTAAGCCCGCTACTAAAGGTTGAATAAATGCGCGAGCACTTGTAACTAAAACGCAAATTGGTCCAAGATCTTCGGGGTGCGCAAGTCGACGTAATACTGCCATTCGGCGGCCAACCGTGTCACTACTTGGACTAATCCGCTCATGCGGCAAAGTTTCCCAGGCTGGAAATATTGCGATACTTGATTCTGAAATAAAGTCGCGTAAAGAGTTTGCGATATCTTGTGCTGCACGTTCGGTAGCAGCAATTAGCACAACAGGTTTTGCTTGTGTAACTACTCCGGCAACATATGGAATGGCACTTTTAGGCAATGCCATTCGCACACTTGCTCCTGCGCAAACATCTGCGATTGCGCCCGAAATTATTTCATCGTTACCAATTGCCTTAATTACTAACTCTAAAGTCATCGCGTTTTCAGTGCCGACACAATTGTTGTTTTTAGTTCTGGGCGACAAATCAAAATGTCTTCAACACGTAGCTTTGCTTTGTTCAATTCAATTGCGCTTCCATCGCAATCAGTAACAGACAATCCGTTGTGGCAGGCAATTCCAAGAGGAGCTGCTAAATCCCATTCGTAAAAACCGCCAGAATTAAAGTAAGCATCGGCTTGTCCCGACAAGATTGCCCCAACTTTTGCGCCGACTGAACCCATGGGAACTATTTGCACTTCACCTCGTTCTGGAAACTGCTCCTGCAGGGCAGCTACTACCGATGCGATTTCGCTAGGTGGTCGGCTACGCGATACCAGAATTCGAATCGGCTCACCTTTTGGTAAATAGCGATGCACGGGTTCATCCATAGACCAAAGTTCTTTACGTGCTGGAACGGCAACACTAGCCACTGAAATTTTGCTTGGACTTTTTGAGCTGGCGTCCCAAAGCGCCACGTGAATCGCAAAGTCCGTTCCGCCAGTTGAGTACTGCGCTGTTCCATCTAATGGATCTAGGATCCAAACCCGACTTGCGCCCAGTCGCGCCACATCAAGGTCACCTTCTTCGCTAAGTACAACATCTTGC
>DJBM01000136.1:1684-6124 GCA_002430405.1 Actinobacteria bacterium UBA5976
AGTTTCGGCATGATCACGTAACCCAAGCAGCAAAGTGCCAGTCTCTTTCGCCAATTTCCGAGCTAATTCGTGATCGTTCATGAGTTATAGGAATTCTGGGTCACTTCTAAGCCTTGGGTAAGTAAGCAGGTAAGCGCTTCGATACCCTCTGAAATCAGAGTAGAGACCATAGTTGCTTCCGCGCTGCCAAAGCTGCGCAATACAAAATCGGCGGCATCTTGTTGGCCAGGTGGACGGCCTATTCCCAATCTAATTCGAAACCAATCACCAGTAGCAAGTGCGTTACGAATTGATTTGAGTCCGTTGTGACCATTATCGCCACCACCAAACTTAATCCGAATTGCCGCTAACGGAATGTCTAGTTCGTCATGCAACACAATTATTTGATCTGGTGGGATTTTATAAAAATTCGCTAGCGCCTTTACTGGTCCACCAGATTCATTCATATAAGAAAGTGGTTTAACTAAAATTGTTTGAATTCCTGCAATTCGAGTTTCGCAGACATCCGCTAAAGCACGCTTGTGTCGAGAAATTTTTTGCGAATTTTTAGCAGCGATCTCGTCAATTACCATTGCGCCGATGTTGTGACGTGTGGCTGCGTAAGTGGGACCCGGATTACCGAGTCCCACAACGAGCCAAGCACCACTTTCTGACACGGTCTTACTTTGCGGTATCCCCTGCAGGTGCGCCGGAACCTGCAGCAGGTGTGCCTGCAGCAACTGCTGCTAAATCTGCTAAATCTGCTTCGGCGCGAGCTGCTGCCTTTGTCTCAGCGTGTGAAATAGCTGCTGCTGCAGATTCTTCCTGACGAGCGTGTTCGGCAACTGCTTCACTGGCAAGAGTTGCTGCTTCAGCTGCAGTTACATAAACCAAATCCACATGTTCAATGCCACGGGTTACTGGATCAATTTGAAGATCGCGGGGCGCAACGGTTTCTGTTTTACCATTTAGCACAATGTCAATAGAGGTGACTTTTTTGCGAAGGGTTAAGCGCAGTAGGTGTGCGTCCAGAGCAATGTGAATCGGTGTGATTCCGTGACCGTAAACCACGGCTGGAACTTTCCCGTCTCGGCGCATGCGACGTGCCGCACCTTTGCCAAAATCAGAACGGGCTTGGGCGATTAATGCTTCACTCATGTATTTCTCCTCGAACTAGGTCAGTGTCATCAGTGCTGAAAAGCTCCGCAACGGACCTTCGTCGATAACGGCCTTTTTAAGGGCCCTCGCCGAGGAGCATTCCTAGATTAGCCCAGGATGTCTGCCCGTGCCAAAACGACCAGTAAATCGTGCGCTAAACGCCAACGTGATCAAACAGGCTAGCCACTGAGCCCTCGTCAAATACTTCTTTAATTGCACGTGCAATAAGTGGGGCAATTGGCAGCACTGTTAAGTTGCTGAATCTCGTTTCTTGCGGAATCGGCAAAGTATCAGTTACTACTACTTCGCGAATTCGAGAATCTTGCAGTCGTTGTGACGCTGGCGGGGATAGCACGCCATGAGTCGCAGTGACTATTACATCTGAAGCGCCATTTTCAAATAATGCCTCAGATGCTTTCACGATGGTTCCGCCAGTGTCGATCATGTCATCAACTACGACGCATATACGACCCTTAACGTCTCCCACCACTTCCAGCACTTTTGCCTCATTTGGAACATCTGGATCACGACGCTTATGAATAATTGCCAGTGGCGCGCCCAGAATGTCAGTCCACCTTTCAGCAACTCGCACTCGACCAGCATCTGGTGAAATAACTGTGATTTTGCTTCTATCAACAGTGCGCCCGACATGCGCGGCCAAGATGGGTAGCGCAAATAAGTGATCCACGGGGCCGTCAAAGAATCCTTGAATTTGTGCGGTGTGTAAGTCAACGCTCATCAATCGATCTGCGCCAGCCGTTGCGAATAAGTCAGCCATTAAGCGAGCAGAGATTGGCTCCCGACCAGCATGTTTTTTGTCTTGCCGCGCGTATCCATAAAACGGAGCTACAACTGTGATTCGTTTTGCAGAGGCTCGCTTTAATGCATCGACCATGAGCAAGTGCTCCATAATCCATTCATTAACTGGAGCGGTATGAGTTTGAAGTACAAACACATCACAACCACGAATTGATTCTTCAAAGCGAACAAAGATCTCGCCGTTTGCAAAATTGAAGGCGCGAGTTGGCACTAACTCTGTGCCTAAGTTGTCAGCGACTGCTTGCGCTAATTCTGGGTGAGACCGACCTGCGATAAGAACCATGCGCTTTGCATTGCTTTGCGTGATGCCGGTCATCTTATTGTCCTTTACTCCGAGTTCTTATTGGACTTAACGTTCTTCTTAGATGAGTCTGCCAGTGCTGCAGTAGCTGATTCGCTACCGGGTCTGCGTCGAAGCACCCAATCAATGATGTTGCGTTGTCGCGATCGACCAACTGCCATGGCTCCAGCCGGTACATCTTCGGTGATTACTGAGCCAGCTGCGGTGTACGCACCATCACCGATCGTCAATGGGGCAACTAACATTGTGTCGCTGCCGATTCGTACCTGGTTACCAACTGTGGTGTGGTGCTTTTCTTGACCGTCATAATTTACAAAAACAGTTGCAGCGCCGATGTTAGTGCCATCGCCAATCGTGGCATCTCCGACATATGACAGGTGTGGAACTTTGGCATTCGTGCCGAGCGTTGCGTTCTTTATTTCTACGAAACCCCCAGCTTTAGCGCCAGCGCCCAGTACAGTTCCGGGACGTAAATAGGTATACGGCCCAACTGTTGCGCCTTCGCCAATAATTGCGCCAATCGATGTAGTTCGACTCACAGTTGCGCAATGATCGGCAACCGTGTCATGCAAAGAGCAGTCAGGCCCAATCGTTGCACCTCCACGAATTACGCTTTTACCCGTTATTGCAACGTTGGGCAAAAGAGTTACATCTGGTTCAAGTACTGCTGTGCGATCAATCCAAACGGTAGTTGGGTCAACCATTGATACTCCAGCTAGCATCCATTCGTCACAGATTCGGGTTCTAAGCACCGCGCCCACCTGCGCAAGTTGGCGACGATCATTCACGCCCAGAATATTTTCCTCCGTAGTTAGAACTGCTGCAACACCGTGACCTTGGCTACGCAAATTACTTAGTACGTCTGTTAAATATTGCTCACCTTGAGAATTATCAGTTTTTAGATCAGTTAAGGCGGCTCGAAGAAGTGCGGCATCGAAAGCATAAACTCCCGAGTTTACTTCTGTGATTTCGCGTTGCGCTGGCGTTGCATCGCGCTCCTCAACTATCGCGTCCACGCTGCCTGTTGAACTTCGAACTATTCGGCCGTATCCAGCAGGTTGACTCAGGTGTGCAGTCAGGACAACACCGGCATTGTCTGCGAGCTCAGCAAGTGTGCGTTGCATATCTGCGGTTGTTAGAAGTGGAGTATCGCCAGCAAGAACAAGAACGGGGCCAGAAAGTTGCGTTAAGTGCTGTAGCGCGATGCTCGCCGCGTGGCCAGTGCCATTTTGTTGTTCTTGCACTACTGTCACTGCTTGCGGATGAGCTTTAGCCAAATGTGCTAGCACTTGTTCTTTGCCATGACCAACAACTACGACCGTACTTGCGCTGGAAAGTGGCGCGGCGGCATGCAACACGTGATCAATTAATGCCATACCTACGACTTCGTGCAAAACCTTTGGTTTTGTGGATTTCATTCGGGTGCCAGATCCAGCAGCTAACACAATTACTGCAGCGGGCGGAGAAGTCTTTGCGCCCGTTTTGTTCACATCCCCAGTTTACTGATCTGGTTCGGCTCCCGGACGTGGATTCGAACCACGATAAGCACCTCCAAAGAGTGCTGTCCTGCCATTAGACGATCCGGGAATACGGGCCAAGATTTGCTAACCAAAGACTTAGCCTGCCTGCAAATCTTATGCGTCAAAGGCTAAGTTTCCCAAAACGAATAGGATTTTGCGCGCAGTGACCCTTATTAGGTAGGCGGTATCCTAGATTCAGCAGTATCAACATCGAAGATATCGTCATAGACGATGAACTTGTGATCTGCGAAAAACATATTTTCCTCTCGCAATACTTCACTAAGTAAAGGAAATTCTGAAGTGGCCATCGCACATGATCATGAAAACGACTTAGAGTCCTCTGGTCGATCTCGGACTGGCGATTTTGATCGAGTTCGAATGACAGGCCATGAGCGCCGCGCCCAATTAGTTGAAGTCGGCCGAATGCTTTTTGCCGAAAAGGGTTTCGAGTCCGTAACTGTAGAGGAAATTGCAAACACCGCAAATGTTTCAAAGCCGGTGGTCTACGAACACTTCGGATCTAAAGATGGTCTCTATGCCGTGGTTGTAGACCGAGAAATGACTTACTTACTTAACTCCATAACAAAAGCCTTGACGGCAGCTCATCCGCGCTTGTTACTTGAACAGACTGCCTGCGCACTCTTTGATTACATCGAAAGCAAT
>DJBM01000136.1:6197-8065 GCA_002430405.1 Actinobacteria bacterium UBA5976
GAGCAATACGGATGGCTTCCGGATTTTGTTACGGGATTCGCCTGCCGTTTCATCCTCTGCTACCGCTACTGGCAGTTTTGCCTCGCTACTTTCGGATGTGGCACAACGTGTTGAAACGTTACTTTCAAAAGAATTCAAGCTTCGTGGTTTTCCATTCCAAATGGCAGACATGTACGCACACATGTTCGTGGGAATGGTCGCACTTACCGGGCAATGGTGGCTCGATGAACGAGATACTCCAAAAGATGAAGTTATCGCGCACTTAGTAAACCTGGTTTGGAACGGAGCGGTTGGTCTTGAAATCAACCCCCGACTCATCAGCCGCCGCACTGCCGATGACTCAACAAATAGATAATTACTAGCTTTCCAAGCCTGCTGACTCTTCATCAAATGGCAGCACAATATTTTTTAAAATAGTTGCCAACTTTGTTCGATCTGCAATCGAAATGCCGGACAGCAAATTATTTTCTCGAACGAGCAACTCCTCGAGGGCGCGATCAACTGCGGACTTTCCATTTGCTGTTAGTTGTACTAAAACTCCGCGACCATCAGTTGGGTCAGGCATCCGCGCAACTAGATCTTTTTGCTCAAGCCGATCTATTCGATTAGTCATAGTTCCGCTCGTTACCAAGTTCTGCGAAATTAAAGCCGATGGTGTTAGCGCATAAGGTTTGCCTGCTCGGCGCAATGCGGCAAGCACGTCAAACTCACCCGACTCAAGCTCGTGCGCTGCGAACGCTTCCCGTCGGGCTAAATCTAAATGTCGGGCCAGACGCGAAACTCTGCTCAAAACTGAAAGTGGCGCCACATCAAGATCAGGACGTTCGCGTTGCCAAGCTTGGACAATTCGATCTACTTCATCAGAGGTGCTCACTTAAATGAGTCTAGAAGATTATCTTGATGTCGAGATAACTCGCGCGCCATGAACTGGGCCATGAGTTCGAACTACATCGTCAACTAGGCCAGACGCTTTTAGATCTACAACTAAGTCAATAGCGCTTGATTCATCGTGGACCAAGAAACCACAAGTCGGGCCACTGCCTGAAATTACTGCACCTAGTGCTCCAGAATCAATGCCGTATTCCAAAACTCGACCAAGTACCGGCCGATACTTTATTGCTGCTGGCGCCAAGTCGTTATGCATTAGTCGCCCAAGTGTTTGAGCATCGCCACGAGTTAATGCGCCAAGTAATTCTGCAGGCACTTCTGGGCGTTGCTCGAAATCTAAGCCGCGCATCTCATCGGTCTTTTCATAAATCTTCGCTGTTGATAGTCCTTCTTCAAAAGTAGCAAAAACCCAGTGCCATGAACCCCGAGTCATGACTGGCGAGAGCACTTCGCCTCGTCCAATTCCTAATGCGCAACCACCGTGCAACATGAATGGCACATCAGAACCTAGAGTGGCAGCCATCTCATCCAATTGCTCGCGGGAAATGCCGGCATTCCAAAACGCGTCACATGCCACAAGTGTTGCTGCCGCATCTGCGCTTCCACCCGCCATGCCTGCAGCAATCGGAATTGATTTATCAATTTGAATTAAAATATTTGGATCTTGCCCGCACGCTCTGGCGACTAGCTCTGCAGCTTGCCAGGCCAAATTCGAGGAATCTGTTGGAATCCGATCTGCGAATTCACCCAATCCAATAATGCTTAGTGAGTCGGCAGCAGAAACCGTAATTTCGTCATAAATTCCAACTGACTGAAAGATCGTTGCTAGTTCGTGAAAGCCAGAAAATTCGCGCGGGCCAACTCCAAGATATACGTTTACCTTGCCCGGCACACGAACAGTTACAGACTTGCTCACTAGATCACAGTACTTTCTGGGCTTGCTAAGGGATGGCCAGTACTTTCTGGGCTTGCTAAGGGAT
>DJBM01000136.1:8210-8513 GCA_002430405.1 Actinobacteria bacterium UBA5976
ACTTTCTGGGCTTGCTAAGGGATAACCAGTTTTTTTCTGGGCTTGCTGTGCGATGGCAACGAATTGGTCCAAGTTCAACTGCTCACCACGAAGTCCTGGATCAATGTTTGCGAGCCTGAGTAAATCTTCAACTTCTTGTGGACTACCTAATACATTGCCAAGAGCAGTGCGCAAAGTTTTACGTCGCTGTCCAAATGCTGAGTCAACAATTGCAAAAGTTAATTTGCGCAGTTGTGGATCAATGCCTCGATCTTTACGCACTAGGCGCACAAGTCCGGAGTCAACATTTGGCGCGGGCCAAAA
>DJBM01000029.1 GCA_002430405.1 Actinobacteria bacterium UBA5976
GCCAATAATTGGTGGACCATCTGGCGTCATTGGGCGCAAGCCAGCAGTCATGCGGCCACCATCCCAATCAGCAGCGTCTGGCCAAAGCTCTTTAGCGGTTGAACGAATTGCTGAAAAATCTTCTGGTTTATGGGACACATCAAAGCCAGAAAATTGGGCAGTGGAAGACATCCGCAACTTATTGCCCATAGGTGACCATGCAACCAAAGTCTTTTCATCTACTCCGCCAAGTTCTGGCGCAACAGATTTGTCCTTTAGATCAAAAGTCATTGAGAAACCCTTGGCTGGATAAACCGGAAGGTCCTGCCCAACAGTGCGAGATAGGAATGGACTCCAAGCTCCCATAGCCAGTACGTAGTTGTCTGCCGAAAGAATTCCCTGGTCAGTTTGCAATCCAATAATTCGCTCACCATCTGCTACAAATGATTTTGCAGTAATGCCAAGTTTGAACTCGACGCCTTTGCTTAGGAGAAGTTCTGTTAGTTTCTGAGTGAATAACTCGGAGTTGCCACTGCCGTCATTCGGTGCATGAATCGCACCTGCAAGTTCAACTTTCGAATTTCCAAATGCTGGATCAACAGCTGCCAAACCCTTCATATCTAACCGCTCAAGTTTTTGGCCATTGTCAGTTAGTAATTTCATCTTGCCCATGCCAAGTTCAAGTTCAGCAGCATCGCGGTAGAGATAAAGCAAGCCCTTGTCGACACCTTGGTAGTCAATGCCTTCGGCGAGTGCAATCTCATCTAATTTGGTTTGGCTGTAATCACATAAGTGCATTTTGGCCAAAGTGTTAATTGCAGCGCGTTCGGAAGTGCACTCTCGCATGAATTGCAAACCCCACCATAAAAAGCGAGGGTTCAAAGTTGGCTTAACTCGAATCGAAGTCTTTTCGCCAAGTAATGATTTAAATAGCATTTTTGGAGCAGCCGGTGATGCCCAAGCAAAGCAATGTCCAGGCGCAATTAGTCCAGCATTAACTGAGGTCGCTTCCGATCCAACTGAGTTTGCTTTGTCTACAACAACAACTTCGTGACCTTCTTTATAAAGGTAGTAAGCAGTTGTTACGCCGACGACTCCGCCACCAACAACGATTGTTTTCACACTGACTCCTAAGTTTTTCTACTTGAATCTATGGCCGATTAACCGTTATGGCAAGGCTGCAATTGCGGTAACTTCAACGACTAGTCCTTCAATTAATAACCCACATACGACGGTTGCGCGAGCTGGCCGGTGATCTCCAAAGATTTCAGCCCAGGCCCTGTTGTATTCCGGCAAGTGCGCTAAGTCCGTTATGTACACCGAGGTGGAAGCGATGTCATTTAGCGTTGCCCCTTTTTCCGCAAGAATGACTTTAATTCTTCCCAGAATGTGTTTGGTCTGCTCGTATGGATCGTTTGGCGCAACGACGTTAGCGTCTGGATCAAGCGATACCTGTCCAGCTACAAATAGAAAACCATTTGCAACTGCGGCATTTGAATAAGGCATAATTGCTGGGCCAAGTGAACTTGGATTGAATGTTTCGACGTTGCTCATAATTACCCTTTTTGGTTTTTAGTTAGATCTAAACAATTCCACTGTAACTTCGCGGAACCGTTGCGTTGTATACATAGTTAATAAAGTTTGCCCAATCAAATACTGGTAAGCCAGTGGCTTCTTCGATTGCCTTACTATACGGGGGCAAGTCGCTGCACTCCAACATAAATGCCCGGATGGCAGGATCGCGCTTGATTGCGTCTTTAGCCGCCTGGACAGATTCCATCCGCATTTTGTCTTCATCTAGCGTTCCCAATTCTTTCAAAATGACATCATTGAAATGGTTGTATGTTTCCATACCTTGAATTGTTAATCGCGACGAATCAGTTATCCCAGCGTTAGCAAGCAAGCCATCCGTAAGCGAGGCTGAGTTAGCAGTCAAGATCCCGATGTGATGTTGGCTTCCCAACATATTTAATAACATTGGAATTTGGACCAAGCTTGTTAAGAAAACTGGAATGTTTACTTGGCTAGCTACGAACTCTTGGAAGCCAGCCATAAAGCCACAGTTGCCAGTTATCGCTCGCACACCTTCAGCTTCAAGTTTCTTGGCGGCATCAGCCATAATTTGCGCATAATTCTCACCATTGCCACGCAGCACTTCCGCGCCAGAAACACCCTTTACGGATTCATAACGAACGGGAAAGGGGAAGGTTCCCGCGTTATTCAAATCACCTGGAATAAAAGGTATGTGCCACTCTGCACACAGCATCCCAATGGCGTAGCCGTATGCAACTTGCCCCGCTCTAGCTTGATAGATCATGTGCGCCCCTAGGATCCATTTATTGCATGCACTGTTGCATGCAATCATCATTCTTTGCGAAAAAAGTGCCTAAGTCAAGGCTTTTAGAACTTGCCAATGCCTGTTAGTGCGTGGAATAGTGCAGAGATGAGCATCTCGCGCTTCTTGCCAGACTTTGCGCCGATTGCGCCATTTAGTCGCCTAAGTGAATCTGGAATTTTAGATTCTGGCTCAGCGCCGATGTCTGATGCTGCGGTAATTGAGGCACTTCGATACATGGTTCTCACTCGAGTTTTTGACGACAAAGCAACAAGTATGCAGCGTCAGGGTCGGTTTGGAACTTTCTCTTCCGTTCGGGGACAGGAAGCTTCAGTTGTTGGCGCTGCGTCCGCGCTGGATCCAAAAAAAGATTGGATAGTTCCGCAATATCGCGAATTCCCTGCATTGATACGCCACGGTTACCCAATGGAAAATTTTGCTCTCTACTTTATGGGTAATCCAAAAGGTGGAACTATTCCGCAAGAAGTAAATATGTTGCCGATGCAGATTTCTTTAGCTGCGCAAATTCCACAAGCAACTGGATTGGCTTGGGGATTAAAGATGCAAGGCAGTGACGGCGTAGTGATTACCTTCTTTGGCGATGGCGCCTCATCTGAAGGTGATTTTCACGAGAGTTTAAATCTTGCAGGAATTGTTAAGGCTCCAGTAATTTTCTTTTTACAAAATAATGGTTGGGCCATTTCAACTCCGCGCGAATCGCAGACGGCCGCACGTTCATTTGCAGAACGAGCTATTGGTTATGGCGTTGAAGGCGTAATTGTGGATGGCAATGATTTACTTGC
>DJBM01000083.1:0-1236 GCA_002430405.1 Actinobacteria bacterium UBA5976
AAATGTTGGCACCTCGTGCGCCAGCGACAACATCTGTTGAGGCATCTGGCATTGGCGGTAAACCAGTTCTTGCCTGCGCAATCAACTCAGCAGTTCGCTTGGCAGTGCCACTTGGTGCATCCGCTTTACGTGGATGATGTAACTCGATTATTTCGGCACTCTCAAAATAAGGAGCAGCTAATTGCGCGAATTGCATCATAAGAACAGCAGCGAGTCCAAAGTTTGGAGCAATAATTACGTTTGCTTCACTTTGCTTGAATAATTCTGCAACTTTGCCAAGGCGCGCAGCATCAAAGCCAGTTGTTCCAACCACAGCGTGAATATTATTTTTTGCCAAGAATTCTAGGTTCGCCATAACTACATCTGGTGTTGTGAAGTCAACGACAACTTGTACTTTTTTGCTAACGAGTTCTGCTAAATCGTTAGCAATGTCCAGCTCAGCAACTAATTCACAATCAGAAGCGGCTGCAATTGCTTGGCAAACGGTTGCACCCATGCGGCCATTTGAACCAAGGACGCCGACGCGAATGCTTGTCATGATTTACTCCGGTCCAACTACTGCGGTTAGGCGCTCCTGTGACCATAAGTGATGCGCAAGAGCGTGTACTTCTTCTAGCGTAACTGCCGAGATGCGTTCTAACACCTGCGAAACCGAGGGAACATAACCATGATTCATTTCCGAACGGGCAATCCGACTCATTCGGGACGAGGTGTCTTCCAGCCCTAAGACCATTCCGCCACTGACTTGGCCCTTGGCCTTAACTAATTCGGCTTCAGTTATGCCATTAAGGGCAACCTCGTCCAATACACCAGTAATAACTTGGGTAACTTGTTCCAAGTTCTTTGGGCTACACCCTGCGTATACCCCAGCCATTCCGGCATCTTGAAACTGCTGTCCAAAAGAATAAACGGTGTATACGAGTCCGCGCTTTTCGCGCACTTCTTGAAATAGCCGGCTGGACATGCCGCCACCAAGGGCAGCATTGAAAACCGACTGAATGTAGCGCCGCTCATCTGCTCGATCTAGCCCTGGAACTCCAATAACCAAATTTGCTTGCTCAGTGGTCTTATCGAATTTAACAAAGCCACCACTGTGTGAGACTTTAGTTTTTACTTTCGATGGAACATATGGGGTTTCTTCGCCACCTAAATCGAAGCCACCGAGATTAAATGCCTTTCGAATTTGCTTAACAATCGAGGCATGATCAATGTTGCCTGCAACAGCTACAACTAACC
>DJBM01000083.1:1402-10231 GCA_002430405.1 Actinobacteria bacterium UBA5976
TCCTGCAACAGCTACAACTAACCGATCTGGGGTGTAGTACTTGCGATAGAAACCATGAATTGATCTGCGAGAAAGTGACGAGATATTTTCAACAGTTCCTAAAATAGACCTTCCTAGCGGTGCATCACCATAAAGTGCTCGAGAAAATTGTTCGTGCACAATATCTGCTGGGTCATCGTCTCGCATCGCAATTTCTTCGAGTACGACTTGGCGCTCCTGATCGACATCAACACTGGTGATAGTCGCTGAAGTAATCATGTCCACTAAAACTTCAATTGCTTCGGGCACGCTGGTATCGAGCACCCGAGTGTAAAAGCAAGTAACTTCTTTTGATGTGAACGCATTCATTTCACCACCGACTGCATCGATGGTCGAAGAAATGTCCAACGCCGTTCTATTCTTGGTGCCTTTAAATAACAAGTGCTCTAAGTAATGTGCAGATCCAGTTTGGGAAGCCACTTCATCGCGCGAACCTACATTTACCCATATCCCAATAGCAGCAGAACGAACTGAAGGCATTTGTTCAGTAATGATGCGAAGCCCACCTGGCAGAACCGTGCGCTTTACCAGTCCGCCTTGTTCAGCAGTTAATAATGTGCGAGTGGTCCCTGGGCGTTGTTCATGCCCAAGGACCACTGCGGAGTTTCGTGCGCTCACGTTTTAGTCTTCGTCTCCATCATCAGCAGAACTATCATCTGAACCTTCAACTACAGGTACAAGTGACAACTTTCCACGTGGATCGATTTCTGCGATTTCAACATGAACTTTATCGCCAGTTTTCAGCACATCTTCTACATTCTCAACGCGCTTGCCACCCGAAAGTTTACGTAACTGGCTGATGTGTAACAGACCGTCTTTGCCAGGCGACAAAGAGACGAATGCTCCGAAATTAGTTGTCTTAACAACTGTTCCCATGTAGCGTTCGCCAATCTCAGGCATAGTTGGATTTGCAATAGCGTTCACCTGAGTGCGAGCCGCTTCTGCTGCCTCACCGTTAGTTGCGCCAATGTAAACCGTGCCGTCATCTCCGATGGAAATATCCGCACCAGTTTCTTCTTGAATCTGGTTAATGATCTTTCCCTTTGGCCCAATTACTTCGCCAATCTTGTCGATTGGAATCATCACTGTGATGATGCGAGGCGCAAATGGTGACATTTCATCTGGCACATCAATTGCTTCCAGCATGACGTCCAAAATCGCTAGTCTGGCTTCCCGTGCTTGCGTAAGTGCATCCGAAAGTACCGACGCTGGAATTCCATCGAGCTTGGTATCTAGCTGCAGCGCAGTTATGAAATCCTTTGTACCCGCAACTTTGAAGTCCATGTCGCCAAATGCATCTTCGGCGCCAAGAATGTCAGTAAGTGCGACATATTCGGTTTTGCCATCAATTTCATCTGAAATCAGACCCATTGCGATGCCAGCTACTGGAGCCTGCAACGGAACACCAGCATTTAGTAGCGAAAGCGTTGAAGCACAAACTGAACCCATCGAAGTGGAACCATTGGAACCTAGAGCTTCCGAAACCTGACGAATTGCGTAAGGAAAATCCTGCTTTGTAGGTAGCACTGGAACAAGTGCGCGTTCCGCTAGTGCCCCGTGACCGATTTCGCGACGCTTAGGAGTTCCAACGCGACCAGTTTCGCCGACTGAGTAAGGCGGAAAGTTGTAATTGTGCATGTAATGCTTGCGCGTTACTGGCGACAATGTGTCCAACTGCTGTTCCATTTTCATCATGTTCAAAGTCGTGATACCTAGAATTTGTGTTTCGCCACGCTCAAAAAGCGCAGAACCATGAACTCGTGGAATTACATCTACTTCTGCTGACAAGGATCGAATGTCACGAAGGCCGCGGCCATCGATTCGAACTTTATCCTTGATGACACGTTTACGAACTAATTTCTTAGTTAGCGAGCGAAGTGCTGCGCTAACTTCCTTTTCCCGACCTTGGAAATCTCCACCCACACGTTCGATGGTCAAATCCTTGACTCGATCTAGTTCAGTTTCACGATCTTGTTTGCCTGCAATAGTCAAAGCCTTTGCAAGTTCATCGGTAACTGCTTTTTCAACAGCTGCGAATACATCTGCTTCATAATCCAAGAAAACCGGGAAGTCCTGCGTTGGCTTGCCAGCAACTGCAGCAAGGGCTGACTGGGCCCGACATAACTCTGCAATGAATGGCTTAGCGGCTTCCAGGCCTTGCGAAACAATATCTTCCGAAGGTGCCTTTGCGCCACTCTTGATTAAGGCAATGGTGTTCACAGTTGCTTCGGCTTCCACCATCATGATGGCAACATCGTTATCAACAACGCGTCCAGCGACAACCATGTCAAAGACTGCGTCTTCAATCTGCGAGTGAGTTGGGAATGCAACCCACTGTCCGTTAATTAGCGCAACACGTACCCCACCGATAGGACCAGAAAATGGTAGTCCGGCAAGTTGTGTCGACATTGATGATGCATTGATAGCAATTACGTCATAAAGCTCGTCTGGGTTAAGCGCCATTACTGTGACTACGACCTGAACTTCATTGCGAAGTCCCTTAACAAATGATGGACGTAATGGCCGGTCAATTAGTCGGCAGGTAAGAATCGCATCTTCTGTTGGGCGACCTTCACGACGGAAAAATGATCCCGGAATTCTTCCAGCGGCATACATGCGTTCTTCTACGTCCACAGTTAGTGGGAAGAAATCAAATTGATCTTTTGGCGACTTTCCAGCAGTAGTTGCGGAAAGCAACATAGTTTCGTCATCTAAATAGACTGACGCTGTTCCATTTGCCTGGCGCGCCAGACGTCCGGTTTCGAACTTTATTGTGCGCTTTCCGAATGACCCATTGTCAATCACAGCAACGCTTGACTGTACTTCGGTTCCCTCCATGGGTAACCTCCCTCTTCATAAAGGGATAACACTGCACTTCGCACGAGTGAATTGCATTCAAAACACATGTCGATCTTCGATCGAGAAGCGCGGCTCGATGAGCCGAACTTCACTACCGAGGACCGACCAAACAGTTTGAAGGTGGGTGTTATCCGCGGTTTTCGCCAATTAGCGAGTCTTACTTTGTGCTTGCCGAATCCACTAAGTTGACCGAAATCAAAAGAAAAAAGTCGATACAGCTCACTTTTCATTATTGAAAAGCGCACGAAAACTATCTGCGGATACCGAGCTTTTCGATTATCGCGCGGTATCGATTGATGTCAGTCTTGGTTAAGTAATCAAGTAGACGACGACGTTGTCCAACGAGCAGTAGCAAACCGCGACGGCTGTGGTGATCATGTTTGTGGGTTCTTAAGTGTCCAGTTAAATCATTGATGCGCTGGGTCATCAAGGCAATTTGGACTTCAGGGCTTCCGGTATCGCCTGGCTTTGTGCCGTGTTCTGCGATGATGGCCTGCTTAACTGCAGATTCCAATGGCATATATTTTTCCTCTCGGGCGCGTGATGATCCTAAGATCGTTAAATGTGACACGAGATGTGGGGCGCCCGCCCCGCATTCGTCTTGCCTAAAGGCTAACAGCCAATTGGATTCTGGCGAAATCGCGCAGTTGCGCTGATCACCCCTGCTGAGCGTGATATTCGCGCAAATCCACTTGCGCAGTTTCTACATCCTTTTCCATCGCCGCTACCAGCTCTGGGATTCCAGAAAAGCTCACCATGTCTCGAATGTGAGTCACGAAATCCAAGTCGACATTTTGACCGTAAAGATCAAGGTTGTTCCGTCCAATTACATAGGCTTCCACGCGCCGAGTAGTTACATCGTCAAAAGTCGGATTAGTTCCAACGCTGATAGCACTTTCGTGAGGTACTCCAGCTACCCAAAGAACGCCTGAGTAAACGCCGTCAGCTGGCACCAGCAACCCACCGCGGACTTCAATATTGGCGGTTGGATACCCAATTTCCCGACCACGATGATCACCGTGAACTACCTCACCAGAAATTCGGTGAGCTCGCCCTAGCAGCTCCCGGGCATGCTCCACGTTGCCGCTAGCAATTGCGCCACGGATTCGCGTCGATGACCAAGCACTTGAGTCACCCACCAAATCAACAATGCGAACTTCAAAGCCAAATTTCTTTGCGAGCTCCTGCAGGGTCTCAACTGTGCCACTTGCTTTGTAACCAAATCGGAAATTTCTACCCACGATGACTACTTGCGCAGTAAGTCTCTTCACCAAAATTTCTTCGACAAACTCCGCGCTCGACATGTGCGCCATTTCATCGGTGAACTTTAAAGTTTCAACGTGGTCAATGCCATTCGCCGTGAGCAATATCGACTTTCGTTCTGGCAGCATCAAAAGTCCTTTGAAGGACTGGGGATGTAAAAAGGCCTTCGGTGGTGGATCAAACGTAAGTGCAGTTAATGTGCCGCTGATACTCGTTGCGATGCTCTTTGCAATTCCCAGGACTTGCCTATGTCCGGCGTGAACACCATCGAAAACTCCGATGGTCACAACTACTGGAATATTAGAGTTTTTCATTTGAAGAAAATACTACCAAGGGTTTTAATTCTGAGTCTGAATTGTCAAAGATGCCGATTGCGAATCCAGTTGAATCAAAAACGCCGACATTTCCAGATTCCACATCGATTGGAGTTGGTAGCCGAACACCATTTCGAGCTTTACTAGAGTCTTCCAAACTCAGAGTCACTACTGGAAACGCTTTTCGAATGGTGTCAGATAAATCTAAGTACTTTGGATCCTCTTGAAGTTGCGCCATTGGAACCATAGTGTCGAAGACTCCAGAGCGAGTGCGACGCAAAGCTGTTAAGTGTCCGCCCACTCCGAGACTGCTGCCGATGTCTCTTGCCAGAGCCCGAATGTAAGTTCCTGCGCTGCACACCACGCGTAATTCCACATCAAAGGTATCGGACTCCTGATTACGGGATACCTTAAGAATTTCTAAATCATGAATTACTACGCTGCGCGGTGGGATAACCACTTCTTCGCCATCGCGCACTCGGGCATACGCGCGCTTACCATCAATTTTTATTGCACTAACTGCGCTGGGTTGCTGCATTATTGGGCCACGAAACTCTCGAATGGTTTCCAAAATCATGGACTGGGTAAGTTGCGCCGTTGAAGTTACTTTCAAGATTTCGCCCTGGGAATCATCAGTTGTAGTTGAAACACCCAAGCACACAGTGCCTAAATACTCTTTTTCGTGTGCCGTAAAGTAACCAAGTAATCGCGTGGCTCTACCAACGCCAATTACCAACATGCCAGTTGCCATCGGATCTAAAGTCCCAGCATGTCCAACTTTACGAGTGTTAAAGAGTTTACGCATTTTTGCAACAACGTCGTGTGAAGTGGGTCCACTTGGCTTATCGACTAAAACTATGCCTTCAATTGTCATAAAGTTATCGCTCTACTAAGCGGTGATCGCAAGTTTTGCTATTAAAAGTTCAACGGTTGCTGCAAGATCCAAAGTTGAACTAAATCCAGACGCGTATTTGTGTCCGCCACCACCCATAGCCATAGCAACTGCGCCCACATCTACTGATGTTTTACTTCGAAGCGAACCCTTCCAGTGTCCGTCGTCTGCTTGCTTAAATACGGCAGCTACTTCGGCTTCTGAAGTTCGACGCAGCGCTTCAATTATTCGCTCGACGGCAATTTCGGGCAGACCATTACGTTGGCTAAGTGTTACGGAGGTATAAACAAGTCCGGCACCATTTGCAGCGTCCGGCAAAAGTTCAGCTCTGCTTACGGCCTCACCCATCATGACCAAAGCGGCCAATGGTTCATCGTCAAACAAAAGTCTGGAAAGTTTTGAATTATCAATGCCGGCTTCGACTAAACGCGCTGCCATTCGCAACGTGTGAGCAGTAGTCGATTGAAATTTAAATGAGCCAGTATCAGTTGTTAGCCCAGCATAAATTGCACTTGCGATTTCACTAGTCAGTTCTACTTCTAATCGATCAATAAATTCCAAAACAAGTTCTGCAGTCGCGGCTGCGCCAGGGTCAACCAAATGGATTGTCCCAAATCCGGTAAAAGATGGGTGGTGGTCAATGGCGATGGAAACTTTAGCTGCTTGCAGAATTTCTAGCGCGGTTCCTAATCTTGCAGCTGAAGACACATCGCAGGAAATTACCAAGTCCGTGGCATCCAACGCTTCTGGTGCCCGAATCAGGTGAACACCTGGTAAAAAACTTAGCGAACTTGGAACCTTGAAATTAGCTTCACCAACTGATACTTGGACTTTCTTTCCAAGGGATTGTAAAGCCAGTCCAAGGCCAAGCGCTGACCCTAGTGCGTCAGCATCTGGAGTGACGTGCGCCAAAAGCAGAACACTGCTGCAATTGGAAACCGCAGCAAGGGCTTTATCCCACTCCGGTTGTGCGACGAAATTAGACACAGAAGTTACTTGGTTGCTGTGTCGGTCGTTTTGTATGGATCAGCATCGCCTGAATATCTGGCTTTTGCTGCTTGTTCGGCAACCGCCTTATCCGCAAGTGCTGCCTCTTGCAGCAAGTCGTCAATGACTCGGACATTCTCCGGCAACGCATCTCGAATAAATTCAACGGTGGGAGTGAATTTAATTCCGGTTCGTTTACCTATTTCGCTGCGAACTAGCCCCCTGCTGGAATCTAACGCTGCCGCGGAATCCTGCGCTTCAGTTTCATCGCCAAACACTGTGTAAAAGACCGTTGCTTCTCTAAGATCTGGCGAAACTCGGACACTCGTCACAGTTACAAAACCTAGTCGTGGATCTTTAACTTTAAGTTCTATGGTCTCTGCCACAATTTCCTGAAAGCGTTCACCGAGTTTTCGCGCTCGAGCTGCGTCTGCCATCTTGAACCCCTTAACACATTTAACTTAAAAATTATTAACACCAGAACTAGAGCGATTGTTAAGTGCGAACTATCTCGCGCATTTCGAATGTTTCGATGATGTCGCCAACTTTAATGTCATTGAACGATCCAAGCCCGATACCGCACTCAAACCCCTCGCGAACTTCGGTGGCATCATCCTTGAATCTACGCAAGGTATCAATGGATAGGTCTGCTTTCACAACAGCGCCATCGCGAACCAATCGGGCTTTTGCCTTGCGCCTAATATCACCGTTAAGAACTATGCAACCAGCGATATTTCCAAACTTGCTGGAACGAAATACATCGCGAACTTCAGCCGAACCGAGTTCAGCTTCTTCGTACTCAGCTTTACGCATTCCCTTAAGTGCAGATTCGATGTCGTCGATTACGCCGTAAATTACGTTGTAATAACGGATTTCCACATTTTCTCGATCAGCCAAGTCGCGTGACTTTCCTTCTGGTCGAACGTTAAAGCCAATGATCATCGCATCCGAAGCAGCTGCAAGTGAAACGTCATTTTCAGTAATTGCGCCAACGCCACGATGGATAACACGCAAAATTACATTTTCGTCATCTACGTCAATGTTGAGAAGTGCATCTTCAAGTGCTTCCACAGAACCAGATACGTCACCCTTGATGATGATCTTTAGCTCAACAACTTCACCCTTTTCCAATGCCTTGAGGACATCTTCGAGAGTGTGACGGCCACGGCGGGCTGCGAGTTCCGCATTTCGTTCGCGAGCGCCACGAGATTGCGCAATCTGACGAGCAATGCGATCTTCTGCAACAACTAAGAAACTATCGCCCGCACTTGGCACTGATGTCAGACCCAAAACTTGAACTGCGCGAGCTGGACCAGCTTCCTTAACAGCTTCGCCATTTTCATCCATCATGGCGCGAACGCGACCAAATGCATCGCCCACAACAATGGAATCGCCAGGACGAAGTGTTCCACGTTGCACCAATACAGTGGCAACAGGTCCACGACCACGATCGAGATTTGCTTCAATTGCAACACCTTGTGCGTCCTGCACAGGATTGGCCCGTAGATCCAGACCGGCATCGGCAGTAAGCAAAATCGAATCAATTAATTCAGTGATGTTTAGATTTGATTTTGCTGATACGTCAACAAAGATCGTGTCGCCACCATACTCTTCTGGAACTAAACCATATTCCGTTAACTGGCCACGAACCTTAGTTGGATCAGATCCTTCTTTATCGATCTTGTTAACAGCAACAACAATTGGAACGCCGGCAGCTTGGGCATGGTTGAGAGCTTCAATAGTTTGTGGCTTAACACCATCATCGGCAGCAACTACCAAGACTGCAATGTCAGTTACTTGAGCGCCACGTGCACGCATGGCGGTAAATGCCTCGTGTCCAGGAGTATCAATAAATGTTATTGCGCGCTCAATACCATCATGTGTGTGGTGAATTTGGTAAGCGCCAATGTGCTGGGTGATTCCACCTGCTTCCCGCTCAATGACGTTCGTCTGTCGAATCGCATCAAGCAGTCGTGTCTTACCGTGATCCACGTGACCCATTACGGTAACAACTGGCGGTCTAATTACTAAGTCTTCCTCGTCACCTTCGTTACCAAACTCAAGATCATAGGATTCCAAAAGTTCTCGGTCTTCGTCTTCTGGTGAAATAATTTGGATTTCGTAATTTAGTTCGGCACCTAGTAGTTGCAGTGTCTCCTCATTTACCGATTGAGTGGCAGTTACCATTTCGCCCATCTTGAAAAGAATCTGCACAAGTGAGGCTGGCTCAGCATTTATTTTGTCTGCGAAATCACTCAGCGAACATCCGCGAGCGAGCCGAAGTACATCGCCGCGCCCCATTGCAACTGCGGAGCCACCAGTAACTGGCGCCATCATGTTGTCGTACTCTTGACGCTTTGCACGCTTTGACTTACGACCCTTTGAAGGCCTGCCACCGGATTTACCAAAAGCGCCAGCAGCATTGCCGCGACCACCTGGTGAATTCGGGCGACCACCTGGACGACCACCTGGCGC
>DJBM01000145.1:0-10056 GCA_002430405.1 Actinobacteria bacterium UBA5976
CAGGCGTCGAGCAATTGAAAATGCAAGGCCGTAATGTGTGCGAAGTTGCGCTGGCCAAGCAACTGAAAAATCTGATTCGGTATCTAACATCTCTGCGGCAAGTCGGCCAGTTTCTAATCCGTAATCAATGCCTTCACCGTTGAGTGGGTTTACGCATCCGGCGGCGTCGCCAATAAACATAAAATTCTTTCCAGCAATTCCAGAAACTGCGCCACCCATTGGTAACAAGAATGACCACGGCAAACGAATGTCACCTGAAAATTTCCAGTCCTCACGTTGTTGATCTGCATAGGTATTCATCAATGCGCGAAGGTTTACCTCAGCCGGGCGTTTATGGGTGGCAAGTGTGCCAACTCCGACATTTACTTCACCATTTGCGAGAGGGAAGATCCAACCGTAGCCCGAAAGAATTTCATTTTTATCGCCGCGTAATTCCAAGTGTGATGAAATCCATGGATCGTCGTGGCGCTCACTCTTTATATAGCCACGTGCTGCAACACCATACGCAGTATCACGATGCCACTCCCGACCAAGCTTGCGACCGAGTTGAGATCGCGCGCCATCAGCGATGATTACCGAATTTGCATTGAATGTAACGATGCCGCTATCTGTTTTCGCAATTACTGATTTGATTACGCCCGAGTCCAGCACTACATCAGTTGCAGTGTGGCCTTCTAAAACTTTTGCCCCGGCTGCTTTCGCTATCCACATAATTTGTTCATCGAGTTCGAGTCTTGGTGCTGCGCCACCGTAATCTGGCAGCGATCCTCCCGGCCAAGGAAGCAGTAATTCTTGTCCAAAGCCAGCAGCGCGGAGTCCTTTGTTGCGTGCGCGTCCTGCCAGCCAATCACTTAATCCGATTGCGTTTAGTTCCGCAATTGCTCGAGGAGTTAGGCCATCACCGCATGGTTTATCACGTGGAAAAGTAGCTGAATCAATCAGAGTTACTTCGTGGCCAGCGCGAGCAGCGTAAGTTGCAGCAGCAGAACCAGCAGGTCCCGCGCCAACCACTAACACTTCGGTTTGAATTTCGCTCACTGGGTTATTCTCTCGCGTCCCACGAGTCAGCGCACTTCTGGATTTGAGCGAGGTAACTCGCAGGTAGAGACCTGTAAAACTCCTGAGCTGAAACTACTAAGAACTAAGCAACACCAAATAAGCGATCGCCGGCATCGCCTAGGCCCGGAACTATGTAACCCTTTTCGTTTAACTTTTCATCCACGACAGCAGTTACAAGTAACACATCTACATCGCGACCTTCAAGTGATTTTTCCAACGCGGCGATGCCTTCTGGGGCTGACAATAAACATATCGCCGTAATTTGGTTAGCCCCACGATCCAACATCAATTCAATGGCAGAAATTAGAGTTCCACCTGTTGCCAGCATCGGATCAAGCAAAAATACGTGCCGTCCCTTTAAGTCACCTGGAATTCGATCAGCGTAAGTAGAAGGTTGCAACGTGTCGTGATCGCGAACCATTCCCAAGAAGCCAACTTCAGAAGTAGGTAACATGCGCGTCATGCCATCGAGCATTCCCAGTCCCGCTCGCAGAATTGGGATCACAACCGGTGTGGGAGCGGTCAATCGAACTCCCTGCGCTGGGGCAACTGGGGTTTGCACAGTTACTGGCTCCACGCGAATATCCCGAGTGGCCTCATACGCTAAGAGGGTTACTAATTCGTCTGCAAGCCGGCGAAAAGTCTGGGAATCCGTTTGCTTGTCGCGAAGCGCAGTTAGTTTGTGAGCTATCAAGGGATGATCGGTTATTAATGTACGCATTTGCCAACATTAACGGTTTCGATGTGCATTTCTGGAGGCCCAGTCGCTTTGTTGCAGGTGGGACGTGAGTGAAAGATGTGTGTTGGACTTCATCACAGCTAGGTCACACTTTTGGATTACTGGGTGGTGAACGCGCGGTGAAAAACCCTACAACGTAAACTCTTCTTGGTGATGCGATTGGCGCATTATTGATATGAGAGGAGCCCTCCGTGTTGAAGGGTGTAAAACTTGCCTCCGTCCTGGCTGTAGCGTCATTGGCGCTAGCAGCTTGTGGATCGAGTAGCGATACCGCTGAAAGCGCAGCGCCAACAGCTGCAGCTTCAGCTGTCAAGGTTGGAATGGCGTATGACCAAGACGGCAAGGGTGACGGATCGTTTAACGATGCTGCATTTGCTGGTCTATCAAAAGCACAAACTGATCTTGGTGTTGAAATCAAGGAAGTTAACTCAGGCGCAGGTGCAACAGACGCAGCTCGCGAAGAACTTTTGACTCTTCTAGCTGAGGGTGGATACAACCCTGTTATTGCTGTTGGATTCGCATACAGCACTGCACTTGCTGCAGTTGCTCCAAAGTTCCCAGAAACAACATTTGCAATTGTTGACTCCGTTGTGGATTCACCAAACGTTGGATCATTGATCTTTGCTGCAGAGCAGGGTTCATACCTAACAGGTGTAATTGCAGCCTCCGCATCAAAGTCAGGTCACATTGGCTTCATCGGTGGTATGGAAATCGATCTAATCAAGGCTTTTGAAGCTGGTTACAACGAAGGTGCACGTTCAGTTAATCCTGACATCATCATCGATTCCAAGTACATGGGTCCTGCTGGCGACAACACTGCATGGAACGTGCCAGAAAAGGCAAAGACTGCAACTGACGGCATGATCGCTAATGGCGCAGATGTTATCTATGCAGCTGCTGGTGGTTCCGGTCTTGGAATGTTCCAGTCCGTTAAGGCCGCAGGCGCAGGTTACTGGGCAATCGGCGTTGACTCCGATCAGTACACCGTGCCAGCACTTGCTGAATACAAGGATTTCATTTTGACATCCATGTTGAAGCGTGTTGACGTAGCTGTATATGACGTAATCGCTGCCTTGGTTAATGGCGCTCCACTAGTTGGAATCCAGGCCTTTGACCTAAGCAAGGAAGGCGTTGGTTACTCCAGCTCTAACTCTGCCGTTGCTGAATATGCTGCTGCTGCTGACGCTGCTGCTGCGAAGATTGCATCCGGCGAAGTTGTTGTTGGCACCACAGTTGAATAAAAACTAAATAGATTGAGGCTCGGGTGGATTAATTTCCACCCGAGCCTCACTTTTTATTGAGGTTAGTCGTAAGTTTGGATAGTAGAAATTCATTAGTTGAAGGGCCTGGTCTCAAGACATGAGCGAAAATTCAGTAGCGGTAGAACTACAAGGGATCTGGAAACGCTTTCCTGGAGTAATTGCGAATAGCGACATAAATCTAAAGGTTGCCTCTGGAACCGTTCATGCAATCGTCGGTGAAAATGGCGCAGGCAAATCAACTTTGATGAAGATTCTTTACGGTATGCAAAAAGCTGACGAAGGAATCATTTCAATTAATGGTAAGGCCTTAGTTTTTAATTCACCGTCTGATGCAATTGCTGCAGGTATTGGAATGGTGCATCAGCATTTCATGCTGGCAGATAATTTCACTGTTTTGGAAAATATTATTTTGGGAAGTGAACCAAAATCGGGCGGCAAATTAGATTTTGCAAAAGCTCGCAAACTAATTTCAGATATAGCCGCTGAAAATGGTCTGGCAGTAAATTCAGATGTTTTAGTTAGTGAACTTGGAGTTGGGGATCGGCAACGTATTGAGATTCTTAAAGTCCTTTATCGTGGCGCACACATATTGATCCTTGATGAACCCACAGCAGTACTTGTCCCACATGAAGTAGAAGAATTATTCAATACGCTTCGTGACTTAAAGAAGCAAGGATTTACAGTTATTTTCATCAGCCACAAACTCGATGAAGTCCTTTCCATAGCTGATGAGATAACCGTCATCCGCCAGGGGACGACTGTCGGCAGCGTCAATCCCCATACCGAAAATGTTTCGGCGCGTGTCCTTGCCGAGATGATGGTCGGTAGTGAATTACCAACTCCCCAATCTGTTGGTAATACTATTCAAGATCAAGTTGTACTTACTGTTGAAAATTTAGGTGTTATTGCAGCTGGTGGGAAAGCAATCGTTGATGGCGTCTCATTTAAAATTCGAGCTGGCGAAATTTTAGGAATTGCTGGAGTAGAAGGAAATGGCCAGGCCGAGATTCTAAACGCCTTAATGGGAATCGAATCCGCTACTGGAAAAGTAATGTTCCAGGATGAAGACATCAGTAAGAAATCCACACGTTATCGGCGCGATCTTGGAATTGGTTTTATTCCAGAAGATCGCCAGCGACAGGCACTATTACTTGGAGCACCACTTTGGGAAAATAGAATGCTCGGACATCAAACTAAAGCGCCGAATGCTAAAGGTTTTTGGTTGAATCCTCGCGGCGCAAAGGCTGACACCAAGCGCATTGTGGCCGAATATGATGTGCGAACTCCCAGCATTGATGTAAACGCAAGTGCCCTTTCTGGTGGCAACCAACAGAAACTAATCGTTGGTCGAGAAATGTCTGGTGATCCAAAACTATTAATTGCAGCGCACCCAACCCGTGGCGTAGATGTCGGCGCGCAAGCCGCAATCTGGGATCACATCCGTAATGCCCGCCAGGCTGGCCTTGCCGTATTGTTAATTTCTGCAGATCTTGACGAGCTGATTGGCTTGAGCGATTCCATCAAAGTTTTACTCAGAGGAAAATTCGTTGCGGACGCCGATCCTGCAACTGTTACTCCACAAGAACTGGGTACTGCAATGACCGGTGCTGGGAGAGCTGCCTAATGAATCTTCGTCGCCTCGCAACCAGCTTGATTGCGCCAGCAATTGGGTTGGGCGTATCTCTTGCAGCAACTGCCGTAATTTTGATTTCTATTGGTGCCAATGTCACAGTTATTTTCTCTTCAATGTGGAATTACGGAACTTCTCCGCGCGCTATGACTTTGATGCTTAACTTGGCCACTGTTTATTTCTTGAGTGCTTTAGCTGTTTCCATTGGATTCAAAATGAACCTTTTCAACATTGGCGTCAATGGTCAATATATTTTAGGCTCTTTAGCCGCTGCCGTAGTTGCTAGCAATTTACAACTTCCAAAAGCGATATCGATAACTGTGACAATCTTGACTGCTATGTTTGTTGGCGCTGCATGGGCCGGAATTGCTGCCTGGCTTAAAGTTGCGCGCGGTGTCAGCGAAGTTATTTCGACAATTATGTTGAACTTCATTGCAGTTGGAATTATTAGTTACCTAATCGTTCGAACAAGCATTGGCACCGAAACTAGCGTCAATATTCGTGGTACGAAGTTCATTCCTGAATCTGGAATGTTGCGTGGTAACGCATTTATTGATCCAGACACAAAAGTGTATGGATTCTTAATAATCTCTATTTTCGTAGGTGTTGGGTATTGGTTTTTACTAAACCGAACCCGATTTGGTTTCGATCTACGCGCAACAGGTAAATCTGCATCAGCCGCCCGAACAAGTGGCGTGCAATCCACTCGCATGATTGTCACCACAATGTTGCTTTCTGGTGCAGTAGCTGGATTAGTTGGACTTCCATATTTACTTGGCCAAACTGGTTCCTACAATCTACAATTCCCAACGGAATGGGGATTCATAGGCATTGCGATTGCATTATTAGGTCGTAACAATCCTGTTGGCATTGCAATCGGAGCAATTTTTGTGGCATTTCTCGATGTTTCAAGTGGACAATTAGTTCTGGAAGGTGTGCCTCGGGAAATTTCCACAATTATGCAAGGACTAATTGTGATTGTTGTCGTTATCTCCTATGAAGTAGTGCGGCGAAATCAAGTCAAGAGCGAGCAACGAAGTGTCGCTCGTGCACTTGCAAAACAGGAGGTGTCCGCATGACTTACTTAAAGTCGCATCGTTTTATTGGATCAGCATTTACTGCGATAACTATGCTTTCGATTACTCGCACTATTACGAGTAATGGCGACTTAACTAGCACAGTAACAATTGCGCAAGCGCTTGTATTTGCTTCACCGATCGCACTTGCCGGTCTTGCTGGAATCTGGGCAGAACGTGCTGGCGTTATCAACATTGGCCTGGAAGGCATGATGATCCTTGGCACTTTTGGAGCTGGTTGGGCTGGTTGGCAATGGGGCGCCTGGGCTGGAGTTCTAGCCGGAATAATTTTTGGCGCAATCGGTGGCTTACTACTTGCCGTTGCCGCGGTGACTTTCGGTGTGGATCAAATTATTGCGGGTACTGCCATAAACTTATTAGCCTTGGGTACAACTAAGTTCCTGGCCATTTTGCTCTTTACTAATGCGCCGGGTGGTGGTCAAGCTCAATCGCCACCGATAAAAGGTAAAATTCCAGTTTTTACTTTGGATTCAATTGTTGAGCCACTAACTGCGCTTCATGAAAAAGGAATCTTCTTCGTAAGTGACTTAGCTGGTTTAGTAGCAGGTCTGTTCTACAACATGTCGCTCTTAACTATCATTACGCTTTTACTTTTCATAATGACAAGTTATTTGCTTTGGAAAACTGCATTTGGCCTTCGGTTGCGCAGTGCGGGTGAAAATCCATGGGCAGCTGATTCACTGGGCGTGAAAGTTGTGCAATACAAATACGCCGCAGTCGTGTTCTCCGGAATGCTTGCTGGTCTTGGTGGAGCATATCTTTCGATTGCATCGACTATTTACCGAAATGGAAATACTGCTGGTCGTGGTTACATTGGGTTAGCAACAATGATTTTTGGTGACTGGCGTCCTGGTGGAACAGCAGCTGGCGCCATAATGTTTGGTTACATTGATACTTTGCGGCTAATTGATACCGGAAATCAAAACGTTAAAGGATTAATTTTACTTGGCGCAATTATTTTATTCACAATTGGCGCCTGGATGCTGCGAAGTTCCAGGCGGAACACTGCTATTGGATTCTTGTTGCTTGGCGCAGTAATGATTGGGGCCTACTTCTCAGCTACGTCCTTCCCTCCGGAAGTTGCTCAAGTTGCGCCGTACATCACCACTTTGTTGGTGCTAGCTACTGCATCTCAAAATTTGCGGCCACCCGCTGCTGATGGAGTTCCATATCGTAAGGGAGAAGACCACTGATGGAAATAGATTGGGATGAATTGCGCGTGGCTGCAACTAGTGCAATGTCTACTGCATACGCGCCGTACTCAAACTTTCCTGTTGGGGTTGCTGGCTTAGTTGATGATGGTCGCATTGTTACTGGATGCAATGTAGAGAATGCTGCCTACGGTGTGGCTTTATGTGCTGAATGTGGACTTATATCGAGTTTGATCAGCTCAGGTGGTGGCAAATTAGTTGCCGTGGCTTGTGTTGACCGTAATGGAAATTCATTGATGCCGTGTGGACGTTGCCGACAATTGCTTTGGGAGCATGGCGGCCCTACTTGCTTACTTGATTCAGTTAGTGGAATCAAAACTATGGCTGAAATATTGCCAGATGCCTTTGGTGCTCACGATTTAAAAGATCGGCTTTAAGTAATACCCTTGATGCATGAGAACCGAGCCTTTCGCAGCAACTGAAGTTATTGCTGCAAAGCGCGATAAGCGCGAATTATCTGATCAACAAATCGATTGGTTCGTAGACGCTTACGTGCGAAATGTCATTGCAGAAGAACAAATGTCGGCAATGGCAATGGCAATTTTGCTAAACGGTATGAATCGGCGCGAGATCGTGCGTTGGACTAAGGCTTACATCGATTCTGGCGAGACTATGAACTGGTCAGATCTTGGGCGGCCCACTGCGGATAAGCATTCAACGGGTGGCGTTGGCGACAAAATTACTTTGCCGTTAGCCCCACTTGTTGCTGCGTGCGGCGTTAGCGTGCCACAACTTTCTGGTCGGGGTCTGGGTCACACTGGTGGCACACTGGACAAACTTGAATCAATTCCTGGCTGGCGTGCAAGTCTTACTAATACCGAAATGTTTGAGGTCTTAAAAGAAACTGGCGCAGTAATCTGCGCTGCAAGCCAAACTTTAGCGCCAGCTGATCGTCGAATTTATGGCCTACGCGATGTCACGGGAACCGTGGAATCTATACCGCTAATTTCTGCTTCGATTATGAGTAAGAAAATTGCCGAGGGTACTGGGGCCTTAGTACTTGATATCAAAGTTGGCTCTGGCGCTTTCATGAAAACGGTTGAGCAAGCTCGTGAACTTGCAACGACTATGGTGGAAATTGGTAACGATGCTGGCGTAACAACTCGAGCTTTGTTAACTGCGATGGATGTGCCACTTGGCCGAACTGCCGGAAACGCACTGGAAGTAAAAGAGTCGTTAGAGGTGCTAGCCGGCGGCGGACCAGCCGATGTCATCGAACTAACAATAACTTTGGCGCGCGAAATGTTAGAAGCATCCGGTGCCCAGGGAACTAAAGATCCTGCTGTTGCTTTGCGTGATGGTTCTGCGATGGATGTTTGGCGCGCGATGATCAGCGCCCAAGGTGGAGACGTTGACGCTGCGCTGCCCACCGCTAAAGAAACTCACGATGTCGTGGCGCAAAGTGATGGTTATTTAATCAAACTTGATGCACTAGCTGTTGGTATGTCTAGTTGGCGCTTAGGAGCTGGCCGGGCCCGCAAAGAGGATGACGTGCAAGCTGGCGCGGGAATCCAGTGGCATGTTGGCCATGGTGAGGCTGTTGCCAAAGGTATGAAGTTATTCACGTTGCATACCGATGAACCAGCTCGTTTTGAACCAGCACTGGAAGTTTTAACTACTGGTTATGAAGTGGGTGGGAGAGAGGAAATCTCTGCACGCCTGCCACTGATAATCGACCGTCTTGTTTAAGATTCTTTTGATTGGGGGTTGTGCAGGTATTCTTTGGGCATGCCTGAGTTAATTAGCGAACCAACAATGATCCCAGTACCTGGTGGCAAATCGATTGCAGAATACATAGGTCGAGTAAAAACTGGCGACAATGACGTCTCTGTTGCAGTTATGCATGCACCAGCAGGTTGGTCTGAACCCGCACAAGTTCCAAACTTCGATGAATTCACGATAGTGATCACAGGTTCCATTGATGTTGAACACGAGGGTAAAACTATCAACGTTGGTGCGGGGCAAGCATTGATTACGCGAGCTGGTGAGAAAGTTCGCTACCTAACAAGGGAAGATGCACATTACGTTGCAATCTGCTTACCTGCCTTTTCCCCTGAACTTGTTAATCGCGATGAGGACTAATGATTTCCCTTGCTGTAATTAAAGCAATTCCTAAAGTTGTACTTCATGATCACCTAGATGGCGGTTTGCGTGTTAGTACTATTTTGGAATTAGCAAAGCAGCACGGCTATAACTCTTTGCCATATGACAATGAATTGGAACTTACAAATTGGTTTCATACTGCAGTGCAAGGTTCGCTGGAAGTTTATTTAGAAACTTTCGCTCATACTGTTGGCGTAATGCAAACTCCAGACGCGTTACAACGAGTTGCAAGTGAGTGCGCCCAGGATTTAGCAGCTGATGGTGTCGTATTTGCTGAAATTCGTTTTGCCCCCGAGTTGCACACTGCAAAAGGGTTAAGCTACCGCGAGGTGATAGACAACGTCTTACTTGGTTTTACTCAAGGTGAGGCTGCTGCTAAAGCGGCTGGACACAACATAAAGATCGGTACTCTACTTACCGCGATGCGTATGGCAGATGTATCACTTGAAATTGCAAAGCTGGTGGTTGAATATCGTGATCGTGGTGTCGTCGGTTTTGATATCGCAGGAAAAGAAAAGGGCTATCCGCCAACGGAACACATTGAGGCATTCCATTATTTGCAACGCAATAATGCGCATTTCACAATTCATGCTGGTGAAGCATTTGGTCTAAAAAGTATTTGGGAAGCGATTCAATTTTGTGGCGCGGAACGACTTGGTCATGGTGTGCGAATAATTGACGACATCACTATGAATGCTGATGGCACTGTGACTTTAGGTGACTTGGCCGCCTACGTACGTGATCGTCGAATTCCACTTGAACTTTGCCCAAAGTCCAATGTGGACACGGGCGCAGCAGCCAGCATTGCCGAACATCCGATTGGATTATTACGGAAGTTAAATTTCCGAGTGACGCTCAACACTGATAACCGATTAATGTCCAATACTTCAATGTCCTCGGAAATGACTTCACTCATAGAAGCTTTTGATTACTCATTACGCGATCTTGAATGGAT